>NZ_NCUK01000013.1:999076-1332102 GCF_002096445.1 Streptococcus oralis subsp. oralis
GGATATGGACTTGGATGATTTTCCACATCGACTAAGATTGTCAAATAGTAGTGCCCATTCATCTTATAGAGTTCCGATGTTTCCATCTGGTAGTTAACCGTCTTTGCAAAAGCAACTAAGTCAGCAAGGCTTGCAAAGCGCAGGATATAGTAGATATAAGGTTCTTTCTTACTCTCAGTCTCCTTGTCTGCCTGCTCTTGCTCTTCTTCCTTTGCTTCGACCTGCTCTAGAGATTGGATGGCCTCAATATCGTCCTTGGTTTTATCTGCAATGCTCTTTTCCAAGGTTTTGAGAAATTCATCCGGCGACATTTGGGCTAATTCTTCCATGTCTGGTAGATCCGCCAAATCTTCAAAATCCAAATTTTGGTCAATCTTAGACTTGGTCACAAAGACGTCCACCTTATCTGGTTTTGGTGTCACACGAAAACTCAGCATACCACTATCCAAGAAATTGTCTGGCATCTCTAACTCATCTAAAATAGCATAGAAAAACTCTTCGGTTTTTTCCTGAGGGACGAGAAAGTCTGCGATTTCCATTCCCCGATCCATCAAATCATCTAAAGTCATCGTGATTTTCAGTGTTGTATCACTAATTTGTTTCATCTTCATATCTAGTAACCTCATACTTTCAGTCTATCTATTATACTAGATTTTTACGATTTTATCAAAAGAATGAAGCGAGAATGTGATATAATACTAGATATGATTTTAGATTTAAGAAAGAATGTTCAATGAAAAATATAAAAGTAAATGCCTTGGCCAGCTTGCTGGTCAATATTCTCAATATCGTTTTTCCACTGATAACCAATCCTTATCTGACGCGGATTCTCAGCAAATCCAATTACGGTTATTTCAATACAGCCAATACCTGGGCAAGTTTCGTTATTCCACTAGCTGCCTTTGGAATATACAACTACGGGATTCGAGCTATCAGTAAGGTCAAGGATGACAAGAATAAAATCAACTACGTCTTTTCTAAGTTGTTTTATATCTCGGTTTTTACCTCTCTCCTGACGACAGGTATCTACTTCCTCATTATCTTCTTTGACACCAGCATTGAGAATCTGAAGGTCCTCTACTACATCCTAGGGGCTCAAGCACTCTTCCAATTTCTCAATATCGAATGGATGAACGAGGCTTATGAAAACTATGCCTTCATCCTCTATAAAACATTAATTATTCGAATTACCATGCTGGTCGCTATCTTCGCCTTTGTTAAAACGGCAGATGATATTGTTCCTTATGCTATCGTTATGACAGCGACTACTATCCTCAACTACCTGCTCAGTTTTCTTTGGATTAAGAGAGAAGTTTCTTTTGTTAAGATCGGTTTCGTCGAATTAGCTAAAGCTTCTAAACCGCTCTTCACTATGCTTCTCTTAGCAAACGCTAATATGCTTTATACCTTGCTAGATAGAATGTTTATCACCAAGGGACCGGATGAGAACTATATTTCCTACTATACAATTGCCTATAGTATTGTCATGTTGATTGCCAGTGTCTTGAGTGGAGCTATCAACGTCAGTATTCCACGCCTCGGCTACTATCTCGGTAAAAAGGATTACAAGTCCTATAATTATCTCGTGAATCAAGCGGCATCCTTATTCTATTTCCTTATGGTTCCAACTAGCATCGGGATTATGATATTGGGACGGTACGCAACTGTTATTTATTCTTCTGAAAAATATCTTGAAGCGGGTATCGTAACCAGCGTCTTCGCTTTTCGTACCATCATTTGGGCTATTGAGTTGATTCTTGGTAAACAGATTATCTTTATCAACGACCATGAAAATCGCTTAACCGCCTTCTACTTCCTTGGTGGTGGGGCTAATATACTATTAAATAGCATCTTGTATTTCAATAATATTTTTGCACCTGAGTATTACATCGCTACGACCATTATCGCAGAAACTATCGTTGTTTTACTTGAAATTCATTTTATCAAGAAACACCAACTGATTAGTTTAAAAGAAATTTTTATAACCTTAACACGTTATAGCATTATATCCCTTGGTTTTATCCCAATCTTCTATATTTTCAAGATGATTTTCCAAATCAATTCCTACACAGTAAACTTCAATATGATTCTCATGGTTCTTTCTACCATAGCAACTTGTGGTATCTATTACCTCTTGACCCTCTTTATCACCAAAGACAAAACACTCCACTATGCACTGAACCTTGTACTTGCTAAATTAAAACGAAATTAAAAAAATCCCCTACTGATAAATTAGTTGCCAGTAGGGGATTTCTTCTTTATTCTTTTTCTTTCTTTTTAGAAGCGTTGGCTTCTAGATTTGAATCTTGTTTAGGTTGTTCAACAATAGAGGAATTAGCTTCTTGTTTCTGTTCTGGCTTGACTGCATCACTATTTACAGCAGCAACAGCCTGTTTCCAGATTCCTTCTTCGTTTACTTTGTAACCATCAGGTGTTGTTGCGTTCTTCAACAAAGAACCATCAGCTTGGAAATAGTACCAATTACCATCAAGCTGTTTCCAACCCGTTTGCATAGCTCCTGATTCATCAAAGTAATAATGATCACCATTTACTTTATGAAGGCCAACCAACATGATGCCATCTTCAGGATTTAGATAATACCAGACGCCTTTGTCTTTTATCCAACCAGTTTTCATGGCTCCATTTGATTCAAAGTAACGGTAATGATTATCAAACCATTTCCAGCCTGTTTGCATGGCACCAGATTTGCTAAAGTAATATTGCTTACCATCTACTTGATGGAGGCCGACTAACATAACGCCTTCCTTACCTTCAAGATAATACCAAGTATCACCATCTTTCAACCAACCAGTTTGGAGTGCGCCAGACGTAGCGTAATAATGCCAAGAATCATTTGACCACTGCCATCCAACTTGCATAGTACCTGCTGAGCTGAAGAAATAGTTCTTACCGTCAATCTCTTTAGATCCTACAGCCATAATACCTGTTTCTGGATCCAAATAATACCATGATTCTTTATCTTTCAACCAACCAGTTTTCATAGCACCTGAGTTCGTATAGAAGTACCAGCTATTGTCGTGCCACTTCCAGCCAGTCTGCATGGCACCACTAGCATTCAAATAGTAACGAACACCATTTATATCTTGTCTGCCAGTTAACATGATGCCATCTTTATCCAGATAATACCATGTTTCCTGATCCTTGACCCAGCCGGTTTTCATAGCTCCAGAACTTGCAAAATAGTTCCAGTGACCATCAACAAAGGCCCAGCCAGTTTGCATGATACCTTCTTGATTAAAGTAGTATGTGCTTCCATTGATATTCTTTTTACCGATGGTCTTTAGCCCATCCTCATCATAGAAATACCAATTTGAATCAATCTTTTGCCAAGTTGAAGGCTTACCTGCTGTTTGGAGTGCACCACTTTCGCTAAAGAACAGCTTCTTGCCATTATAGACTTGGTGTCCTGTTAGCATCTTCCCATCTGCTGCAAAGAGATACTTTTTCCCTCCAATTTCAGAGAGCTCGCTAAATCGTCTAGCACCATTTGACTGGATATAATACCAAGAGTCATCTAGTTTGAACCAACCACCAGTTTGCATTTTACCATTTTGGTTCAGATAGTAATCATTCCCTTTGGCATTTTCTCCCCAGTCGTCGTTAAGGTGAAGCCAGCGACCTGCTTGCATTTGTCCTTTTCCATTAAAGAAATAAGTGGCTCCGCCAATCTCTCTCCAGCCGATAGCCATTTCTCCGTCAGTCAAACGATATTTCCAATAGCCATCTTCTTGATACCATTTTTCGTCAACTACAGGGATATCAGGGAAGGTATTTGAAACATTTGCAAATCCTTTATCGCTAATATCAAAAACGGTAGCGTCTTGAGTTTGGCTAGCAGCATGAAGAACCTGAATATTTTTCTTCTGAAGGTATTCTCTGGTTGAAGCAACATTAATATCTCCACCAGTTGTCTGAATAATCATTTTTGGTGATAAGTTTTCAAGGAAATTAATCGTATTTGAAATTGTCGCATCATAATGGTGGTTCCATTTCATCATATCAACCTTGCCGATAACTGGACCTAACTTATCTTCTGCTCCTTCGGCATTATCCAAATCACCACCAAGATAGATTCTCTTTCCTGCCACGGTCACTACTGAAACGATGGAGTTGGAGTTATCATCTCGAACTTTTTTCAGATTCCCGTCAGCATCATATTCATTCTTATAGTTGTAGAGTTGGATATCCATATCACCTAATTTTAGATGACTATCCTCATCTGAAATATTCTGGATAAGAGTAACTCCTCGTTTTTGAGCTGCTCTCAAAGCATTATCATAATTGAAAAGATTATCCCATAGTCCCCAGTTCGCAGTGATCCTATCATCTGAATATTTTTTCAAATAAAACTTACCGACCTGATATCGATTGAGTATTTCGTCCGCTCCACCAATATGGTCACTATGAACATGAGTTCCTATAATAAAATCTAATTTTTTTACACCTATTTGATCCAAGTGGCGAATCAATCGATCCTCCAATACTTGATAATTTCTCATGGAAATTCCCCAGCGGCTTGGATAGCGTGGGTCACTCCCATCAGGAAAATCATAGTCTTCTCCCATATCAATCAAAGCATAGTGACCATTGCTTTCCAGAAGGATGGCGTCACTCCCAGATTTTGCTTTTGTATTTATGAAATGGATACGATTGCCCGAACCTGCAGAGATGGTATCTGCATCTACTCCTTGCGATAACTGAATCAGTAATAAAAAGAATGCGAGAACACTATAGCTGACTGATTTTAATAACCATTTATTTTTCACCTTGAAAACTCCTTTATCTTAACATTAAGCAACTTTTAAAAATCTAATCAATCCAGTAGTTTTTATCCCCTCCTGGGACTTGTTGCTCAATAGGAGGTGGAGTCATATAGTTTTCTCCAAATTCGTAGACAAGTATTTCATGGTATTTTCTCGGAACCTTGACCACAATGTTTTCATAAGGCATATCAATCAAATCATAGAGCCATTCTTTTTTTATACCATTTGGATAATAAGGGTCATAGATAGTACAAGTAAGATCTGTTGCTTGATCTACACTATACTTCAAAGCAAGACTCTCTAATTTTTGATTCCATAGCTGTGGGGAAGTTAAGCGGAAAATAGCTGATCCCATATAACGAGGGAGGTTTTTTAGTCCACCATTCTCAGACTTGATCCCTTTAAAATTCAAAGAAGAAAGTCGAATGAAATATTTGTAGAGCTTCATTTTCTTACGGTTACTTTCCTCTGTTACGACACCATCATATGGAAAAATGTCAACGCAAGTTCCCAATACGACCGTTGGGTCAACGAGATTAGCATCTCGACGAGTCCTTACATCATAGACTCTCATATAACTGTATGGATATCCCTTTGTTTCTCTGAATGAAATCAATTTGTAGTGGGGATGATTTTCATTTTGTAAAACCTTATACAGTTTTTCAAATTCATCACGCGCCAAGGAAATATCTGTATCATCATCCCAAGGGATAAATCCTTTATGGCGTACAGCCCCTAGTAAGGTTCCAAAATCAATAAAGTATTTGATTTGATGTTGTTCACAAAGATCATGTAGATACTTTAAAATATCCAATTCTACTTGCTTTATTTCTTCAAGAGTTAAAGTTCTTTCAGACATAGGTTCTATTCTCCTAAATTTGACTATATTTTTAAACGTTTCTTAATCCCAATCTCGTCATTTAGACCTTTTAACAATCTTCCATAATTTAAAATCATGATGAGATACTCTTTGTTCAACTGGTGGCAACTGCATATAGTCTCCGTAGTCTGAGGTCAAAATTTCATGATAGTTTTTCGGAATGGTAAATTCCTTACCTTCAAATATTCCAGTAGTAACTTGTTCCAGCCATTCACGTCTCCACACTGGTTTGTTCATATCCTTGTAGATAAGATAATCCACCTGCTCATAATCTGAGACTTTACGGGATTTTGCAAGCTCTTCAATCTGGGCAACGTATTTGTTTGTATTGGTGAAATAGAAAATAATAACTGACACATAGCGTAGCAGTGAATTCAGTACACTTTTCGTATTGGTAATGCCTTTGAAGGTGTAGCAACTCAATTGACGTTTCTTTATCAGTTTCGTCATCTTGTTTTTAAATTCTACATCATCCTCGTAGCCATCCACAGGGAAAATATCTACATAGATTCCCATATTCGAATCGATGCGAACATCTTCTTCTAGCAAGTAGGTATGGTTATCCTGCACTTTCATGAAGGGATAGACATAGTTGAGATTGTTTTTATAAGACATGACCTCGTAACGTTCATCACGGTTAGCGATAAGGTAGTCTTGCAACTTTTCATAATCTTCTCGTAACATGCAGATATCCATGTCATCATCCCAAGGGATAAATCCTTGATGGCGAACAGCACCAATTAGACTTCCATATGCTAAGAAATATTTAACCCCAATTTTCTGACAAACTTCATGAATATACTCCATGATTCCAAGTTCCATTTGTTGAATTTCATTGATGTCTGTTACTTCTTGGTACCGAACTCCTTCATCTCGTTTGCAGACTACGAGTCCATAGCCAATCGCTAGCCAGAAGATGATATTAATAAAGTTGGTTGAATACATAATCTGACTTTCAAATAATTGACCAAACAAGATACCGAAGAAAAGGATCATGATCAATTTATCAGTATTTTTCTTGGAAACAATCAAATACGTTAAAAAGCGCTTGATGACATAAGCCAGTACAAGAAGGAAGGATACCAAACCTAGAACTCCCGAACTGACAAATATGGTCACAAAAATGTTATGGAAATTCCCACCAATAAGGGAGTTTTGAATCTCAAATTTACTGAAATATTCTGTGTAGTAATCTGGAACGTTTCGTACACCATAACCAAAAATTGGTTTGGCACTTCCCATCTTGATGGCATTTTTCCAGATATAGGTTCTACCACTTGGTGTTGTTTCGATCAGATGGAGCTCACCGTTCTTCTTAGTGACAGACGAATCTGTCTCAGCATAGGATTGTCCTTTGTTTAAATCTAAGACAGTCGCAGTTTCAGATGAGATATAGATTGAAGTTACATAGCTTAATCCAATATTAGTTGCAGTAATCAGCAAACCAGCAACTATAAAAGTGAGGAATCGTTTAGCGATACTTCCTCTAGTAGCAAAGAAACTATAGAGTCCAATCATGAGAAGTAAAGAAAGTAAGGCTCCTCGACTTTGCATCGTTGCGAAGTAAACGAATTGAATCACATTGTTCAGTTTAAGATAAACAGAATATTTACTTCCTTTATGAATCAAATACATAGCCAAAATAATGCTAATGTATGAAAATATCGCACTAGCATTTGGATTGACAATCCCCCACAGACGTCCATTCATGACACCATAGTAATAAGATTGTTCGCCAATCTTAAATAGGATAAGGACTCTACTTACCAATAAACCAAACGCAAAAATTGCTGAAGAAAAAGATACAATTTGAACCGTATAGGCAATCCAGTCAAATAATTTTTTAAGTTGCCCTGATTGTAACATGGTAAATAATAAAACATAGGTTACCATGAAGAGAATTTCAATCACATTTCCAATTAAATGTCCAGAGCGATTGAAAACAGCTGATAGCAGATGACTTCCAGCTAAGAGTCCAAATAAGGATAGAAATTTGCGATCTGCTGTGATTTCTTTCCACTTAAACAATAAGGTATAGCAAATATAAAGCACTACAATCGCTGATAATCCCTTGTAGAGGGGATTTGCTATCTTATAAACCAGTGAACTCATACTTAAAATCGAAATAAAAACAAATAGATACGCAATCCATAGTTTTGATTTTTCAAAGTATTCATCCATTTTTGAAAAATTCATTTTCAACTCCTTCTCATGATATTAGTTTTTTAATCCAACAATTTTCTTATATAGCCATGGAGAAATGACAAGTGATAGGATCGCTACCTTGCGAAAAGTAGTGAAATAAGCATCCTTCCATATTTCGCGTCGGTGCTGAACAATCCAAGTCCTCAGCTCAGCTTTCTCCTTTTGATACTCTTCACGTGAAGTAAAGATAATTTTATCGTAAACTGTGATGTACGACCAACATTCTCTATTTATTAATTCGCATTTTAAATTAGGGAAGGTTTGTGAAACTTGAGCAATTATTTGCTGATAAACTTCTATCGTGTCAAATACATGTCGATTAACAGATGTCGTTGCACTTCCCTCACGATGATCATAATAATAAACAGGTTTGTCAATAAATACGCAACTGCATCTTGTCTTTAGTAGCAATTCAGTTAAAAATAGAGCATCTTCAGCTAGGTGATAATTGGTATTAAACTTTTCATCCGCAAGCAGGTCTCTCTTAAACAGTTTTGCAACTGGAAAAAATGATGTTCTGGTAGTCATCAGTAGTTCCTTCATGGTTTCTTCTGTTGACCAGAGTTCTGTTTTTCCAGAATGTGAAGGTAGGTCTGTTACAATTCCGTTTTTGATATGGTGCAGAGGAGCAATAACAAAGCCTACATTCAACCCTTCAACTGCACTTGCTAAAGTAGCTAGGTAATCTTGGGTAACGAAATCATCGCTATCAATAAAGGTAACCCAAGAACCCGTCGCTAGCTGAATTCCCATATTTCTAGCATTTGAAACACCAGCATTTTCGCTATGATAAACCTTGATATTCTCATACTGAGATGCTAAGTGATCACAGATCTGTCCACTAGAATCAGTAGAACCATCGTTGATTAGGATTAACTCAAAATGGGCATAAGTCTGTTGAAGAATTGACTCCACACATCGCTCCAGATAAGCCTCTACATTGTAGACTGGAACGACAACGCTTATTTTTTCTCCCATCATGCTCCATATTCTCCCTTGTACTCTGTGTAGCTCTTGTCCATGTCTGCTATAATAGCATCATGATGCGGTACCTGCTTGTCTGCTGGTGGCGGTGTCATATAGTCCCCAAAAGCAGTGCTGAGATAAGCATCGTAGCCAACTGGAATAGGCATCTCAGTTCCTTCAAATGGCAAGAAAAGATTGTCTTCAAAGGATGCGATTGGGTATTTGTTTCGCATGTAGCCGGGACCTGAGCATAATTCCGTAATTCCATCGCTCTCAGCCAGACCATACTTGGTCATTTCTTTTTCAGCTTTTTTCCAAATGCGATAACGTAGAGATTTTGGAGTCAGGCCGAGTAAGATACGACTTCCCCATTTCATGACTGCACCATGCTTTTCTGGGATAGTTTGCGCACAAAAGAGTGAATAAATCAGGGCCCAACGAACCTGTTTCTTACGCTCAGCTGGATTTTTAGGATAATAATCCAAAGGCAACACATCCAAGGCTAAACCGTGTGGTAAATCCAAATCCTTCTGATAAGGCTTGATACAAGTAGTTTCCTTGTCACGAATGGTAATAAAAAGGTTACGGTCTACAAAATCTTTATTACTCTTTGACAAGAAATAACGCTCGTCTGCATAACGTGGCCACAGTTCTGCTAATTTTTCATAGTCCTTACGCGGCATGAAAAAGTCCAAATCATCATCCCAAGGAATGAAACCCTTATTACGAAGGGTACCAATAGCCCCACCACCACAGAGATAGCACAACAAATCATGTTCTTTACAAAATGCGACGAAATATTCAGCCATTTCCAGACTACGAGCCTGAATCGCTTTCAAATCACTCATGTCTCTCCTCTTCTTTTCAAAAACGAGTTATATCGTTTTATTATACCATAAAAAAGCCTTAAAAATCCATCAGATACCGTAAAAAATCAAAGCCTGAGACACCCATTTAGTTAGATGTTTCAAGCTTTGATTTTAATGTATTTTTTTATCTGAATCCCATTTGGACTAGCTTATTCTACAATTGTTTCATACTCTTTTTCTTTTGTTTTTAGTGTTTCAACAACTTTTGTAGAATATGCTCCTTTCATTGATGTATCGATTTGACTAGAAATCATCCCTAGTGCCGTCTTCGTTGCTAGTGCTTCTGTTTTGATTTTGAAATCACCATCTGACATCAAATTGTTACGCTCATTCAATTTGATTGGCGCATAAATATGGCTGATTAGTAAACGTTCTAGTCCCTTCTCAATCTCAGTCATATTATTGTTCACACCTGAGAAGAAGTCATTAATCATTTCTTCAAACACGGGCTATCCCTTCCTTTTTTCTTGATCAAGTTTCATCTTTTTACGATGTAATGTATCTATATCATCTTCCAATTTTCGTCGTTCTCGTCTATACTCAATCTCTTCATTTTCAATCCTTTGTTCCAAGGTACGTTGATTTCTTGTATATCCCATGGATACTGCTTGACTAAAATCCGAAGCTATTCTGTTTAATCGTGCTCTTTCCTCAGTAGTATCCACGTCCACTTGTCCTAGGTAATGCTGCATCATCTGGTACTTTCCTTCCATCATATACAACAGTTGGTTCCGTTTTTGCTGAAGGTCTTCAAATTGTTCTTCTCTTTGTTGGCGAATAGAACGATTGCGTTCATCTAATGACTCTAGATTGTTTTGCTTTGTTCTTAATTTCTGCCAGATTACTTGATTTTCATCCATTCTTTAAAATTCCCTGCTAATTCTTTATCATCTTCCAATTTCTTTTGGACACCATCTGCTATTTGTTTTTCTAAACTTTGAAAATCTTCAGCTAATTTTTCTGCTTTTTTGATTTTTGGATAGAAATAATGATCAAGGTCATCTACGATTGTCGTACGAGATACTCCTCCATCAGAATAGGCTGTCGCCACCTCTGTGGGTGACAAAATAAAACCAAAAGGGACTTGATAGGTACTCGCTACTATTTTCTCTGCTTTTTGGTGAGCTTTACGAACTATGGAACGAATCTCTTCATGGCCATCATTCGCGACTTCATGCAATCCCGATGAAATCGTTAAGGCATGTTCGGAGTCTAAAAAGAGCTCCTCACCACTCGTATAACCGCCTGAAGCCAATGCGTCTTTAGCCTTTGCATAGGAATACAAGCCACTGGAAACCTTATCCAAAACAGATGAATAACGTTTTTCAAAAGATGAGGTATCTTTTTTGATTTTGAGGCTACCATCCTCATTAAAAACATAACCACCCCACATGTGTTGTTCTACAGGATTCAGATTAAAGCTCGAATCCACATGATGAACAATTCCAACAGCATTTTTACTGTTCAATTCTGCTTTGTATCCTGGGGCATCCTTGGGATATCCGATTGGAACTGTATCTCGTTGATCAATATAATTATGAATCCGGTATTTCATCGCATCCACACGTTGCCGTTGTTCTTTGGTCAAGACTGGATAGATATTCGGTCCTTGGTAGATATAAGCTCCTGAGATACGTGAAATATCCCTAACATTAGCTAGGGCGTATTGCGCATTCATGGAGCCAAGAGAGTGAGCATAAACTGAGATTTTAGCGTTCGGATAATTTTCTAATACGTTATTCAAGGTTGTAGCCGCTGATTCTAACTGAGGTGTCACTTCTTTCTTCTTGGTTATGATATTTTTCGCCATAGGAATATCATTGACTTTCCAATCCACTTCCCATCCTTCTTCAAATGGAGCTTTAGACCCTTCATAAAGAACAAATACTTCTGACCGGTCTGGACTCTCAACTACGTATACCTTCAATCCTGTCTCGTTTTCTATTACCTGACGGACTGTACCGATGGTTTCTTTCTTTCCTTTATCGTTTTTGATTTTCAAGGGGTCTGTTTCAGAGTAACTTGTATACTCTTCATTAGCAATTTTTTGACGTTCATGATCACTATACTGTCTATTCACTTTTTCCCTCCGTTATCATTTTCTCAAATTTAGCAGAGTTTCCTCCTCCATCATTAACTAACTTTCCACTTTTTTTATCTTTATTAATAGTGAAAAATACATATAATTCTTCGTCATTATTTATATAAATTTTAAATTTAATCCCTCCCATTGGACTATGTTTGATGGATTTATCATCAATTTGATAAGACTTTATTTTCCCTTTATTTGTTAAAGAAAATTGGTCCATTTCTTTCAAATCATCTTCTATAATTTTTTTGACTTCCTCACCCTTGACAATTCTCACCATCTCATTGTATTTTACTTGTTTCATTACTTTAAATCCTCCTATGCTTAGTCCAACGATAACCAACAAACTAGCTAATACAATTCCTATAATTTTTAATATCTTCATGGCATCTCCTTTATGGTATTTTACAAATATGTCATGCGCTGATTTACTTATAGTATACCATAAAGATTGGATTTTCCATCCTCACTTGACTTGGCGCTTTAGAACCTTCATAGAGAACAGACACTTCAGAATGGTCTGGACTCTCAACTACGTAAGCCTTTATTCCTGTCTCGTTTTCGATCACCTGACGGACTGTACCGATGGGTTTAGCGTTATCTTTATCACCAATTTCAACAGACTTATCAACTGCAAGCTCTTTAGTACACTCTTTTTTTTGCTATTTGAAATCTCTCATAGTCAGTATATGTATCAGTCATTTTTATCTTTCTCTTCTACTTTTTTCATTATGGTAGGATCATTTACTCCACCTTCACTAGTAAGCTTCTTCGTATTAAAGTTTTTATTTAGAGTGAAACTAAAAATATAATCCTTATTGTCATTGACATATATGGAAACCATAATACCTCCCATTGTATTGGAAGCAATAGATTCATAATTAATCGCATAATTTTTAATAACTCCATCTGATTCAAACGCTTTCGGATCTATTCGTTTTAATCTATTTATAAAAATTTGATTCGCTTCCTCACTTTCTACAATCCTAACCATCTCATCGTGTTCTACTTTTTTCATCACTTTATATCCCCCTACGCTTAGTCCAACGATAACTAACCAACTAGCTAAAACAATTCCTATAATTTTTAATAACCTCATTATATCTCCTTTATGTTATTTTACAAATATATCATATTTTATTACCTGACGGACTGTGCCGATATCTTCTATCTCTCCTTTATCATTTATGATTTTCATAGGATCTGTTTCAGAATACTTTGTATACTCTTCATTAGCAATTTTTTGACGTTCATGATCACTATACTGTCTACTCACTTTTCCCCTCCGTTATCATTTTCTCAAATTTAGCAGAGTTTCCTCCACCATCATTAACTAACTTTCCGCTACTTCTATCTTTATTAATAGTGAAAAATACATATAATTCTTCGTCATTATTTATATAAATTTTAAATTTGATCCCTCCCATTGGACTATGAAAAATGGAATTAGTATCTATATCATAATTCTGGATAATATTTCCTTCTTCAAGTGCCCCTTTATGCCTCAGCTTTAGGTTATCTTCTATGATCTTTTTGACTTCCTCACTCTCTACAATTCTCACCATCTCATTGTGTTTTACTTGTTTCATTACTTTAAATCCTCCTATGCTTAGTCCAACGATAACCAACAAACTAGCTAAAACAATTCCTATAATTTTTAATATCTTCATGGCATCTCCTTTATGGTATTTTACAAATATGTCATGTACTGATTTACTTATAGTATACAATAAAGATTGGATTTTCCACCCTCACCTGGTTCCTTAGAACCTTCATAGAGAACAGACACTTCAGAATGGTCTGGACTCTCAACTACGTAAACCTTTATTCCTGTCTCGTTTTCTATTACCTGACGGACTGTGCCGATGTCTTCTAGCTCTCCTTTATCATTTTTAATAGTCAGAGGATCACTGGGTTCATAGACTGAATACTCCTCATTTGCTATACTTTGTCGCTCGTGATCACTGTAATCTCTACTCATTGTTTCTCCTTTATCAGATTGTGCAATTTCCCCGAGTATCCCCCACTGGAGAAATCCACCTTTTTTGTTTGCGAGTTTTTCTCTAGGGTATACCTTACATACAATTCATTATCTTCATTTACATAAACAGAAAAATTTATTCCCCCCATAGGATTATGTTGAATAGATTCTGTATCTATTTCATAAGACTGGATTACTCCTTTATTTGTAAAAGCTTTCCCATCTATGTAATTTAAATAATCCTCTATTACTTCTTTGACTTCCTCACTCTCTACAATCCTAACCATCTCGTCGTGTTCTACTTTTTTCATCACTTTATATCCCCCTACGCTTAGTCCAACGATAACCAACAAACTAGCTAATGTGATTCCTATAATTTTTAATGACTTCATGACGTCTCCTTATGGTATTTTACAAATATGTCATACGCTGATTTACTTATAGTATACCATAAGCATTATATTATTACCCTTATAGTCAAATTGAAGATTCATCAGGTAGTTAAAAATCTAGTAGTACGCAAAAAATTCTTTTCATCAACTAAAAAACTGTTGATACAAATTTTTCGTTTGGTCTCGATTCAAAAACCTTCACTTTGTCATGTTCTCTTAACAAGTTTCTTAAAAGGATTTCAAGTTAGAATATAATGAATGTGGTTCTGGAAACCACTATATAACATAAAAAGAGCATTTCCATTTCAGAAATACTCTTTTTTATATTTGGAATATAATTTTTACTAAGTTCTTTTGAGTTTTCTTAATAAAAGTATTCTATCTCATTCCCATTTGGGCGAGTTTGGTTTGGTATTTATTTTGATCGACTAGAAGTCCTTGTCCACCATAGATATCATAAGCGTCTACCCAGTCACCAAGTTCTGGGACGGTGAGTCTTTCAATGCCATTTTGAGCACCTTCTAGGACAGATAAGCCATTGGTCAACAAGAAGCTATACGGTAGATTTGTTGATGTCATGCCAAAGACTTTTCCAAGTGCCTCTGATCCCGTAAAGAGCTTGGTTGGATCTTTGATTTGCTCAAGAACTGCTGACATGACTTGTTGCTGACGTTTGGTACGGCCGTAGTCTCCCTCGTCATCATCACGGAAGCGAGCATAGTTCAGCAAGGTGGATCCATTCATCTGCTGTTTTTCAACTTTGATGGTTTGGGTTGGGGACTCTGTCTCTGTTGCATGAAGGTCATCTCCAACTGTGGCTTCTGTTAAAGGTTGACCATTCAATGTTGAGAATTGGGCATCAATCGTTACTCCGTCAGGGAAGAGGGTATCAATAGCTGTTGCAAAGGCCTGGAAGTCAACTAGGGCATAGTACTTAATATCCAAATCAAAGTTGTCTTTTAGAACCTTGCGGACCATTTCAGCACCTTTTTGCCCTTCTTGTTCCCCAAGTTCATAGGCAACATTTAGTTTGTTATCCGTTTGTTTCTGACCATTTACAATCTTACTATACCCGTCGATATAAACTAAATTGTCACGCATAAAGCTGACTAGTTTAATCTTCTTATCCGATCCACTGACATTCAGTACCATGATCGTATCAGTACGGGTTTCTGCACTATTTTGACCGATACGGCCATCTGTCCCCATGACTAGGATATTCACACCATCTTTGGTATCCTGACCGTTAAAGACCTCTACTTGAGCTGCTTTGGCGTCAGCTGGCTTATTTGTTGGATTGGCTGCTGACTGGAACCCTCGAAGAAACATGAAAATCATCCCTGCAAGCACACAAGTAATCAACAGCAGGAACCAAGTCAGTATTCGTTTGAAGCCAATTCTTCTCTTTTTCTTTTTGACTTTAGGTTGAGGAGCTACCTTTTCACGTTTCTTAGACCGGCTTCTACTGCCATAAGTCGGAAGATCAATATCTCTACCCCAAGATTCTTCTTTTTCTTCTTGGTAGAAATGGTGAACTTCAGACTTGGGACCTGCCATCTTCTGTTGCAGATAATCAAACTCCCTCCGTTCACGGTCGTTGAGGTAATGAATATTTTTGAAGAGATAGTCATAGCGTAACTGCTCGTGATGACTTAAAGGATTTTCTTTGCTCATTGACTCTCCTTTTCTAAATCAGTTATGGTAAAAATCGGGTAAGTTCCCAGTATCTTGTGCTGGATCCCAATAGCTTCTAGTTCTTGTCTTGCAAAATGAACCAGTTCTTTGTCACTATAGTCTACATCGATAATGAAAAAGTATTCTCCTAAGGCTGTTTTAAGGGGGCGACTTTCAATCTTTGTTAAGTCAATCCCTCTCCAAGCAAAGGTCGAAAGTGCCTTGTAAAGAGCACCAGGTAAGTTGTCTGGCAAGGTCAAGGCCAAACTCATTTTTTCAGCTTGCGAGTTCAAAGGAATCTTTGGTATCTCTGCCCCTAACACCCAAAAACGTGTGAAATTGGCTTCCATTTCCTGAATATCCTCTGCAATCAATTCCAAGCCATATTCTTCAGCTGAACTTCTAGGAGCAATGGCTGCATAAGGCTGGTCTGGATGTTCCGAGATAAAGCGGGCCGCATAGGCGGTACTGGCTGTTACCTCAATTTTGGCCTCTGGATACTGTTCATCTATGAATTTCTTTCCTTGAGCCAGAGCCTGAGGATGAGAAAAAATCTTCTCAATTTTTGACTGACCTGGAACCACCATCAACTGCTGGTGAATGGGCTGAACGATTTCTGCAACTGCTTGGATGCGAGCCTGGTGAAAAAGGTAATCCAAGCTTTCATGAACACTACCTTCAATGGAGTTTTCAACTGGTACCACAGAATAGTCCACCAAGCCCTGTTCATAGGCCTTGATAACATCTGTGATATTGGCAAAGGCATGCAATTCCTCTTTGGGAAAGGCTGTCTGCACAACATGATGCGAAAAAGATCCCTTGGGACCTAGATAGGCAATTTTCATCTCAGTTCCTCTATAATTTCCTCTGGGCTTAACTTGGTCACATCCAGAACTTGACTGGCTACTTCCTCATACCAAGCTTGTCTTTCATGGAAAATAGCTGCTAGTTCTTCCTTACTATTATTTAGAAACAGCGGGCGCTGATTGTCCTTATCAGCTGCGATACGTTGGTAGAGGGTTTCAAAATCTGCTTTTAGGTAGATATTCTCTGGATTTTGCTTGAGTAAGTCTCGACTACGTGGCGAAATAACAATCCCTCCACCAGTGGAAATAACTTTATCTGTCTTTAGCAGGTCAGCTAGGACTTCTGACTCTACTTGGCGAAAGGCCACTTCTCCTTTTTCAGCGAAGAAATCCGCAATGGACATGCCCAAGCGTTCCTCGATTAAGGCATCCATATCGATGTATACTGGGTCCAATCCTCTAGCGATTGTCGATTTGCCTGCCCCCATAAATCCGAGTAATACCTTAGCCATGAATCAAAGTCTCCAAATCATCAAAGAAGCTAGGATAGCTGGTATTGATGGCTTCAGCACGGTCAAGTTCCACTTCTCCATCCGCAACCAAGAGGGCTGCAATAGCTGTCATCATTCCAATTCGGTGGTCACCAAACGTATTGACTCTACCGCCATGAAGGGCGGATTTCCCTTTGATAATCATCCCGTCTGCTGTGGGGGTGATGTCCGCTCCCATGCTATTTAAGGCATCTGCCACCATTTGAATGCGGTCGGTTTCCTTGACCTTGAGTTCCTCAGCATCCTTAATGACCGTTACACCTTGCACTTGGGTCGCTAGAAGGGCAATAATAGGCAATTCATCAATCAAGCGGGGAATCAAGGCTCCACCAATCTCTGTTCCTTTCAAGTCTGAAGACTCGACAGTCAAGGTTGCTGATTTAGCGACTGGGTCAATATCAGTAATGTCCAATTTCCCACCCATAGCACGAATGACATCAATAATACCAGTACGCGTCTCATTGATGCCTACATTCTGTAGCACCACACGAGAGTTTGGAACAATCAAACCTGCGACCGACCAAAAGGCTGCACTGGAAATATCTCCTGGAACAACTACCTTTTGTCCGGTCAGTTTTTGTGGTCCTTGAACTGTGATTTTCTTGCCATCCACACTTAAATGACCACCAAATTGCTGAAGCATATCTTCGGTGTGGTTGCGAGTACATTCTTTCTCGATAATAACGGACTCCCCCTGAGCCTGTAAGGCTGCAAATATCAAGGCAGACTTGACTTGCGCAGAGGCGATTGGCAACTCATAGTGAATCGGCTTTAAATTTTTCGTCCCTTCTAGGCGAAGAGGGGGGAGGTCTCGCTCCGTTTGCCCTGAAATGCTAACGCCCATTTTTTTCAGTGGAATCGTCACGCGATCCATAGGACGTTTAGAAAGACTATCATCTCCAAACATCTCTACTTCGAAGTCTGCACCAGCAAGTACACCTGAGATCAGGCGAATCGAGGTGCCAGAATTTCCCATATCCAAGGCATTTTGTGGCGCTTTTAAGCCATCCATGCCAACACCTTGAATAGTAATAACCCCATCTTTATCCTCAATTTTAACACCAAGGTCACGAAAAACCTGCATGGTTGAGAGCACATCCTCTCCACGCAGAATATCATATACCTTGGTTTCTCCCTCAGCCAAACTTCCAAAAATAATCGAACGGTGACTGATAGACTTGTCACCTGGAACCCGGATACTGCCATGTAAGTGGCGAATGTTTGTTTTTAGTTTCATAGTTGACCTCATACTTGCAATACTTTTTCTTATTTTATCACAAAAAAGCCAGAAATTCCTGAAATTTCTGGCTTTTATACAGATAAAATACTATTTCAATAATTCTGAAACAGGTTCAAAGACAATTTTTTCAATGTCTGAAAGGTAAATGGACAATTGTTGCTGTTTGGCAAAGAAATCTGACAACAGAGCGTTCTCTTGGATTTGCTTACTGAAAGACTGCATCTTTTCTTGGAAAGAACCGTCTGGCATTTGTCCCGTTTGCGCCATGACTTGGATTTCTTGCTGGAAGGCAAGATAGTCTGCAAAAATCTTGCTAGCTTGTTCATCTGCTTGGATGGCATCTTTTGCCGCCTTAACTGCCTTGTATTCTGGTAATTCGCGTAACCCGCGACTAAGTTCATTTGCACTATCGTAAATATTTGACATGATTTTCTCCTTATTTGATGACGACTGTGTAGTCCGTATTTTCTGTAATTAAGCGCTCAGCACGTTCCAGATCCTGAGCATTTTTAAAGGAAATTTGGAGAATCCCGTGAACATCCTCACGGTTTTCCTCGTTGATGTGGATGTTAACCAAGGAAGTCCCACGTAGCAATTCCAAAATCCGCAAGATGACATCTTCTTCATCGGGAACATCGACATAGAGGTCGTAAGAACTGTCCACACCACCACGCTTATGGATTTCCATGGCCTGCCTTTGCTCACGTGCTTGATTGAAAAAGTTCCAAATTTGCTCTTCATCTCCCCTGCTAATGGCTTGTCCAACCTCATCTAGGCGCTCCTTGAAATCCGCAATTCGATCTAGGATAGTCTCACGATTGGACAAGAGAATGGAAGTCCACATACCTGGCTCGCTTTCCGCAATGCGAGTCATATCTCGAAAACCACCCGCCGCAAAGCGCCTTGCCATTTCATGATCTTGAGCATAAACTGCTGTCTGCTCCATGAGGCTGGAAGCCAGAATATGTGGAAAATGACTAATCTGAGAAGTCACCCGATCATGCTCCAGGGCATCAATCTCGATAAAACGAGCATGAAGGCCAGAAAGCAGATCTTTCATTTCCTCAAGTGTGTCAGGACTTGTCAGGCTCGAAGGTGTGAAGATATAGTAAGCATTTTCAAAGAGATTAACATCCGCAGAGGCAGCCCCTGTCTTGTGGCTACCAGCCATGGGATGAGCACCGACAAAGCGGATAGGCTTGCCAGCTAAATATTCCTCCGCTGCTTCCACAATGGCTGACTTGGTTGAGCCTGCATCAGAGATAATGACGCCTTCTTTCAAGTCTATAGTTGCCAACTCCTGGATAAATGCAATGGTCTGTTTGATTGGCAAGGTCAAGATGATGACATCTGCTAGGGGAGCGAAACTGGCAAAATCATCCGTCGCACGATCTATCATACCTTCTTTCAAGGCAATATCTCTCGAAGCCTGACTGCGATTATAACCTAGAATTTCATAATCAGGATGATCACGCTTGATACCGAGCGCCATCGAAGCACCAATCAAACCAAGACCTACGATATAGATGGTTTTTGCCATAAGGACTCCTTAATAGTTTTTTGTATAGTCTCGGTGCTTGGCAACTGCCTCTTTTAATTCTTCAAGATTATCTGATGAGAATTTTTCAAGGATTTCTTGTGCCAGAACCGTTGCTACAACGGCTTCCATGACCACACCTGCAGCTGGAAGGGCGGTCGGATCACTTCTCTCCACGGTTGCCTTGTAAGGTTCGTGGGTTTCGATATCCACACTCATAAGTGGTTTGTAAAGAGTGGGAATGGGTTTCATAACTCCACGAACAACAATTGGTTGCCCATTGGTCATACCACCTTCAAAACCACCCAGATTATTGGTACGGCGAGTATAGCCGTCTTCTTTAGACCAGAGAATTTCATCCATAACTTGGCTGCCTTTGCGATAACCAGCTTCAAAGCCAAGACCAAATTCCACTCCTTTAAAGGCATTGATAGAAACAACTGCTTGAGCCAATCGCGCATCCAATTTTCTGTCCCATTGGACATAGGAACCAAGACCAACTGGAACACCTCCGACAACTGTCTCCACAACCCCACCGATGGTATCACCGTCACGCTTGATTTGGTCAATATAGTCCTTGATTTCCTGTTCCCGCTCTTGGTTGACAATAGAAACTTCAGACCGGGCAGCTCGTTCCTTAATCTCAGCGACTGTCAGATTTTCAGGTACATCGATTTCCTTGCCACCAAAAACCACGACATGGTTGGCAATCTCCATATCCAGCTCAGCTAAGAGACGTTTGGCTACTGCCCCAACTGCCACCCGCATGGTAGTTTCACGAGCTGATGAACGTTCTAAAGAATTTCGCAAATCGTCAAAACGGTACTTGATACCCCCAACCAAATCGGCATGACCTGGGCGAGGATGAGTGATTTTCCGTTTACTTTTAAGGCGATCTTCAATGTCCTCCGCAGACATGATATCCAGCCATTTCTGGTGGTCTTTATTGACAACATCCATGGTAATGGGAGCCCCAGTCGTCTTCCCGTGGCGAACGCCCGAAGTAAAGACAACCTGGTCACTCTCAATCTTCATACGGCCACCACGACCGTAGCCACCCTGACGGCGTTTCAGATCCCCATTGATATCCTCAGCTGTCAAAGGAAGTCCAGCTGGAATTCCTTCAATAATTGCCGTCAAACGGGGGCCGTGTGATTCTCCTGCAGTTAAATATCTCATACGTTCTCCTTATTTTACCAAGTAGTCTTTCATCTCTTCCAGAGAAACTGGGTGAATGGTCGCTGAACCAAGCTCTGGTACCAAGACCAATTTCAAGGTGTTGCCACGTGCCTTCTTGTCATGAGTCAAAGCCTGATAAAGCTTGTCAACATCCCAGTTTTCATAGTCAACAGGTAGTCCAAATTTCTGACACATCTCTCTAATGGACTGGGTTATTCCTTCTGGCATAAGACCTTTTTCCTCAGCAACCTTGGAAATCTGAACCATGCCCATGGCTACAGCCTCACCATGCATGACCTTGCCGTAACCGGCCGTTGCTTCAATGGCATGGCCAATAGTGTGCCCAAAATTGAGGTAGAGGCGAACACCGTTATCCAACTCATCCTCAACTACCATCTTGCGCTTCACATGGCAAGAATGTTCAATCAAGGTCTCTGCATGTTCCAAAATGCTCTCTACAGAACCATCTAGCTCTGTCAAGAGAGCCCACAGTTCTGGATCCTCAATCAAGCCGTACTTGATAACCTCACCCATCCCTTCAATCAGCTCTCTTTTCCCAAGAGTTTCAAGGACAAGCGGGTCAATCAGGACTCCATCTGGTTGAGCAAAGGTACCCACCATATTTTTAGCAAAAGGAGTATTGACGCCCGTCTTTCCACCGATAGAAGAATCAACCTGGGCAGTCAAACTAGTCGGAATCTGAACAAAGTGAATGCCCCGCATATAGGTAGAGGCTACGAAACCAGCTAGGTCCCCAACAACACCACCGCCAAGAGCCACAATCCCATCGCTACGAGTCAGACCTTGCTTGACTAAAAATTCATAGACCTTCTGAACAGTTGTTAAATTTTTTCGTTCTTCGCCTTCTAAAAAGTCAAAAACAGCTACCTGAAAACCAGCATCTTCTAGGCTGAGTTTAACCTTCTCTGCATAGAGAGAAGCTACATGGTTATCGGTTACAATGACCACTTTTTGAGGTTGCCAGAGTTCTCGCAACCATTGACCAGCCTGAGCTAGACAACCTTTTTCAATCTGAATATCATAAGGATGATGCGGAATATCGATTCTGATTTTCATAGTAGGGTCTCCTTTTCATTATTGGTATTTTTCTGACAAGGACTGCCAAATCTGGTCTGTCGGCATTTCTTTACCTGTCCACAGTTGAAAAGCTTCAGCAGCTTGATAGAGCAACATCCCCAGGCCGTTGACAGCTGGATTGCCCTGACTTTTTGCCCATTTCAAAAACGGCGTCTCAAAGGGTTGGTAAATGATATCTGCGACCAAGAAAGCCTTTGGTAAGACTATGCTTTCAGGAACTGGGGATGATTTGCCATCCATCCCAACACTAGTCGCGTTGACGAGCAGGTCCGACTCAGCAATCCTTGCTTGCAAGACAGAAAGATTTTCTAAAGCATACAAGTCCACTTTAAAACCTGTTTGCTCCTGCAACTTGTCTAGATAAGGTCTTGTTTTATCCATAGAAGCTGAACGAACAAAGACTGAAATCTGACTGGCGCCATCCAAAATAGCCTGAGCCAAAATGGACTTGGCTGCACCACCTGCTCCCAGAATGGTCATTTTCTTATCTGAGATTGTAAAAGAAGGCAAGCTCTTAAAAAATCCCTTGCCATCTGTATTATATCCAATTAACGTTCCGTCTTGATTAACAACTGTGTTGACTGCCCCAATCAAACGAGCCTCATCACTCAACTCATCCAGATAAGGAATAACCTGCTCCTTGTAAGGCATAGACAGGTTGATGCCAAACATCTGGTAACGGCGAATATTGGCGACTGTTTCTGCCAAATCACCCGCTTCAATCTCCCAAGCTACATAGGCACCATTAATAGCTGTCGCCTCAAAGGCCCTATTGTGGATAAAGGGTGAAATAGAGTGTTTGATGGGATTGGCAACAACTGCAGCTAAACGTGTATAGCCATCAAGCTTCATCCAAAATCTCCCTGATTTTCTTCATGTTTGATAGCGAAATCTGACCTGGGGCACTCGCTTCATCCAGACTAGCAAATGACCAACTCGAACCCGTCACATCTGAAGTAATGCGTGATACCTTGCCCATTTTCCCCATGGAAATGGTCACGTACTCTTGCTCAGGATTGAGTGTTTTAAATCCTCGAGTGTAATTCATCAGGTCTAAAACATCCTGCTCCGTATGAGCCATAACTGATACCTTGACCACTTTGGGAGAGAGACTGGTCAACTCAGACAAAATTTCCATCATGTTTTCAGGTGTCTCCTGGAAATTATGGTAACTCAAAACAAGATTTGGAAAATCCAACATTTCCTCAAAAACGTCCTTGTAGCTGAAATACTCAAAATCTACATAATCCGGCTGATAAAGCTGAGTAACTTCCTTGATGATTTGAACATACTCTTCTGAGGAAAGTTCGATTTCTCCTCCCTCAGCGCGAGTCCGAAGGGTAAAGACAAGTTCGCGTCCTGCAAATTTCTCAAAGATAGCGGGTGCTACCTGTAAAATAGCGTCCTTTGTAAGAAAGTCCGCACGCCACTCAATGATATCGGCATCTTCATACCTAGTAGCATCCAGTTCTTGCGCTTCTTCTAAACTTCTTGGCATCACTGAAACGATTAATTTCATCTACTAACCTTCATACTAATCACCTTGAGGTAATTACTGCTTTCATCTTTTTTATTATAGGCAAAGTCTGCTGGAAGACCATATTGGTTCAAGACCTGATACCTTCTTCCTGCAAAACCTTTATCAATTTGTTCTGTAAATTTCTGGCGGGAAACATTGGCAGCATTGGTACTGGCAATGATAATGCCTCCCGGATTTAAAATCTCTAGACTCTGGGAAATCAACTTGTGATAGTCCTTAGCTACAGAGAATGTTTGTTTTTTATTGCGGGCAAAGCTCGGCGGATCAAGCACAATCACATCATAGGTCAAGCCTTTTCGCTTGGCATACTTGAAGTACTCAAAAACATCCATGACGATAAAACGATGATTGTCCATGCTGAGTCCATTTGCCTGAAAATGAGCTTCTGACAGCTCTCTAGACCGTTTGGCCAAGTCGACAGAAGTTGTCTCACTCGTACCTCCCATAGCTGCAGCAACTGAAAAGGCCGCCGTATAGGAAAACATATTGAGCAAGGATTTGCCCATGGCTAGACCGTCAACCAGACTCCCACGAACCTCATGCTGGTCTAGGAAAATCCCGGTCATCAAGCCATCATTCATAAAGACTTGATAGAGCACGCCATTCTCAAGAACAGTAAAGTAATCTGGCGCTTCCTCACCATAAACATAGGCAGACTCGTAGTCTAGACCTTTAAAACGAATCTTTTCATAAGCACCCAAGACCTCAGGAAAAACTTCCTTAAAAGCCTTTACAATCAGCTCACGAATCTGGTAAACAAAGGAGTTGTACCAAGAAAAAACAGCATAATCTCCATAGAGATCAATAGTCAGACCCCCAAAACCATCCCCCTCTTGATTAAAAAGGCGAAAAGCAGTGGTCAAGTCATCTTGATAATAAGGCTTTCTAGCTTCCTTGGCCTTACGAAACAGGATTTCAAAGAAGGATTGGTTGAAACCAACCTTTTCCTTGCTGACCAACCAGCCAATGCCCTTGTTCTGCTGAGAAAGATAGGCACTCCCTAAAAATTTCCCGTCTTGACTAAGAACTTCTACTGCCTGATCCGTCAGATCAATATCTGTTAAATCACTTGCTTCCAAAAGAACTAGACCCTTAGCTAGCTTTTTTTCAACACGTCTGCTGACCCTAATTCTATTCATAGCTACTATTATAGCAAATTTTGTGACAATTCTCAAAAAAGAAACCGTTTAACCATATGTACTTTAGTTTACTGAGTGTCATTTTTGTTAAAATAAGTTTATTCCATTTACTTTTTCACCAAAACATCCTCTCCCTTGTGATGGAAAGAGAGATTCTATTCGCTAAAAATAGACAATTTCAGAAATGAGTATAGAATCTTGCGCAAACGTTTGCCTAGTTCTAAACTTTATGGTAGAATAAAACACAACATTGACAAGTAAGAGGAAAAACAATGCAAAATCAAACACTCATGCAATACTTTGAATGGTATCTGCCTCACGACGGCCAACACTGGGCTCGACTGACAAATGACGCAGAGCACCTAGCAAACCTTGGTATCAGCCACGTCTGGATGCCACCTGCCTTCAAGGCAACCAACGAAAAAGATGTCGGCTATGGTGTTTACGATCTTTTTGACCTAGGCGAATTTCACCAAAAAGGGACTGTCCGTACCAAGTATGGGTTTAAAGAAGACTATCTTCAAGCCATTCAAGCCCTAAAGGCGCAGGGAATTCAACCTATGGCCGATGTGGTGCTCAATCACAAGGCTGCTGCCGATCATATGGAAGCCTTTCAGGTTATTGAAGTGGACCCTGAGGACCGTACCGTTCAATTAAGCGAGCCCTTTACTATCAATGGCTGGACTCACTTTACTTTCGATGGTCGCCAAGATACCTACAATGACTTCCACTGGCACTGGTACCACTTCACAGGTACAGACTACGATGCCAAACGCCGTAAGTCTGGTATTTACCTGATCCAAGGAGACAATAAAGGTTGGGCAAATGAGGAATTGGTCGATAACGAAAACGGTAACTACGACTACCTCATGTATGCCGACCTAGATTTTAAACATCCTGAAGTCATCCAAAATATCTATGACTGGGCTGACTGGTTCATGAAAACGACTGGTGTAGCTGGTTTCCGCTTGGATGCCGTTAAGCACATCGACTCTTTCTTCATGCGCAATTTCATCCGTGATATGAAGGAAGAATACGGTCAAGATTTCTACGTTTTTGGGGAATTTTGGAATCCAGATAAGGAAGCCAATCTGGACTATCTTGAAAAAACAGAAGAACGTTTTGACCTTGTAGATGTTCGCCTCCACCAAAACCTCTTTGAAGCTAGCCATGCTGGAGCAAGCTACGACCTTCGTGACATTTTCACAGATAGCTTGGTTGAACTCAAGCCTGACAAGGCTGTCACTTTCGTTGACAACCATGATACTCAACGAGGACAAGCCCTTGAGTCTACTGTTGAAGAATGGTTCAAGCCAGCAGCCTATGCCCTTATTCTATTACGCCAAGATGGGCTTCCATGTGTCTTTTACGGAGACTATTACGGCATTTCAGGGCAATTTGCTCAACAAGATTTCAGAGAAGTTCTTGATCGCCTCCTAACCATCCGAAAAGACAGGGCCTATGGAGAGCAAACAGACTACTTTGACGATGCCAACTGTATCGGATGGGTCCGTTCAGGTGTCGAATATCAATCACCAATCGCTGTCCTTATCTCCAATGACCAAGAAAACAGCAAGGCTATGTTTGTCGGACAAGAATGGGCTGACCAAACCTTTATTGACCTCCTTGAAAATCATCCAGCACAAGTTACAATCAACGCTGAAGGTTATGGAGAATTTCCAGTAGCAGCGGGTTCAGTCAGTGTCTGGACAGCAAAATAAACCTATCAGGTACAAGCCAGATCCAACCGGATTTGGCTTTTTTGTGTATGCAAAAAGACCTAACCAAATGGATAGATCTTTAATGTCTTACAATTTACCTGCTACTGCATCCAAGAGTTCTTGGATTTTCGCTTGGTTGCTTCCCCCTGCCATGGCCATGTCTGGTTTACCACCACCACGTCCATCGACGATTGGAGCCAATTCTTTAACCAAGTTACCTGTATGGATGTCTTTAGTCTTACTAGCTACTAAAACATAGACTTTGTCTCCACAATCCATGGAATTTCTTGACTACACTCATAAACTGTATAATTATGTTGTTGAAAAGCTTTATTAAATACAAATTTTTCAAATCCAAAAAGAATTTGATTTTCAATTACACTACAATTATATAATACAATATTTTTATAATAATTTTCAAGTATAGGAGAATCTTTACTCGGAGAACCAGGCAAACCCTTATATTTCAATGTTCCTTCTATTTTGCTAGGTAAAGGTGCCTCTTTAACCGTTCCAATAATAAAATTATATTGTATTTTAAAGTTTCTGTTTGGTTCTTTTTTATAATTCAGTGGAGATCCAATGATAGCAATATCAGATAGAGCCCTCAAAACTGATGTATGAAATTGCACAGGAATTTTTTCTAAATACGATGTAGCAGTTTTCTTCAATTCTATTATATAAACTGATACAATGTTATCCACAAACCACAAAATGATTCCATCACAAAACTTTTGAGAAAATAATGTATTCATCCCATTATTATCCGGATTATGCTTTCCTAATTTATATAACTTTCCTTTTTTTTGAAAAGATAGATGCAAATTCATTTCAAAATCATTTTGTTTCTCAGAAATAATAGTCTGAAAAGTATTTATTTCTTCAATAAAATCATCTTTTATTAATTGTCTATTTCTCAATATAATCACTCTTCCAGATAATTTAAGTTTTGTTGACTTTCTAGAGTCATTCTCTGTAATAACAATAACTGTTCATTCATAAATTCTGAAATTAAACCATAATCACCTAGCTCCAATTTAGTAAGCATATACTTAGAATTGTTCTCAGATTTTGAATCAAGAAGCTCCCATCCGCCTACTATATTTTTACTAGGACTATCCAAATACCAATTATTAACAAGTGTCAACATAATATCACTATGGGTTGCAATAACAATTCTATAATACTTTGAAAGATGTTTTAAATATTTAAACATTCCTAAAATACTCTTAATAGAGAGGTGGGCTTCTGGCTCCTCTATAATCAATAATTTACGACTATCTGAACGGAATACCCTTTCAAAAATCTTTGGATATTGTTCTAAAATATGTAAACTCTGTAATTTATTTTGTTTAGTAGAAAAAAACTCACGTGGGATTTCTACTCCTAAATCATCTGTTAAAGAAATAACCTCACCATCGTCAAAATTTAGAGTACCACCTATTAATTCTTTAAATTCTTCTGAAATATAATCATCTTCCTCCGATAATTCAGTCAAAAATTGTTTGACTTCTTTAGCTTCCTCATAATCTTGCATGAATTTCTGTTCACTATAACGTAAAATTTGATTTTCTAAAAACATTTTTTCAAGATTCTTGCTCATTGAATATACACGCTCTGACGGAATATAAGTAATATTAAAAATTTTATTAATGACTAAAAATTTATTTTTTATAATTTCAGCAATAATAATTTTAAAAGACTTTAATAAATACTTAAATGGATCTGTATTCAATGATTTCTTTATTTGATTTAGATTACTTTCATAAAGGTATCTTTTATATCTAATATCTTTATTCTTTAACTCTATATAATAGCCTTCTGAATCTTCAATACTAATAAAATTATTGGCAGAGTTACCAGAATTAGATTTAATACTTCCTGTAATCTCTTCAGAAAAGTTAATTAACTCCTCAATATGTCTAAATTCTATTAACAGACCATCCATCGATAATTTTTCGTACAATACATCAGTTCTTAACTTCTCCTCAATTTCATCTTTTAATTTTTGTACTCCAATTTCAAATAGTTTTTCTACTTCTGAAATGTCTGCAAAAGATAATTGATATCTATAATTATTGTCACTCTCTTTAGAAATAATTTTTACATTTATATCAGAATTTTCAACTATTGTCGAAATAAAATTATTTTTTGAGTTTAAATGTGAAATAATCGTATCGTTTATTTTACTATATGCTTCTAGCAATAAAGTCTTTCCAGTCCCATTATCTCCAATCAAAATATTCATTGGATTACTAAATTCTAAATCGACATTATTGATATTCACATATTTTTCAATTTTAATTCTCATTGTAAACTCCTTTCTATAGTAGGTTACACAAAAATTTTTAAAGTATTATAATTAACACAATTTAAACTTTTTTGCAAAAATAGTATTAAATTGTATTCGATTTCCATTTATTTTCTTACAATTTACCTGCTACTGCATCCAAGAGTTCTTGAATTTTCGCTTGGTTGCTTCCTCCTGCCATGGCCATGTCTGGTTTACCACCACCACGTCCATCGACGATTGGAGCCAATTCTTTGACAAGATTTCCTGCATGCACATCTTTTGTCTTGCTAGCTACAAGAACATTGACTTTGTCACCAATAGCTGCGACAAGAACAAGCACATCAGAGTAGTCTTTTTGTTTCCAGTTATCCGCAAAGGTACGAAGGGCACCTGCATCTGATACAGAAACTTGGCTTGCAATGTAACGGTGTCCGTTGACTTCCTTCACATCCTTGAAGACATCACCTGCGGCTGCGGCTGCGGCTTTTTCTTTCAATTCTGCATTTTCTTTTTGAAGCTGACGAAGTTGCTCTTGAAGACTTTCGACCTTGTGAGGTACTTCTTTAAGTTGAGGTGCTTTCAAAGTTGCTGCGACAGCTTTCAGAGCGTCTTCTTGTTCGCGGTAGGCTTCAAAGGCTTCCTTACCAGTCACTGCCAAGATACGGCGGGTACCTGAACCGATTCCTTCTTCTTTGACAATCTTGAAGAGACCAATCTCAGAAGTGTTGCCAACGTGGGTACCACCACAGAGTTCCACTGAGTAGTCACCGATAGTAACAACACGGACTTCTTTTCCGTATTTCTCACCAAAGAGGGCCATAGCTCCCATTTCTTTGGCTGTGTCGATGTCTGTCTCAACAGTTTCCACTGCAATGGCTTCCCAGATCTTCTCATTGACTTGTTGCTCAATGGCGCGCAACTCTTCTGGAGTTACAGCTTGGAAGTGCGTGAAGTCAAAGCGAAGGAATTCAACTTCGTTCAGAGATCCTGCTTGTGTCGCATGGTGTCCAAGGATATTGTGAAGGGCCGCATGGAGCAAGTGAGTCGCAGTGTGGTTTTTCATGACACGGTGACGACGATTTGTATCAATTGCCAAGGTGTATTCTTGGTTCAAAGTAAGTGGTGCAAGAACTTCAACAGTATGAAGAGCTTGTCCATTTGGAGCTTTTTGAACATCTGTCACAGTAGCCACGACATTTCCAGCAGCGTCCAAGATTTGACCGTGGTCAGCCACCTGTCCACCCATTTCCGCGTAGAATGGAGTCTCTGCAAAGATGAGAGAGGCAGTTCCTTCAGAAACAGCTTCAACTTCAGCATTGTTCGCTACGATAGCCACCAACTTAGAAGGCAATTGGCTGGCATTGTAGTTGAAGACACTTTCCACTGTAATGTTTTGGAGGGTTTCATTTTGCATCCCCATTGAGCCACCTTTTACAGCTGACGCACGCGCACGTTCTTGCTGCTCTTTCATGGCTGCTTCAAATCCTTCACGGTCGACAGTCATACCTGCTTCTTCAGCGATTTCTTCTGTCAACTCAACTGGAAATCCATATGTGTCGTAGAGTTTGAAGACATCTTGCCCCGCGATAACGCTTTGACCTTTCGCTTGCAAGTCAGCTACAATGGTTTCTGCAAAGTGTTGACCTGAGTGAAGGGTACGGGCAAATGACTCTTCTTCGCTCTTCACGATTTTTTCGATAAAGTCACGTTTTTCAAGCACTTCTGGGTAGTAGCTTTCCATGATTTTTCCAACAGTTGGAACGAGTTTGTAAAGGAAAGGCTCGTTGATGCCCAATTTTTGACCGTGCATGGAAGCACGACGGAGGAGACGGCGAAGAACATAACCACGACCTTCGTTTCCTGGAAGGGCACCATCACCGATAGCAAATGAAAGAGAACGGATGTGGTCTGCGATAACCTTGAAGCTCATGTTGTCGCCGTCTTGGTCATAAACCTTACCAGACAATTTCTCAACTTCACGAATGATCGGCATGAAGAGGTCCGTTTCAAAGTTTGTCTTAGCCCCTTGGATAACCGCCACCAAACGCTCCAAACCAGCGCCCGTATCAATGTTCTTGTGTGGCAATTCTTTGTATTCGCTACGAGGAACAGCAGGATCAGCGTTAAATTGTGACAAAACGATATTCCAGATTTCGATATAACGGTCGTTTTCGATATCCTCTGCAAGCAGGCGAAGACCGATATTTTCTGGGTCAAAGGCTTCTCCACGGTCAAAGAAGATTTCTGTATCAGGTCCAGAAGGTCCAGCACCGATTTCCCAGAAGTTGTCTTCGATTGGGATCAAGTGGCTTGGGTCCACTCCTACTTCAATCCAGCGGTTATAAGAATCTTTATCGTCTGGATAGTAGGTCATGTACAGTTTATCAGCTGGAAAATCAAACCATTCAGGACTTGTCAAAAGCTCATAAGCCCAAGTGATAGCTTCATCACGGAAGTAATCACCGATAGAGAAGTTCCCCAACATTTCAAACATGGTATGGTGACGCGCAGTCTTCCCTACGTTTTCAATATCGTTAGTACGGATAGCTTTCTGCGCATTGGTGATACGTGGATTTTCAGGGATAATGGTTCCGTCAAAGTATTTCTTAAGGGTTGCTACCCCAGAGTTAATCCACAAAAGAGTTGGGTCATTTACAGGAACCAAGCTGACTGATGGTTCTACAGAGTGGCCTTTACTTGCCCAGAAATCTAGCCACATTTGGCGAACTTGAGCACTAGATAGTTGTTTCATAATATCTCCTTATTACTTGTTTAATTTGATTGGCTTTCCAGCATCTCCACATAGTCGATCGCGACACAGAGGGAAATGACCAGGTCTGCATAAGAGTCTTCATAGACGGTTACGGTGTAAGTCGAGGTTAAATGGAAAATCTCTTTCCGAATCTCGGCAACAAGCTGATCACGATCATCTAGCAATTTGAAATTCAAATCCCAGATATTGCCCTCGATACGAAGCCCTAGATCATCAAACTCATACTTATCTCGAAAGAAGGTCAACTTCTTACGAATAACGAAATTGGAACCGTTTCGTAGCTGAATAGTAAAACGAGGAAGCAAGGTGAAAAATTCTTTACTAATCTCACTAACTTGCTCACCATAGGCGTCATAGATGGTAAAGGTCTTAGGAATTTGGAAGAAAGAGCCCTCCACCTGATAGTTCACTACTCCTCTATCATCCTTGATATCAAAGCGTTCGCCTCCAAGACGAAACTTTTGTTTCACGAGAAATGTCTTCATAAACACCTCCAAAAATCAAAAGACAAGTCCATATCACGAAGGGCGAAAAACCGCGGTACCACCTTCATTCAATGAACTTGTCATTCTCTTATTCTTATGCAATTGTCTGATTGAGTAGCATGACTTTCTAACTTAGATGGCTCGCAGCACCGCCATTTCTCTGGACTAAGATGACAGAAAATCAATTCTCAACTTTCTTATTATATCGTTTTTGGAGGAGTTCGTCAAGGTTGTTGACAACGAATCATAAACTTCTGCATTAACCTCTTAATTTATCTAGATCTACTTTGTAATGTTTGAGTATTTTTGGGTTTATATATTGAAATTTTAATTCTTGTATTTTCCAAATGAACCTTTTCCCCTGCCTTAGGTCTTTGATCAACTACTGTTCCTTCAGCAGTACCCTCAGGAGCACTGGCTACTTCCACTATTTCAATATTAGCTTCTTTTATACCAACAATGTTGGTTAAATTATTTTTGGTAAATTCTAAACTCGAACCTACATAATTTGGCATGGCAACACTAGTTCGTTTTTTTGCAACAGTCAAAATAATACCTGATGAATCATTCAAATCATATAAAGTTCCCTCTGACAAACTCTGACGTAAAATTGTACCGGGAGAATACTCATCACTTTCTTCTTCCTCAACTTTTATATGATTCTCAGGAATATTTTTACTCTTCAATTCAGCTATAACATCCGAGAATTTTTGACCAATGTAGTTTCCAATATGTACTTTTGTAGCTTGTGGCCTAGAAGTGGGAGATGTTGTTGTTGATGTTTGCTTATCTGTAGATTTATTACCACCAAGAGAAGCTTGCTTTGTAGAACTTGTGGAGGTTTCTGAATTAGATGATTGAGTTGATTGCTTAGTAATGTTATGAGATGATTTAGACCTGCTCATACCTATGAAAAAAGTTCCAATTATCACTAATAAAAGTAAGATTATAGCTATGCCTATAAACCACTTTATTCTATTGACTTTCTCTCTATGACGCTTTGCTAATTCTTCCTGTTCTACTTCTTGCTGTTGTTTTAATTGAAATTGCTCTGTAGCTAATCGTTGTCTTTCTGCTTCTCTTTCTTTTTCCAACAAATACTCATTCAAGTCAGCTTCTGCTTCTGCTAGGAGTATCTGAATTCTCCCTCTCTCATCTTCAGTTTCAGCTTTGGCCCACAGTTTTTTTAAATCAAATATATTATCTTTATATTGTTGCTCTTTACGTAGTTCTAACTCTCTTTCATGTCTAAATTTTTCATCCAATTGGCGCTGACGTTCTAGTTCATTACTCTCCTGTAATGCCTCATTCTGCTTCCAAGCAAGACGATTTTGTTCTTGTAATGCGGCATGTTGTTTTTGGTTGGATTCTTGCTGCTCCCATCTCTGCTGTTCCAACAAGTTATTCTGTCTTTTTAGCTCTTGATTCAATTCTTCTTCTCGACGAGCTTTTTCCCAATCATTCAGATTATTCATATCCCCTCCTAATTTGCATTATACCCATGTTCCTTAGATTTTAAAACTTTCTTCCAGTATCTTTCACGTTGCAGTGCCTTTTGTTTTCCAATCTCATTCTTTGGAAAAATTTCTAATAAACTATATTGAAAATTCTTTTTTATATAGCCAATTCCATATTTTTCGACAATTTCACATAATCTTTTATTAGGATATCGATTTTCTTCCATTTCAGTTTTATCATATCCTTCATTTAAATACGCTGACCACCTTCCATAGATTCCATTATCTCCATAAGCAGAACCTACATAGAGTTTACCTGTCTTAGAATCAGTAATGACATAAACACCATAAACAGTGGATAAATGTTGTCTCCAAGAACCATTTGACCAATTTTTCTTTAACTCTTGATACGAAAATGAGATATTTTCATAACCTGGGAAATCAGATGTTTGATTGAAATAAGAGATACTGCTTACAGATTCCACTTTAACTGATTCAATTATTTTAGGATTAACATAAAACCATGATTGTCCTGTATTAGTATGATCGACCAAAACTTTTTCTATAAACTTATCATACTCTTTTAAACGTTCAGCTAAAGCGAACTTGACATGATGGTTCCCGTAAGCTACCTTTTTAATCTGACTACTTTTTTCTTTTATAAGATAAGCACCCACAAAAAGCCACTTATGATATTCTACTTCTATAAATTGAAACTGAATTTCATCTTTACGATTTCGGCTTTTCTTTTCTGAACCATTACTTAAAATCCAAGGCAAAAAATCTTCAGATCCATTGATATAATCTTCAACAAAACTGTAATCATCCCAATTCTTATTAAATCTCAACTTAATACGACAACCTTTGTACTCTAATTGCGATAACAACTCATTAAATCTGAAAATATCCTTCAAATATATCTTATTATCCATATTGCATTTCCCTTTAATTTTTATAGAGAGTATCTGCATAATTTCGCTCTCATATATTATTATAAAGAAGACCTTAATAACAGTCAAGGTATTAATTTTTTTCAAAAATTTCCTAAAAATTTAATTCTCCTAATTAGCATCTTTATATTTCTATCGATTTCATAAAAAACGAACCAGCTTGACTGATTCGTTTTCTTTGTATCTACTCCTACTTCCGATACATTTTAAACTGTAGGAAGAGGTCGCTGTATTTTCCTGTCCATTTATGGTCAAATTTCTCATAAACTTCTAGGTGTTTCATGGTATCAGCGTCTGGATAGAAGGATTTGTCCTCACGAGTCTCCTCTGGGAGCATTTCCTTGGCTGGTAGGTTTGGTGTTGAGTAACCTACATACTCCGCATTTTTCAGAGCATTTTCGGGTTTCAACATAAAGTTGATAAAGGCATAGGCTGCATCTTGGTTTTTCACGGTTTTTGGAATGACCATGTTATCAAACCAGAGATTGCTGGCCTCAGTTGGAACAACATACTTGAGATTAGGATTTTTCTCCAGCATCTGGCTGGCTTCCCCAGAGAAGGTGACACCGATGGCAGCATTGTTCTGAATCATGTAACCCTTCATCTCGTCTGCCACAATGGCCTTGATATTTGGAGTCAGTTTGTAGAGTTTATCCACTGTCTCTTCCAGCTGCTGAGGATCCTTGGAGTTGAGACTGTAACCGAGTGAGTTAAGCCCGAGTCCCAGCACCTCACGCGCCCCATCAAAGAGCATGATGGAATCCTTGTATTCTGGTTTCCAGAGGTCATCCCAATGCTCAGGCGCCTCATTTATCATAGTTTCATTGTAGACAATTCCCAAGGTCCCCCAGAAATATGGGATGGAGAATTTATTGCCCGGGTCAAAAGACTGGTTGAGGAACTCAGGTCCGATATTTTCGATTCCTTCAATTTTTGAATAATCAAGAGGAACCAATAGGTCTTCGTCCTTCATCTTATTGATCATGTATTCACTAGGAATAGCAATGTCGTAGGTCGTTCCACCCTGCTTGATCTTGGTATACATGGCTTCGTTGGAGTCAAAGGTCTCGTACTGGACTTGGATTCCTGTTTCTTCTGTGAATTTCTCCAAGAGTTCGGGATCGATATAGTCCCCCCAGTTGTAGATAACCAATTTCTGACTGTCTCGGCTATTGATTTTACTGTCTAGATGAGTCGCAATCCCCCACAAGACAAGGATAATTGCTGCAATTCCTGCTAAAAATGAATAGAGTTTTTTCATGCTTGCTCCTCCTTCTCACGTGAGATAAAGTAATAACCTACAACTAGGATAATACTAAAGAGAAAGACAAGGGCAGAGAGGGCATTGATCTCTAACGAAATCCCCTTACGAGCACGAGAGTAGATCTCAACTGACAGAGTCGAAAAGCCATTTCCCGTCACAAAGAAGGTTACGGCAAAGTCGTCTAGCGAATAGGTGAAGGCCATGAAATAACCTGCAATGATAGACGGAGTCAGATAAGGAAGCATGATTTCCTTAAACATCTGAAACTGGCTGGCTCCCAAGTCATAGGCTGCATGAATCATGTCATCATTCATCTCCTTGAGGCGAGGCAAGACCATCAAGACCACAATAGGGATGGAAAAGGCCACGTGACTAGATAGAACCGTCAAAAATCCAAGTGAAAACTTAAGCTGGGTAAAGAGAATCAAGAAGCTGGCACCAATCATAACGTCAGGCGCAACCATGAGGATATTATTGAGTGATAGAAAGGCTTCTTGGTATTTCTTACGAGACTGATAGATATAGATAGCACCAAAAGTCCCGATAATGGTCGCAATCAAGGCAGCTAGAAAGGCCAAGAAAAAGGTTTGGGTGAGGATCAACATGAGACGACCATCACCAAACATGGTTTTAAAATGGCTCAGACTAAATCCTGTAAAACTGTTCATATCATCCCCTGCGTTAAAGGCGTAGCCAATCAAGTAAAAAATCGGCAAATAAAGGACGATAAAGACAAAGGCTAGGTAGAGATTGGCAAATTTTTTCATCGTTCTCTCCTTTCCTTGGTCACCCACATGGTGATGAACATGGTTAGGATGAGGATCACACCAATGGTTGAACCCATACCGTAGTTGTCATTGGTCAGGAAGTTCTGCTCAATAGCCGTTCCCAGCGTGATAACGCGGTTCCCACCAATCAAACGTGTCAACATGAAGAGACTCAAACTTGGGATAAAGACAGACTGAACCCCACTTCTCACCCCGTTCATAGACAGAGGGAAGATAACATGGCGGAAAGTTTCCCACTTGGTCGCACCGAGGTCGTAGCTGGCATTGATGAGATTGTTATCCATGTCATCCAAGACATTGAAAATCGGTAAAATCATAAAGGGAAGCTCGATGTAGCTTGCGACGAAGATAAAGGAGAAATCCGTAAAGAGCAACTGCTGCGAACCGATTCCGATAAATTCCAAAAATTGGTTAATAGAGCCATTTTGACCAAAAATCCCGATAAAGGCATAGGCCTTGAGGAGGAGGTTAATCCAGGTTGGCAGGATAATCAGCATGAGCCAGAGTTGACGGTGCTTGAGACGGGTCAAAAAGAGGGCTGTTGGATAACTGATGAGCAGTGTTACCAAGGTGACAATCCCTGCATAAAGCACAGAGTTGAAGCTCATTTTGAGATAGGTCAAGTTTTGTGACGCAAAGTAGGATTTATAGTTTTCTAAACTAAACTGGCCTTCAATGTTGAAAAAGGATTGACCGAAAATCAAGACCAAGGGTGCGAGAACAAAGAGGACAATCCAAAGCATGTAGGGCACTACAAAGAGTTTAGAGGTTGTTTTCTTCATCTCTTTCCTCCTCGATCGCGTTAATCAGACCTGCTTCTTGCTCTTCGATTTCTACGTACTCCTCGATACGAGCATCGAACTCTTCTTCGGTTTCGTTGAGACGCATGATGTGGATATCTTCTGGTTCAAAGTCCAGACCGATTTCCTCACCCACAATGGCCTTACGGGTCGAGTGAATCATCCATTCGTTTCCGAGCTCGTCATAGGCGATAATCTCGTAGTGAACCCCACGGAAAAGCTGGGTATCAACCTTAACTTGGAGCTTGCCTTCTTCAGGAAGGGTAATGCGCAAGTCCTCTGGACGAATAACGACCTCAACAGGCTCATTTGGCTTCATCCCTCCATCAACCGCTTCAAAGCGTTTGCCGTTAAACTCAACCAAGTAATCCTCAATCATGGTTCCAGGCAAGATATTTGACTCACCGATAAAGGTGGCAACAAAGTGGTTGATTGGCTCATCGTAGATGTCCACTGGTGTTCCAGACTGAACAATCTCGCCATCATTCATAACGAAAATCCAGTCACTCATAGCAAGGGCTTCTTCCTGATCGTGAGTGACAAAGACAAAGGTAATTCCCAATCGTTGTTGCAATTCACGCAGTTCGTACTGCATGTCTGTTCGCAATTTCAAGTCCAGCGCTGATAAAGGCTCGTCCAGCAAGACCACACGGGGTTGGTTGATGATGGCACGGGCAATAGCCACACGCTGACGTTGTCCTCCAGAGAGTTTACGGATGGAACGCTTTTCATACCCTTCCAACTGAACCATCTTGAGAACTTCCGCTACACGTTGTTCGATTTCTTTCTTGTCGATTTTACGCAAGCGGAGTGGAAAGGCAACATTTTCAAACACATTCATATGTGGAAACAAGGCATAGGATTGGAAGACCGTATGGACATCTCGTTTATTAGTTGGGATATCGTTGATCCGCACCCCATCCAGTAAAATATCCCCTGTCGTCGCATCTAGTAAACCTGCAATGATATTTAGAATGGTTGATTTTCCTGAACCAGATGCACCCAAAAGAGTGTAAAATTTCCCTTCTTCCAACTCAAAATTGATGTCTTTGAGAACCTTGGTGTTGCTGTCTTCAAAAACTTTAGAGACGTTTTTGAATTCAATAATTGGTTTTTTCAATTGTCATAAATTCCTTCTTTTTCATAAATTAACAGATCAGGGCTCTGTCAGGCCGCTACCACCTCGTGTAGGAGATTAAACTGCCTACATACATCTTCACTAACGATAGGCTTTCACCCCCTTTAAATGGTTATAGCAGCAACTTTTCTACCCCAACCTTATTCTTTCTCACCCAAGATTCGGACTTCTCTCTCAAGGGTGACACCTGAGTGTTCCTTGACTTTTTCGATAACAGATTGGATCAAGTCTTCATAGTCTTTGGCCGTTCCGTCAGCAACATTGATCATGAAACCGGCATGCTTTTCAGATACTTCTACACCACCGATACGATAGCCCTTGAGACCAGCCTCTGAGATCAACTGACCTGCAAAATGCCCAACTGGACGCTTAAAGACTGAACCACAAGACGGGTATTCTAATGGTTGTTTGAGTTCACGTAGGTGCGTCAAGCGGTCCATTTCTTGCTTGATAACCTGATGATTCCCTGGAGCTAGGGCAAATTTAGCTGACAAAACAACAGCCCCAGAATCCTGAATAGCTGAATGGCGGTAACCAAAAGCCAAGTCCTTGGCAGATAAGGTCTCGATTTCCCCTTCTTTGGTCAAAATTTGACAAGACTGCAAGATATGAGCAATCTCTCCTCCATAGGCACCCGCATTCATAAAGACAGCTCCACCGATGCTTCCAGGAATCCCACAAGCAAACTCAAAACCAGTCAAACTATGACGGAGGGCAATACGAGTTGTTTCAATCAAGTTCGCCCCAGCTTCCGCTTCGATGGTATAGCCATCAACTGAAACGTTATTAAGCTTATCGCACAAGATAACAAAACCACGGATTCCACCTTCACGAACAATGATATTGCTGGCATTCCCAAGCACCATCCAAGGAATATTCTCTTGATTGGCAAATTGGACGACACGGGCCATCTCATAGCGATTGCGTGGCAAAACTAGATAATCCGCTCGACCTCCTACCTTGGTATAGGTATAGGTCTTCAAAGGTTCCTTAAAACGAATATCGATTCCTTCTAAGATTTCAAGTATTTTTTCTTCTACTGACATGTCACTCTTCCTTTTTCAAAATTCATTCCATTATACCATTTTTAGAGACATTTGACGACCTCAAAATGACTATTGGTAATTCAACTCTTGTTTTTCAAATGATGGATACAGATGTTGACGTGAATGGGGGACTATAGAAAAACACCCTAAGAGTTAGATAAATGATATCTAACTTTCAGGATGCTGTTTTCAAAATTTTTTTATATTGAATCTATCTACACCTGAATCAATCAATAAGCCCCTTCTAAAGCAAATGCCGAAATGGATGCTAGTTGGATGGAGGATTTTTCCAGCTTTGGCGGTAAAATTTAGGACTCACAGAAAAAAAGTTCTTAAAGGCTTTTGAAAAGACTAGTTGGTCCTGATAGCCGACTTCCAAGGTAATTTCTTTTATAGATAGATTAGTGTCAGTTAAGAGTGTTCTTGCCTTTAGCAGGCGTGTTTCAAGGAGAAATTGCTGAGGAGATTTATGGTAAAGTTTCTTAAACTGACGAAACAAAGTACTACGACTGAGTCCGACCTGGGATGCCAAGTCTTGAATGGAGATGTCTTGTTTGTACTGTTGTAGTAAAATTAGCGCAGCTTTTTCAACAGGGAGTTGAGTGACATTCAGAGGTATTTCTGCTGGAAATTCTTCCTGCAGGTAGTAAAGGAAGGTATAAACTTGCATCTGGTACCAGCTCTCTTTTTGCCTACTTTCTGCAGTTTTGTGACAGATGTCTTGAATAATTTCCCTGCTTTTAAAATAACTATCGAAATGGCAAACAGACTCATAAAAAACTTGTGTGTGTTGGAGATAGTCGTTTAGTTTGTCTCCAGAAAATCCCAGCCAGTAGGTTGTCCAAGGATCTTCTGGATTTGCCCAATAGCGTACTTTTTGGCCTTTTCTTAGGATAAAACCATCATTTTTCTCCAAAGAATAGGTCTGCCCATCAACTTGCAGGTAGCCTTTCCCATCACAAATCCAGTGGATGACAAAATCCTGAAAAACAGTATAGTCATAAAACGGAAAGCTAGAATAATCATCAATCCCACATTCTTCAAGGTAAAATTCCTTAGATGTTTCTTTAAAATAGTGCCATAGTTTCATAAATGCTTTCTCCTTGCAACATAAGTGCATATTTCTTCATCATGAACTCCTAGAAAAGGGACAAACTCTGGTTTATAATGAGGCAAGAAAGGAGAACAAATGAAAAGATCGTATCAATCTAGTATGGTAGGGCTCAACCTCAGTAATCAAATTGTTTCCATCACCATAACAGGTGACTTCATGATTCTTTTTATGAGTCAGATTTTAGGTTTTAGTGATTTGCAAAATAGCTGGCTTATCACAATGCTACCGATTATAGCCCTTGTCCGCATTCCCTTGTCTTATCTGATGCGGAGGAAAAATCTCCTTGACCTGATGCGGTGGAGTATACTGTCTAAGCTGTGTTTGCTAGGGATATTAGTGGTAATTCCCTACGAAAGTGTGACTTTTTCTATCTATGCTCTTTTTCTGGTTCTATATCAGATAGCCGTGGAGCTGGGCTTTGGTCTAGCTTGGAACCCCTTAATATTATTAGTTACAGAAGAGAAAGCCCGCGCAAAATTTCTCAGTCACTTAGGTTTGTTTCAGCTGGTCACGAGCTTTTATACCCTTCTTATTTCCTTTTTCATCGGAAAAGAGCTGACTGCACTTCATTTTCGTTGGTTACTGGTGATTGCTCTTGCTAGTCTGTTCATGCAGTTTATCCTTTTGAAACAGTTACAAACAGACTATAGCTTGTTTCAAAATCATCAAGTAACAAGGCAGATGGACTGGCAGGTTTTGAAAAAACAGCTCTGGCACCATGTCCGTGTCCTACTTTTGGATAGTTTGATTTTATATGTAACCTTAACGATGAATGTCCTCTATATGGTACAGGTATTGCACCTTTCCGCCAACCTCGTGTCTCTGTATTCGAGCATGAGCTTGCTGGGAAATGTCCTAGCCCTTGCTCTTGCAGGTCCTTGTTTTGAGAAAAGACGTTCTCTGTTTTTCACAATCTTACTGGTAGTAACGGGATGTGAGATTCTTTTGATCTTCTTTCTTCCCCATGATGCTGTATCCTATACAATCTTTTGGAGCATAGGTTGGGGGTTATTAAATGGGGCTGTGGGAGCTCTATGGGGACTCTACATTTCTCTAGTCAAACACCAGGCAGCAAATCCTAGCCCCTTTACAATTTGGAATATTTATCAGGGGATTGCCTATCTTGTTAGCGTACTTGTCTTTTATCTCTCTGGTAACTTGGTGCACCTAGCTAGTTCCAGCTCAGGGCTGGATCCGTATCGTCTGGTCTTGATTGCCTGCCTATGCATCTGCATTATGGTTTGTTTACGGATGCTGTATAGAAGAAAAATAGGTCTCAAGTGACGATTGTCGCTTGAGCCTATTTTATCATCGTATGATAAACTCCGATTGTAGGATAATGGTTCGTTTTTCGTCAGAGAGTGCTTGTTTGAAGCTTTCCTGACCGAGTTGGTAGGATTTGTTATCAATGGTAGGAATCCCCAGTACCTCTCCTGTCAGTTGCTTTTCTTGGCCAATCAGCAAAGGTAATTCAAGATTTTTCTCCTGATAATAGCGAACCACACCAGTTGCTACATCATCTCCGTTGCTGAAAATACAGTCTAAATCTTGCTCTAGTAGGCTATCCCCTTGCTCATAAGCATCCTCTCCCGTGGAAATGCCATCCAAAATCAGAGGTTCTGTTTTTTCACCAAAAACTTCCTTGTAGGCTTCCATAGTGAGACGGTAGGTGGAACTTTTTAGGTCTTTTCGGGTAAATAGCAGAGCAATTCTACTTTTTCCCTGGTCTTTAATCCAGTTAAAGGCTGTCTTGCAAGCATGGGTGCGGCTCACATAAACGCTACTCAGATTGGGGTCCTGCACTTCTTCACAGCAGACAATATTGCCATACTTAGCGTAGGAAGCAATGGTTTCTAAATCTACACTGCGAGAGGTGAAAATAAGACTGTCAAAGGCCCTTCCTCGCAGCTGCTCCAGATAATATTTTTCCAAGTCTATATCATAACGAGAAGGTAGAATGAGCAAGGTATAGTTATGATCCATAGCTGCATCCAAAAGCCCGTTCAGTAACTGACTAAAATAAGGGTGCAGGGTCGTGTTGGGAATAACTACACCGACCCGACGAGTCGAACCTGAACTTAACTCCTGAGCTAGAATGTTGGGGCGGTAGTCCAGTTCCTCCATGACTTGCAGGATTTTCTGACGAGCCTCCTCGGATACATGAGGATGGTTGTTGATGACGCGTGACACGCTAGAAACTGAGTAGCCACTCAGTTTGGCAATTTTTCGAATATTTGTCATTGTTTGCTTTCTATAGGAGGATTGACATCCTCCAAACACGTGATTAATGGATTTTTTTGAGATATTTACGAATGCCGTAGCCGACACCATGTTCATCATTGCTGCGTGTTACCTTATAAGCCAGCTCTTTGATGTCAGGAAAGGCATTGCCCATTACGATTGGATAGCCCACCATCTCAAACATTGGGATATCGTTGTGCCCATCACCAAAGGCAGCGATCTGGCTCTTATCTAAACCTTCTTTTTTGAGAATATAAGCAATACCTTTTGATTTTTTAGCAGTTTTGCTGGTAATTTCTAGATGATATTGACCAGATCGGAGAATACTGACCTCGCCCAAGTCTAGGGCTTGCAAGTATTTCTCCAGTGCCAATAAATCGTCATTATCTAGGGCAATCATCATTATCTTGAAGGTATTGTCCTTAGCTGCTAGAAAATCAGCCTCGTTTGTAAGTGTTGGTGCCTGGCGCGTAATGTTGAACTCTAGACGAATCCCTTCATCTATTCTATCACAATACCAGTTCGTCATATCATAATAGCTGACGCTAATTTGTGGAAAATGCTGGCGCACTGCCTGTAAGATAGTTTGTGCTGTCTTTCTAGGGAGAATATCTATATGAAGGGGTTTGACCTTTCCATCCACAATCTGATAAATCAAACCACCGTTAAAACCTACTTGAGGGCCAGTCAGCTGAAGTGCTTCGATAGCCTCTCTCATTTCCATTGGAGCTCGAGCAGAAACTAAAGTCAGCGGAATCTGAGCATCGCGGATAGCCTTGCTATTCTCGCTAGAAACGCGGCCCTCAGAATTGAGAAGTGTGCCGTCCATATCTGAAAAAATACGTTTGATGGTCATAATGTTGTCCTCTTTTCTTCTTTGTCCGCTAGCGTGTGATAGGTCGGTTTAAATGCGCATTCCCAACCTTTGATACCATTGTACATTCTGGAACGCGTTCCATGTCAAGAGAAAAATGAAAAATTTTTTAAATTTTTTTCGAGCATATATAAAGTTGATGTGGACTTGCTTGATAACGGTATCTCCTTGGCTTAATTGAAGAATTTATTAAACAAGTTTTTCATTTCTTGAAAAGCTGGCTGTCCCTTGGTAAATAGGTATTAAACGGAAAGATAGGCTTGTCTTCCAGATAATACATCGGGTGGTAAATAGTAAGAAATAGACAAAAACAGAGTTAAGAGAGAACAATAAAAAGAGGTCCCCCTCTTTTTATGATTTTTTCCAAAATGTAGATTTTGTCAACCAGATAAAGACTAAAAGTTCTACGAGAAGAACAAACTCAACTAGAAGCGGATTTGCAATCCATCCCACTTGAGATAAGGCTGGAGCCAAGTCAAACAAGGCATGCAAACCATAGGCAGCAAGGAGGTAGATCCATTTCTTTTGACGGACACTTTGATAGACCCAGATGGAAAGACCAATTTGCAGAACCAGAGCAAGAATACGCTCAACTCCTAGTAAATAAACCTGCCATACAGAAAGAGACTGAACCGTTTCGAGCGTAGATTTTGGAAGAAGATTGGCTACATCAGTATTTGAAGACTGGATGAGTGAAAAGAGAATCAAAAGACTGATCAAGCTTCCCATTCCGAGATAGAGCATCTCCAAGCCCCCATGTCCCAAACCATAAGCCAAAGCATCTCGATCTTCTAGCTTTCTCTTTTTCTCCAACCATTTAAAAAAGATAAGACGAGCTGTTTCCTCGAAGAGGGCTGCCATGGCAATCCCATAAAGCACATATAAGAAAGGCTGCTCCTGCATAAGCGGAATGGTTCCATCTTTTTGCGGATGGAGTATCAGAAGGTGAACCATCTTCTCTAACACTTGAGAAGAAACAAAAAATGCGATTGCCCCCAAGCCCATCACTGCAAGAGAGATTTTAAACCGTTTTTTGGCATACCAAGTCCCACTTACTAGAATGAGAACCAAAGCGATCATGGTAAGGATAATATGTACTGTCATCTTTTTCTCCTATTCTGACTTATCAATATCTTTCTTCATCTCGTCAACGTTAAATTTGGCAAATAAATACTGGCGATCTTGGACTGGAAAACGTTGGTCCAACTGGTCGACTGCCCCAACCTCGATCATTCCTTCTTTGATAACAAAGTCCATCACATGCCCACCAAAGGTCAAATCATCTGAGATAAAATGCAAATGGTAGCCTGCAACACTCACTCCATGGAAAATCTCAGGTGTCCAAAACCCAACAATGGTTCCCGATACATTTTCACAGCTATATTCAGGTTGGTGAGTCGCTACATCAGCAAACTTAGTATCAGGTGTGGATTTAGGAATCATCCGTACGTGCATTTGTGAAAATTCGCCATGAATCTTGATGGAGCGAAAAAGATTTTCCCCATCATAGTAGGACTCAATTCGTTTTTCCAATTCCTTGTCAGTCATCTCAAAGCGCTGACGAAAAATCACTTCTGCCTGATGAGGAACCACCGCTGCATAGGGAATAAGGGCATCCGCTGCCACCTCAACGATTTCAGGCGTTTGACCAGACCCCTTGGCTTGATAAGCCTTGCCATCAAGGACAATCAACTCCCCGTCAATCGAATCCAATGTTCCCAAGCCGAGGTCACCATGTTCCAGCAATTCTCCCACTGTCATGGTTCCGCCATATAGACCTGCCATTAGGGCACCTAGAGTATTGTATTGAAATAATTTAACCGGTTCCTGCACTTTTCTATCCATTCTCTTTCTTATCTTCTGTTCAATGAATCATCATACTTTCTAAGTATACCACATTTGCTCCTAGTTGTGAAAGGGGGAATGTTTTTCCCATTGCAAAGGAGGCAAAAAAAAGGTACAATGTAACAAAATCAACGGAGGTCTGGAATGAAGAAAGAAAGTAAATACCAAGCAGTCGTTTCCTTTCTAAAAAAGGGGATCGAATCAGGAAAATTTCCAACAGGTAGCCGGCTTCCCTCCATCCGTCAACTGAGCCAAGACTTCCACTGTAGCAAGGACACTATCCAACGAGCCCTGCTGGAATTACGCCATGAACAATACCTCTATGCCAAACCCCAAAGTGGCTACTATGTTCTAGAACAAGGACAGCACCAAGACTTGGAAATCGAAGTCACTGATGAACATGCCAGTGCCTATGACGACTTCAGAATCTGCGTCAATGAAACCCTAATTGGAAGAGAAAACTATCTCTTCAACTACTATGACAACCAAGAAGGTCTTGAGGAACTGAGACAATCTGTCCATCAACTTCTTTTCAACCAAGCCCTCTACTGCAAACCCGATCAACTGGTTCTAACTTCTGGCACCCAACAAGCTCTCTTTATCCTTTCTCAGATTGACTTCCCGAGCCAGAGAGCTGAGATTTTGGTCGAACAACCGACTTACCACCGGATGAACCGTCTCTTGGTCGCTCAGAGGCTAGCATACCAGACCATTGAACGCCGTATTGATGGCATTGACCTTGACGAACTGGAAGAACAGTTTAAATCTGGGAAAATCAAGTTCTTCTATACCATTCCTCGCTTCCACTATCCTCTTGGCCATTCCTATTCTGATCAGGAAAAAAGGGCCATTCTGGATCTAGCAAACCAGTATGGTGTATATATCGTCGAGGATGATTATCTAGGTGACTTAGACTCTAGAAAGGGCCAAACCTTCCACTATCTGGATACTGAAGATCGGGTCATTTATATCAAGTCCTTCTCAACCAGCCTCTTTCCAGCCCTTCGTATTACCGCTCTCATTCTCCCAAATGCCCTAAAAGAGGCCTTTGTTGCCTACAAAAATATCCTGGACTATGACAGCAATCTCATCATGCAAAAGGCTCTTTCTCTTTATATCGATAGCCAGTTATTTGAAAAAAATCGACTGGCTCGATTGACCCTTCAAGAGAACTATCAGGCTCATATAAAGAAAGTGCTTGAAGAAAACACCTGTCCCTTGCCCCACTACCCTCTACACGATGGTCTTTTGCTTGATTTGAGAAACTATCCTAAAATTGCCAGTCTGAAACACAGCTCACTCAAACTAGACTTTTTTGAGAAGGCTTATTTGGACATCTGCCCTTATCAGTTCGCCAAAGTCACTCTCGAAAATCTAGAAGAGCTATTAGAATACATAAAAGCAGAGTCGGATTAAAGTCCAACTCTGCTTTTTCTTATTGTTCAACTTCTGTAAGTTTCGCTGCTTTTTCTAGATAGGTTTGATAAGTTCCTTCATCTTTTAGTTTTTGGATAACCTTATCTACTACTGCTTTCAAATCTGATTGATTCTTCTTGATGGCAACGGCATTGGCTTCGCCATCTTTCATCGTCAAGTTAACAGATGCAACAACAAGGTCTGAGTTTTTGCCTGCGTAGCTAAGAGCCACTGGTTCATCCATATGAACAGCATCCACTTTTCCAGCCTGCAATTCATTGACTGCTTCACCCATATTGGTCAAGGATGTCAACTGGGCATTTGGCAATTGTTCCTTGACCATGGTTTCTGGCACAGTTCCTTTTTGAGCTGCGATATTGGCACTTGCAAGGCTTGAAAGATCCTTGTATTTGTCTAAATCGGCTTTTCTAACCAAGAAACTCATCTTATTTTCATAGTAAGGAATTGAAAAGTCAAAGACTTCCTTTCTCTCATCTGTAGCACTAATTCCTGCTATGGCTAAGTCAGCCTTTCCAGTTTGAAGGCTGGTCAAGACATTGTCAAAACTCATACTTGAGATTTCAAGTTTAACCCCAAGCTCGTCCGCAATCGCTTGAGCCATATCAATATCTGCTCCAACTACCTGGTTTTTACCATCTACCAAGGCTTGGAATTCAAACGGTGCATAGTCTGGGCTGGTCGCAACAACTAGCTTTCCTTTTTGTTTAATAGCGTCCACAGCAGATTGGGAACTATCCGTTCCTGACTGACAAGCTACCAAAACCATGCTGGCAAGCATGCTACACACAACAAACATCCATTTCTTAAACTTCATAAATAAACGACCTTTCTGTTTTTCCTGAATAATTATAACTCTTTTAAAAATAGTTGTCAACCCTTTTAAAGATTTTGATTGTAAAACAATTCTTTTCATAAAAAAGAAGACTGATTTATTCTAATCAGCCTTTTGTTCTGTATATTTAAACCGTTTCTTATAGTTCGACAATCTTACCTGTTTCAAAGTAAACAACCCATTCACAGATATTTTTTGCGTAGTCTCCGATACGCTCCAAGAAAGAAATGACTTGGAAGTAATCACGACCTGTAACGATAGCTTCAGGATTTTTCCTAATTTCTTCTGTAGCCAAATCACGGATGTTATCAAAGTAATGGTTAATTTTTTCATCCATAGCCGCTACTTCGTAGGCTTGATCCACAGAACCATTCAGATAGAGATCTAGAGCTGCTTCAACGAAGTTTTTTACATCGCGTCCCATCTTTTTGATTTCTTCTTCAACAGAAGGGATACGTTGCTCCCCCTTCATACGAATGGTCGCCTCAGCGATAGACACTGCATGATCTCCCATGCGTTCCACGTCAGAAACTGCCTTGAGAACGGTCAAGACGGTACGAAGATCTTGCGAAACAGGTTGTTGGAGGGCAATCATTTCAAATGATTTCTTTTCCAACTTCACTTCATATTCATTTACTTCTGCATCGTCTTCGATGACTTCTTTTGCCAAATCACGGTCATGCGTAACAAAGGCACGCACTGTACGATTGATCTGCGAGAGCACTTCTTGTCCCATAGCATAGAACTGGTTGTGCAATTTCTCCAAATCTTCTTCAAATTGAGATCGTAACATCATTCAACTCCTTATCCAAATTTTCCTGTAATATAATCTTCTGTTTCCTTGTTTTGTGGGTCTAGGAACATCTTCTTCGTATCGTTAAACTCGATTAAATCCCCATCTAGGAAAAATCCTGTTTTATCAGAGATACGAGAAGCTTGTTGCATCGAACGCGTTACCAAGAGCATGGTGTATTTATCTTTCAGACCATACAAGGTTTCCTCAATCTTACCTGCAGAAATAGGATCCAAAGCTGAAGTTGGTTCATCTAAGAGGATAATTTTCGGACTGGTTGCTAAGACACGAGCAACACAAACACGTTGTTGTTGTCCACCAGAGAGACCAATGGCCGAATCATGCAACCGATCCTTTACTTCATCCCAGATAGAAGCACGTTGCAAGGCCTTTTCTACTGCTTCATCAAGAACTTGCTTGTCCTTGACCCCATTGATACGCAGCCCATAGACAACATTTTCGTAGATAGACATAGGGAAGGGATTAGGCTGTTGAAAGACCATACCGATTTCCTTACGCAATTCAACCGTATCGGTACGGGGGCTGTAGATATTGTGACCATTATAGACCACTGAGCCAGTTGTTGTCACCTCAGGATTTAGATCGCCCATGCGGTTGATGGCTTTGAGCAGGGTAGACTTTCCTGATCCAGAAGGACCAATCAAGGCCGTTATTTCCTTAGGTTGGAAAGAAAGGGAAACACTATTCAAGGCCTTCTTTTTATTGTAATAAACGGACAGGTCTGATACCTGTAAAATCGCTTCTGACATACCGTTTCCTTTCTAACCAAAGTGTCCCGTTACATAGTCATTGGTTGACTGTAACTTGGCATTTTGGAAAATATTGGATGTCTTATCGTACTCAATCAAATCACCCAAGTAGAAAAATCCAGTGTAGTCACTTGCACGCGCTGCCTGCTGCATACTGTGGGTAACGATGATGATGGTAAAGTCTTTCTTCAATTCCAACATAGTCTCTTCCAGCTGGGCTGTCGCAATCGGATCCAAGGCTGACGCTGGCTCATCCATCAAGAGGATGTCTGGCTTGACAGAGATGGCGCGAGCGATACAGAGACGTTGTTGCTGTCCACCAGAGAGCATCAAGGCTGATTTGTGGAGGTCGTCTTTGACCTGATCCCAAAGGGCAGCCTGTCTTAGAGAGGTTTCTACAATTTCGTCAAGGACTTTCTTGTCTTTAACACCTGCACGTTCATGAGCAAAAGTGATGTTGCGGTAAATAGACTTGGCAAATGGATTTGGACGTTGAAAGACCATTCCGATATGCTTGCGCATCTCATAGACATTGATTTCTGGACGGTTGACATCAATCCCTCGGTAGAGGATTTGACCTGTGACCTTGGCAATATCAATGGTATCATTCATCCGATTGAGACTGCGAAGATAAGTAGATTTCCCTGATCCAGAAGGGCCAATCAAGGCTGTAATTTTATTTTTTTCAAATTGCATATCGATGCCCTTGATGGATTCATTTTTACCATAGTAAACATGTAAATCCTTAGTAGAGAGGGCCACTTTTTCTTCAGGGAAAGTGATGATATGCTTTTCATCCCAGTTATATTTTGACATGGCTTCTCCTTTAGGCAGCGGTTAATTTCTTGTGTAAATAGCTTCCGAGTTTGCGTGCCCCAAAGTTAAAAATCAAGATAAAGATGAGGAGCACTGCGGCAGAACCAGCAGATACAATGGTAGCATCAGGAATGGTTCCTTCACTGTTGACCTTCCAGATGTGGACAGCCAGGGTTTCTGCTTGTCGGAAGATTGAGATAGGACCGGTAACACTGAGGATATTCCAGTTAGACCAGTCAAGGGCTGGAGCGGATTGTCCTGCCGTATAGATAAGAGCGGCGGCCTCACCAAAGATTCGGCCAGAGGCCAAGACAACACCCGTTACGATACCTGGAAGGGCTTCTGGAATGACGACATGGACCACAGTCTCCCAACGAGAGATACCAAGAGCCAGACCAGCCTCACGTTGTGTATGGTGAACGTGTTTTAAACTGTCCTCAACATTTCGAGTCATCTGAGGAAGGTTAAAGACTGTCAAGGCCAAGGCACCTGAAATGATTGAAAATCCATACTCAAACTGGACTACAAAGATCAAGTAACCAAAGAGACCCACAACGACTGATGGTAGAGAAGACAAAATCTCAATACAGGTACGAATAAAATTAGTCACAGGTCCTTTTTTGGCATACTCAGCGAGGAAAACACCAGCTCCCATAGATAGGGGAACAGAAATGATCAAGGTAATGACCAAAAGGAAGAAGGAATTGTAGAGCTGAATCCCGATACCCCCACCTGCTTGATAAGAGGAAGATTTCCCTGTCAAGAAGGACCAAGAGATATGCGGTAACCCTCTCACCAAGATATAGAGAATCAAGGATGCCAAGATGGCAACGATGATACCCGCGATGGTATAGAGGACAGCTGTTGCAAGTTTATCTAATTTCTTAGCGTGCATAGTTTTTCTTTCCTCTTTCTTTCGTAATCAATTTAATCACACTGTTAAAGGCCAAACTCATTAAGAGCAAGACTAAGGCCAGTGACCAGAGAACGTTATTATCAACCGTTCCCATGACGGTATTTCCGATACCCATAGTCAAAACAGAAGTCAAGGTCGCAGCTGGTGTTGTTAGCGAGGTTGGGATAACTGCTGAGTTTCCGACAACCATCTGAATAGCAAGGGCTTCACCGAAGGCACGCGCCATCCCAAAGACCACTGCAGTAAAAATACCTGAACGTGCTGCTTTCAAGGTCACACGCCAGATGGTTTGCCAACGAGTGGCTCCCATAGCCAAACTGGCTTCACGGTAATGACGAGGAACAGCACGCAAGCTGTCTGTTGTCATAAAGGTTACAGTTGGTAGGATCATGACAAAAAGAACGAAAATCCCTGACAAGATCCCAAAACCAGTTCCACCAAAGACGCTACGAACAAAAGGCACCACAACTTGCAAACCGATAAATCCATAGACGACTGAAGGAATACCGACGAGGAGTTCAATGGCCGGTTGCAAAATCTTTGCACCCTTTGGTGATACTTCTGTCATAAAGACTGCAGCTCCGATAGCGAAGGGAGTTGCGATGAGGGCCGATAAAATCGTCACAATAAAGGAACCCAAAATCATTGGAAGGGCACCAAATTGTTTCCCTGAAGGATTCCAAGTTTGTCCAAAGAGGAAATCAAAGATGTTGACCCCATTGACAAAGAAGGTCGACAAGCCTTTTTGGGCTACAAAAATCAAAATCATGGCCACAATGATAACGATCAAAGAAAGGCAGGTGAAGGTCAAACCTTTACCAAACTTCTCAAGGCGAGAGTTCTTTGAAGGAGAGAGTAATTTTTTAGATAATTCTTCTTGATTCATTATTGACCTCCTTCTACTGCTGTAACGGTACCTGAAGCATCCTTTTGGACTTTCATTTCATTGATGGAGATATAGCCCATTCCCTTAACAATTCCATTTTGGGCTTCATCTGAGAGGACGAAGTTCAGGAATTCAGCAGCTAACTCATTAGGTTGACCAAGTGTGTACATATGTTCATAAGACCACAAAGGCCAGTTATTGGTCGTTACATTTTCAGACGTAGGTTCATACCCATTCAGTTTCATGCTTTTCACGGAGTCATCTACATAGGCAAAAGCCAAGTAAGAAATGGCTCCAGGGGTTTGGGATACAATCGACTTGACCATCCCGTTAGAATCCTGTTCTTGGCTCTGCATTGCCGATTGGCCATTCATAACGACCGTATCAAACGTCGCTCGTGAACCAGAACTTGCTGCTCGGTTGATGATTGAAATGGCCAGGTCTTTGCCCCCAACTTCTTTCCAGTTGGTCACTTCACCTGTAAAGATCTTACGAAGTTGCTCGGTTGTGAGATTTTCAACATCCACTTCTTTGTTTACAATCACTGCAAGACCAGCCACTGCAACCTTGTGGTCTACTAGGGCTGAAGCATCGATTCCTTCTTTTTCCTCTGCAAAGACGTCAGAGTTCCCGATGTCAACTGCTCCAGACTGGACTTGGGAAAGTCCTGTACCCGATCCTCCACCTTGAACATTAACTGTTTTTCCGATGTTTCTAGAACCGAATTCATCTGCTGCCGCTTCGACAAGAGGCTGAAGAGCAGTTGAACCAACGGCTGTCATGGATTCTCCACGATCAATCCAGCTAGCGCATCCTGCTAGAGAACTTGCCATCAAAAGAGCTGCAAGAGACATGACGAGCTTTTTTCTTTTTTTCACTGTTATTCTCCTTGAACATGATGATAAATGTTCTGATTTCTTCCGTTTGTCCTGATCATCCAATTATCATCAATGATTGTACCGCTTTATTTTATCTTGACATTCTTAGGAGCGGACAATTCCATCGTATAATATAAGTAATAATGAAAGACTATCAGAAAAAACTCATACTTCCACTATAACATAGAATAGGCTCTTTGACTAGCTTTTTCACCTGAATCTGAGCCCTTTTGGATAATAATTTTTCAAAACATTACCCGTTACCTTGGCAAAGCCTAGTCCGTTTCCTTGAACCACAACTTGGTACCAGCCATTTGGTCGATCTTCAGACAATTGAACAGTCTCACCAGCCACATATTTTACAAAGTCCTCATCATTGATTTCGACACTTTGTTTTACTTGACTTGGTTTCAAGGCTAATCCCAGAGCAAAGCTTGGTTCGAAGCGTTTCTTTTTAAAAGTCCCCAGATGAAGTCCATTTCTAGCAATTTTGAGTTTCCCTAGATCAGGTAGCATCTCGGGCAGGAGATAGAGTTGATCTCCAAAAGTCTGCAAGATACCAGTTAGATTGACCCGTAAGTGTTTTTGGGCAAATTCTTGCCACAAAGCCAGTTGCTCACGACTGAGATTGCTCTTGGTAGCCTTGAATTTAGGTGCTGGATTTTGTCCCTTAAACTGCAAGTGGGAAACAAACTGGCCTTCTCCCTTGAAATGATGAGGATACATCCGCGCCGTTTCAGGAAAATCAATTCCTGCTACCATACCGTTCACGTGCTCGACTGGAAGCAGTTCAAAATCATAAGTATCCAGCAACCAGTGGACGATTTCTTCATTTTCCTCTGGTGCCCAAGTACAGGTCGAATAGACCAGACGGCCACCCTCAGCAAGCATGGTCACTGCATCTTCTAAAATTTCTCTTTGGAGACTAGCACATTGGTTAGGATAATCGGTACTCCAATAATCCATGGCATCGGGCTGCTTACGAAACATCCCTTCACCCGAGCAAGGTGCATCAAGGACAATCACATCAAAGTAACCTTTAAAAACCTTGGCCAAGCGGTCAGCAGATTCATTAGTCACAACAACGTTTGTCGCTCCAAATCGCTCCATATTTTCCACTAAAATCTTAGCACGCTTGCTTGAAATTTCGTTGGAGACAAGGATACCTTGATTAGCCAGATAAGCTGCTAGTTGAGTGGATTTTCCACCTGGTGCTGCAGCCAAGTCCAAGACCTTCATACCAGGACTTGGTTGAGCTACCTGAGCCACCATTTGGGCTGCAGGCTCTTGCGAATAAACGAGACCTGTCGCGTGCTCTGGTGACTTCCCTGAGACCTTGCCATAATACCCCCAAGGTGTATTGGGAATAGCATCTGCAAACGATAACTGACTTTCTTTTAAGGGATTGACCCGAAAAGCCGAAACTGCTTCTTGTTTAAAAGAGGCAAGAAAGTCTCTTGCCTCATCTTCTAGTATCGCTTCATATTTTTCAACAAATCCTTCTGGAAATTGCATTTAGTTCTCTTTCCTTTCGTAGATATAAGACTGAATCACTTCTTGCATCTCGATTGGCACCATCATGACAGGCTGACGCGTTTTAAAATCAGCGGGCTCACCTGATACTGTAAGAAGACGATAACCCAGACTTTCCCCTAAGATACTGGCCGCAGCGTAATCCCATGGTTGCAAGTAGGTAATATAAGTCAGAAGACGACCCGATAAAACCTTGGCAAAACTAATGGCCGCACTGCCGTATACACGGACTCCCAACGCTGCTCGACCCAAATCCGCCAAGCCCCACTCATTGCTTTCAAACATACCTGAGTTACCGGCAACTAAAAATTCTTGAAGAGGTTTCTTTTTAAAAGGCGGTAAGGGCTCATTATTGCGGCAAGGAGGAAAGGCACCACCACCATGGTAACAATCACCTTTCATGACATCATAGATGACACCAAATTTGCCCACACCATTCTCAAAATAAGCCAACATCACGGCAAAATCTTCCTGCTGGGCGACAAAGTTATTGGTACCGTCAATGGGATCAATCACCCAAACAGAACCTTGACCTACTGCAGCACGTAAACAGCCCTCTTCCGCGCAAATCAAGTCCTCAGGGTAGGTGGACTTGATCCGTTCAACCAAGAGTTCCTGGACCTCCTTGTCCAAACGCGTCACCAAGTCTGTAGGCGAAGACTTGCGCTCAACCTGCAAATCTTCTTTCATGTGAGCCAAAATATAGGCAGCAGCTTCCTGCACAATCTGTTTGGCAAATTCAAATTTAGTTTCCAAGAGAAATCTTCCCTTCTCTTTTTTCTTTTGCTAATTGAACCGCATGATAGCAGGAATAACCGCTAGCCGTCTCAAATTCGCGACCTAAACGTTTTTCTTCACTTTTGCTTGGAACCACAGACTTAAATTTCTTGTAAGATTCTAGCAGTTTTTTTGCTTCAACCTTATCTTCATAAGCAGCTTCAACATCATTAAAAAAAGAAAGCACTGAAGCAAGTTCTTCAGTGCTCCACGACAAATCTAGTGGGTAACTATACTGTTTGTTCATCTATCCAATACCAGCTCTCAATGTTGCTTCTTTCAATTCTTGTTTACGGTAACTACGAGGGAGAAAAGCACGAATCTCATCTTCATTAAAACCGATTTGCATGCGTTTGGTATCTATAATAATTGGGCGACGCAAAAGACTAGGATATTGCTCAATCAACTGAAGCAACTCCGATACCGAGATACTCTCTACATCAATATCCAATTTTTGAAAAATTTTTGAACGAGTTGAAATGATGTCATCAGTACCATTTTCGGTCAAGGAAAGAATATGTTGTAATTCTTTTCTTGTTAAAGGACTAGTCATAATATTATGCTCTTGAAAGGGCACTTTATGCGTCTCTAACCAAGCCTTTGCCTTACGACATGATGTACAACTCGGTGATAAAAATAGTGTAATCATGCTTTTCTCTTCTTTTATCTATACTTACTATTTCTATTATACAAAAAAATAAAGCGCTTGACTAGGTATTTTTAGAAAAAAAGCCTATTTTTTCATAGAAAATAGACTGTTTTCTGCAAAAATCTCCTGCTTTACAAGTTTATCTTTAGGATAACCTAAAAATAAATAGGGAGTGGAGCAACTTCTCTCGTTTTTTATTAAAAATACAGAACTTTTTCCACTATTTCCTTGAAGCTTTAACAAAAAGGAAACCAAACATTCCTTCATACAAAGCAAAGAAAAGTAAAAAGGCATGGAGAAAGAAAGTCTCTGGCAAAATCCAAATAACGGGATCCTTTGCTGGATCAAAAAGCCAGGTATCATCTCCCACAAAGAGAATCTGATGGAAAAGAGTAAAGAATTGCTCAAAACCAATCAACACCCCTACAAGGCCAATGACTAGAGGCAATAGTACTAGAGCTAGGATACTTTTACGATATAGGGGCAAAAAGCCTTTTTTTACAATCTTTCTAACAAAGAAATAGAAACTTGGAAGTGTCACTAGGGCAACTAGCTGAACCAAGTGGAAGAGATTCTTCACCACCGCAAAGTGGTGTAGACCTGCTGCTGATGAACGAAAATCTGGCATCTCTAAGACCTGACTAAAGGGATTGGTCAGGTAATTCATCAAGATATGAAAATTGTACTGAATGGTTTCTGGCTTTAGATAGACTCGATCCGCTAAGTTCAGCCACTCAATTTCCAAAGGATAGAAAATCCATGCAAGATAAATGGTCAGTAGGATAGAAAGGGAGAGGAGAAAGAGCATACTTCCCCAAAAGGTCAGTTTAGTTTTCATCAAAATTCCACTCCGCAAGGCTAGAAACTACATGAGTTGGTGCAATTGGCAGGTCCGGCACTTCTTCTGCCTTGGTAAAACCTGTTGTCACCAAGAGCGTTGGAATGCCATTGTCAATGCCTGCTCGAATATCCGTCAGATAGTTGTCCCCAACCATGAGCAAGTCTTCTCGATCCAAGCCCAAGTGCTGAACTGCCTTATCCATAATGATCGCATTTGGTTTTCCGATATAAACTGGTTTGACCCGTGTTGCTACTTCAAGAAGTGTAATTAGTGAACCAGCACCAGGCAAAAGACCACGTTCCGTTGGAATATTAAGGTCTGGATTGGTTCCGATAAAGTGAGCCCCCTTTTGAATGGCTAGAGTTGCTGTGGCAAATTTTTCATAGTCAACTTGCCAGTCCAGTCCAACGACCACATAGGCTGGATTTTCCTTGTCTTCGACATAACCAGCCGCCTCAATAGCATCCTTGAGCCCAGCTTCTCCGATGACATAGACTGTCTTTTCCAGTCCCAAGTCGTTCATATAGTCGATGGTTGCCAAAGTCGCTGTATAGACAGTTGATAGAGGCATATTAATGTTAAAATTCTGAGCCAACATCTCTTGAACACTCTCTGGAGTTCGGGTTGTATTGTTGGTTACAAAGAGATAAGGAATTTCACGCTTTTGCAGTTCATGCACAAAAGCCTCTCCTGCCGGGATTCTGTCTTTCCCCTTGTAAATGGTTCCGTCTAAATCAATTAAATAACCTTTATAAGCCATATCGTCCTTTCTAATTGCCTTCAATTTCTTGCCAAGTAATCATAGCTTGGGCATTGATCTCGCCATCACTGATAATCTCATGCTTGCTTTCTAGTCCCTTGAGTTCATAAGTTGAGGCAATCATGCCACCTGGTCGCACTTCTTTTACATATTTGAGATTGATTTTCTTTGGAATATACTTGGTCAGAAAGTCTGCTCCCATGACCTCAAAAATCCAATCCAGGTATTTGCTGTTATTAACATGACCATTCATATCCAAGTCGTAAAAACGAACATGGTAGTCTTTACTGATCGGGTCTTCTAGGTTAGCATACTTTGGCCCACGGATGAGTTTTTTATCAAACTCAGACTGGTAAGGCGCAACAATTTCCGGTTCGACAGCATGAACTTTACGACTGTCCCTGTCCATGAGAACAAAGGTTGCTACCATGCGAATGATTTCTTGACCTGCTTCATCATAGAGAGTGAAACGACGGTAGCAAAAAAGACGATTGTAAGTCAATGCTTCTGTTTCAATCGTAATCTCTTCAGCAAAGCGAGGCAAGCGAACCACGTCAATCGCATAGTCTGTAATAATCCAGACCAGATTGTAACGTTCTAACATATCCTTGTCACTAACTCCCAGTTCGATCGACTGCATACCTGATACTTGCAAGGACAGCAAAATCACATCTGGAAGTTTGATATGACCGTTCATGTCCGCCATATCAAAAGGAATTTTCATTTTCATTTGATAAGTTAAGCCCATTGTTCTACTCCAAAATAAATCGTTCTGCTACAGTGTCTCCCAAGAAGAGACCCCTCTTTGTCATTCGGACACGATCACCGTCGATCTGCATAAGTCCTTGTTGAACCAAATCTCTGATGATTTCGCCATAAAGTCCATCAAAGGATCGTCCAAATTTTTCCTCAAATCGCGCCATAGAAACCCCGGATTTTTTCCGGAGGCCTAGGAACATTTCTTCTTCCATCTGCTCCTTTTGAGTCAGGTTTTCTTCTGTTATCCGTGCATCTCCTGCCTCTACTGCATTGAGATAGTGGCGGATAGGACCGTGGTTTTTATAGCGCACCCCGTTCACATAACCTGAAGCACCCGCACCGATACCATAATATTCAGCATTGTCCCAGTACATGAGATTATGGCGACTTTCAAAGCCTGGTTTGGAGAAATTCGAAATCTCATAATGCTCAAAACCAGCTCGCTCAAGCTCTGAAATGATGTACTCAAACATCTCCGCTTCTAACTCTTCCTTGGGTAGGGGCAACTTCCCTCGTCGCATGCGGTTCATAAAGACCGTATGATTTTCCAAAATCAAGCTATAAAGGCTCATATGAGGAATATCAAGCGAGATAGCCTTAGCCACATTGTCCTTGACCTGAGCCATAGTTTGACCTGGAAGAGCATAGATTAGATCAATGGAGATATTGTCAAAACCAGCCAGTTTGAGACGGTCGATATTCTCATAAATATCCTTCTCCAAGTGACTACGCCCGATCTTTTTCAGCATTTTGTTATCAAAAGTCTGCACACCTAAGGAAACACGATTGACTGGCGACTGTTTCAAAACCGCAATCTTATCCGCGTCCAAATCGCCTGGATTGGCCTCAATAGTCAACTCTTCCAAGACAGACAAGTCTAGATTTTTAGTCAAGCCATCTAAGAGCAACTCTAATTGCGGAGCGGACAGAGCTGTTGGCGTCCCACCTCCAATATAGAGAGTTCGCAACTTTTGGATATCATAAGAATGGAACTCCTCTAGCAGATGCTCCAGGTAACTATCTACTGGTTGATTCTTGATAAATACTTTTGAAAAGTCACAATAATAACAAATCTGTGTACAAAAGGGAATATGCACATAGGCGGACGTTGGTTTTTTCTGCATAGTATTTATTATACCACAAAGACAGACTTGCAGATAAAAATCACCATCTCCAAAAACCAGAGATGGTGATACCTTATACTTCAGTAATATCGATGATGATTTCTTCTTGGTCTTCAGCGACGTCTGGAGTTGCTGACTGTTCTTGCCATTGCTCCTTGAGATTGTTAAAGGTTTCCTTGGATGCTTCCGTCGCTTGTCGAGCACAGTTTTTAGCTTGGTCAAGGACACTATCAAAAGTGATTTCACCAGATTCTACTTGTTCCTTTGTTTTCAGAACAAAGTCCGTTGCCTGTTCCTTCACTTCAGTTAGTTTCTCACAAACCTGCTCTCTAGCATACTCTGGATCTTCTCTCAAATCATCTAGAAAATCCTGAGCTTGACTACAAACTTGCTTACCCTTGTCACTCGTCAAAAACAAAGCAAGAGCAGCACCTGAAACTGTTCCTAAAAGGATAGAGGATAGTTTTCCCATAAGATTTCTCCTTTTTTATTTTTTGAAAAATTTACTTGCGACACGAAGAGCGGACAAGCTTGCACCTGTTTTAATGGTCTTTGAACCAGCAGATGAAGCCTTTTTACCTAAAACACGTGCATGTTGGTTGAGATCAGATACTGACTCAGATAAGTCAGCCACAGCCGTAAAAAGTGGATCAATCGTCGCAACTTTGACATTAATATCGTCTGCTAACACATTGACCTTAACCAACAATTCATTGGTCTGATGCAAGGTAACGTTCACATCTGAGCTCAATGTTTTGATGGTTTTCTCTGTCTCATCAATCATACGACCGACTTTTTGAATCGTGATTGTCAAATAGACTAAACAGACAATCAAAGCAATCGCAACAAGAATATATGCAACTTCTAACATTTATTTTTCCTCCTCTGTATGATAGAACGGAGCTTTCTTTCGATTTTGATAAAGTATGATAAAAATACCGAGTCCGATAAGGATAACTGATAACCACTGGGAAACTCGTAGACCAAAGAACATGAGACTATCTGTCCGCATCCCTTCGATGATCATACGACCAAAACCATACCAAATCAAGTATAAAGCAGTGATCTGACCGCGTCTGATTCCCTTTAATTTTCGTCTAAAAATCAAGATTAAAGCAAAACCAATCAGATTCCAAACCGACTCGTATAGGAAGGTCGGCTGACGATAGCTCCCCTCAATGTACATCTGATCACGGATAAAGCCCGGCAAATAATCCAGACTATCTACCGCTGCACCGTAGGCTTCTTGGTTAAAGAAGTTCCCCCAGCGTCCTAAACTCTGGGCAACCATGACGCTCGGTGCTGCAATATCTAAGAAATCCCAAGTATTAATCAGCTTTCTATCTGCAAAGATATAAAGAACAATAGCCCCTGCTATCAAACCTCCATAAATGGCCAAACCACCATTCCAGATAGCGATGATTTCACCTGGATTTTGCAGATAATAATCTAAGCGAAAGAGTACGTAGTATAATCTAGCACCTAAAATAGCAACTGGGAAAGCAATTAGGATAAAATCCAAAATATCATCTGATAGAATTTTCTTTTTGGGAGCTTCTTTCATGGCAAGGTAGACAGCCAAGACCAATCCGGCCACAATACACAAAGCATACCAACGAATGGAAAAAGGACCGATTTCAAATGCAACTGGATTAATCATCTTTCACCTCATTTTGAGCGATCAGACTTGTCAAGCGTTCTTCAAATAAACGTGTCGCATCAAAGCCCATTTCCTTAGCACGGTAGTTCATGGCTGCCGCCTCAATAACAACAGAGATATTGCGTCCTGTTTTTACTGGGATGCGGATACGCGGAATCGTTACACCAGAAACTTCGAGTTCTTCGGCATTGTTTCCAAGACGGTCAAAGGTCTTATGGGTATCATAATTTTCCAAGTAAACAGCCAACTGAACTTGTGAAGAATCTTTTACAGCACTTGCTCCGTAGAGACTCATCACGTCAATAATACCCACTCCACGAATCTCAAGTAAATGCTTCAATATTTCAGCGGGCTCTCCCCAAAGGGTCATTTCATCCTTGGCAAAGATATCTACACGGTCGTCTGCTACCAAACGGTGTCCACGTTTCACAAGTTCAAGGCCTGTCTCGCTCTTACCGATACCACTATCCCCTTGGATCAAGACACCCATGCCATAGATGTCCATCAAGACACCATGCACACTCGTACGTTCAGCCAAACGGGAATCAAGGTAGCTAGATAACTCTCCAGATAAACGACTAGTTGATGTTCGACTGGTCAAAATCGCAATCTTACATTCCCTAGCAGCCCTCAACATTTCTTCTGGCACTACCAAGCCACGAGCAACGATAACCGCAGGTGTTTCAGGTAGAAACATTTTCTTCAAAACTTGATAACGGTTATGGGCAGGCATAGCGACCAAATAGGACCACTCCTTCATCCCTAACAGTTGAATCCGTTCTGGAGTATAGTAATCAAAATAGCCCGTCATTTCAAGACCAGGTCTCATAATGTCCGCAGTATTGATTTCCTTTTCAAGCAATTCGCCTTCACCATAGACAATATCTAGTCTGAGCTTTTCAATGACTTCTCTTACTAAAACCGACATAATTTCCTCCTTCAATCGAGTTCTCCTTACTATTATATCAAATTGTAGGAGGAAGTTTTCTTTTTTTGCAGGAATTACAGTATTTATTTGAAAATAAAAAGACTAGACAAGTCTAGCCTTTCATTTCAAATTAGAATTTTTTACGTTTACGAGCTGCTTCTGATTTACGTTTACGTTTTACAGAAGGTTTTTCATAGAATTCACGTTTGCGTGTTTCTTGAAGAGTACCAGCTTTAGTAACCGCACGTTTGAAACGACGAAGTGCATCGTCAAGAGATTCATTCTTACGTACTACTGTTTTAGACATTTTTTTCACTCCCTTCAAGTTCAAGATCTATTCTATTTTACATGCAAAATGAATAAATGTCAAGAGAAAACTCGAAATTATTACCTTTTCCCTATGTATAAATTACACATCTCATCTACTCTAAATCATATTCATACAAATTTTCCACAGCATGTTCGAAAGGCTCAAGATATCCCCAGTAATCAATAGGAAGATTCGAAATCTTACTCAAGTCATTGTTATCAAAATGGTAAACAAGGTGACGAAGGATTTGCTGTTCAATAAAATGAAGATCCCTTAATAACTCTATACTTATAGAATCCAACTTCTCTATATAATGACACAAATCAGCTAGAGACTGCTTATCAAATACGTTTTCTTCGTGTAAATAATAGAGAAAGCTTTGGTTATCCGCTCGTATATTGTCTTTGATCAAATTATTTTCTAATAGCATACTTTCATTCTCTCCCTGTATATCATAAAATAGTAAAAATTGAACCTAACTAGGTCTAGTTGTTCTACCATTCTATTATACCACTTTTTTCTATTGACTCATGAAAACTATAAAAAACCACTTACTCAAAAGAGCAAGTGGTTCTGAATTTATTTTTCAAGTAAGCTTAGTGCTTCTGCATCTGCGATAATCGTCACGTCAGGGTGGTTTTGTAGGCTACTTGCTGGGAGATTCTCAGTCACTGGGCCTGATACTGTTCCAGCAATAGCTTCTGCTTTCGACTCACCGTATGCAAAGAGAATAATTGACTTGGCATCCAAGATGTTTTTAATCCCCATTGAAATGGCTTGGGTTGGAACGTCTTCAATCTTGTCAAAGAAGCGAGCATTAGCTTCGATGGTAGACTGGTCAAGTTCGACTAGATGCGTTTGGCTGTCAAATGGAGTGCCAGGCTCGTTAAAACCGATATGTCCATTGCGACCGATTCCTAAGATTTGCAAATCAACAGGATGGTCAGCCAAAATTTGATTGTAGCGTTCTACTTCTTCTTCAGCATTATCCTTAACACCACGTGGCAAGAAACTTTCTTTAAATGGTTTTTGGTTGAATAAGTGTTCTTGCATGAAGTAACGGTAAGACTGTGGATTGTCTCCGTCAAGTCCTACATACTCATCAAGGTTTACACTGATTAGATTTGAAAAATCAAGGTCACTCTCAACGATTTCCTTGTAAAATTCAAGAGGGCTACTTCCTGTCGCAAGTCCTAACGTTTGAGCACCATTGGCCAATTTTTCCTTCAAAATCTCAAAAGCTACTTTTCCACCTTCAACTTGATTTTCAACTTTAATAACTTTCATTTTATATCCTCCATGTTTCTATATTTATTATATGGTATAGACCAATTTTTGTCAAGTGAAAACGATTTATTTTCTAAAAAAAGAGCGTCCAAACTTGAAACGTGTTATAATGGATAAGATTAGAAGTTAGAAAGAATGATGAAAAAAATGAATACAGCTGATTTTGATTTCCACTTGCCTGAGGAATTGATTGCCCAAACACCCCTTGAAAAGCGAGATGCCTCCAAACTCCTCATCGTCAATCGTGAGACGGGAGAATTTCAGGATAAACACTTCCACTCTATTATCGACATGCTGGAACCTGGTGATGCCCTTGTCATGAATGACACTCGCGTTCTCCCTGCCCGCCTCTATGGTCAAAAGGAAGAAACTGGAGGCCATGTGGAGCTTCTCCTACTCAAAAATACCAGTGGAGATGAGTGGGAGGTTCTCGCCAAACCTGCCAAACGCCTCAAGGTCGGGACTCGTGTCAACTTTGGTGATGGTCGCCTCAGCGCTGTCGTTACGGAAGAATTGACCCACGGGGGCCGCTTTGTCCGCTTTGAATACCAAGGAATTTTCCTAGAAGTTTTGGAAAGTCTGGGTGAAATGCCACTACCGCCCTACATCCACGAAAAACTAGATGACCGTGAACGTTATCAAACGGTCTACGCCAAAGAAAGTGGCTCTGCTGCTGCACCAACTGCTGGACTGCACTTTACCAAAGAACTGCTAGCAGAAATCCAAGCCAAAGGTGTTCATCTAGTCTATCTCACTCTCCATGTCGGACTCGGAACCTTTAGACCCGTTTCTGTAGACAATCTAGACGAACATGAAATGCACTCCGAATTCTACCAGCTTTCTGAGGAAGCAGCTGCCACCCTTCGCTCTGTTAAGGAAAATGGAGGTCGTGTCATCGCTGTCGGAACCACTTCGATCCGCACACTGGAAACCATCGGTTCCAAGTTTAATGGGCAAATCCAAGCAGATTCTGGCTGGACCAATATCTTTATCAAACCAGGCTACGACTGGAAGGTTGTGGATGCTTTTTCAACCAACTTCCACCTACCAAAATCAACTCTGGTCATGTTGGTTTCTGCCTTTGCCGGTCGTGACTTAGTCCTAGATGCTTATCACCATGCCATCCAAGAACGCTACCGCTTCTTCAGTTTTGGAGATGCCATGTTTATCTATTAAGAAAATCCCTATTAGGAAACCTAATAGGGATTTTTCTAATTATTCCATACTAAACTTTGGATCTTTCAAACTCTGAACACTGGCATTGATAACTGCTCCGATAATCAAAATCTTTGCAATGAGAATAAACCAGAACATCATGACCACCACGATAATAGAACTGAAAAATCGAACGTCAACCAGATGATTGACATAACTATTGACGTAGACAGAAAAGATATTCAATAAAAAGATAAGAGTTAGCAAGACAAAGACACTTCCTGGTAAAACATAGCGGATTCGTGGTGCTTTTACTTTTGGAAGGAAGTAATAAATCATAACCAAAATGGCAAAGATCAAGGCATAGACCAGAGGGCCTGTAAAATCTTGCAGGTAGGAAAATAGCGGACTGTCTGATTGCCAGTAAGTTTTGAGGAGGTTGAGCAACATACGACCAAACATACTCAAAAACAAGGCCAAGGCAAAAAGAATCTGCAAGCCAAAACTAACAAGTAGACTCATCAACTGATGGGAGATAATTCCTCGACTCTTGGTCACCCCATAGGCTTTGTTAAAAGCTTTTTGAAGGAAATCCATTGATTTCGAAAAGGTCCAGAGTGCAGATAAAACGGCAAAACTCAACAAACCAGTTGATGGTTGAGTCAGAACTTCTCGGACAATCTTGGCGACCACATCATACACCGTATCGGGCAAAAATTCCTTGATCGTCAGTAAGAAATTTGAAACCGGAATCTGAAAATAAGGCAAAATATTGACCATTATCATTAGCAAAGGAAAGATTGAAATCAACCAATAGTAGGCAACCGCAACACTGGTCAACTCACTATCAGATGCTTGATAATAATGCAAAAAAGCTTTCAATAAGGGCTTATCCAATAGCTCCTTCCACCACTTTTTCATATCCCATCCTCCGTCATTTTTTTCATCATTTAAGTTCTTCTGATTAAATCTAGCATATCATAAGGTAAAGTATTTGCGGCCTCTTTCAGAGAATAATTCTCTAAATTATTCACATTTTGTCGTAGTTTTTTGGCATACTTGGCTGTTATCAGTTTAGCTTCTTCATATTCAAAGATTGCCTTACGTTCGAGATAGTAGCCTCGTAGCATTTCATCGATATTGTTTGGCTTGATGCGATTGATAACCCGCTCAACAAAAGCACCGCTTCCGATAATGGCCGTCTCGCGTAGACGAGACTCTTGCATAAAGCTAATCAGAGAACTCTTGTAAACCCCTTTGAGGTTTTCCAAACTCTCGATAATCAGCTCTGTATTTTCCAAATACAACTCTGAAATCTGATCATAATCAACTGCTAGTAGTTTACGAGATTCTTCATTCATCCAACTACGGAAAGTTTTGCCAAAGGTAAACATTTCATGGAGTAGAAAGCGCAGTATCCGTAAGGAAACTAGGAAATAATAAGTCACTCTAGAAGCGAAATTCCGATTGATACTCTGCTCCATGTTTTTTAGGTAACGTTGGTAAACTCGATAGCCACGCTCGCTGATTCTATTTTCTTCGTAGGCTTGCTCCAAACCGTCACTCTCAATACTCAAGATAAGAAGCTTGAGGGACTCCCAGTCCTCTTGGACTCTCTTATTTTCCAGACTAAGGATGAGGTTTTCAATTCGACCATGATAATTATCAATAGCTGCATAAAGAGGAAGTTTGTTCTTGTGATGGTCTAGCTCTTTTTCTAATTCTGCAGCCACATCATTCAAAATCGCAATATGCATCAAATGATCCTTGCTTTCCTCTTGTTCTTCAGATAAGTGAGGGAGGATCAATAAACCCGTTAAAAAGCTCAACAGTGTAACGCCTGCTACAAGGAAGAGTAACAGAGGATATTCCTGCTCCAAATGACTTGGTATGAGGAGAATGGTCGCGATAGATACTGTCCCTTTGACACCAGAGAAGGTCAAAAGAAGCATATCTTTCATGTACTTATGAATTTTTTTCTTAAGTCGACGCGTTCTCAAAAAGTAAAAACCAGCAATCATGACAAAGCGGATCGCAAAAAGCAAGAAGGTCAGAACGACAACTGAAAGCAGTAAAAGAAGGGGATTGTAGAGAGAATTAGACAAGATCGGCTCTGCTATCAACTCTAATTCCATTCCCAAGAGAACAAAGACTGATCCATTTAGCATAAAGGTCACGGTGTGCCAGACGGTCTCCGTCACGGTGTCTACCTGAGCCTCAAGGAGCGTAATTTTCTTAAAGCGACTGGCCTTCAAAATACCTGCAACCACTACTGCGATAATCCCTGAAACATGAAACTCTTCTGCGATGAAAAAGGTCATGAGCGGCAAACTTAGCTCTAGCAATAGTTCACTGGCTATATCTATCGCTCGTACACTCAGTAAAAAGCTATGCAAAAAACGATTGACCATAGCCGTCACAAAACCGACTACAAAACCACCAAGTATAGAAAGTGCTAGGGAAGTTCCAGCTTGGCTGAGAGAAAACGTTCCTGTTGTCCAAGCAGCAAGAGCCATCTGAAAGGCAACCAAACCAGAAGCGTCATTTAAGAGTCCTTCCCCTTTTAGAATATTAGAAACCCGTTTGGGAAAACGAAAACGTTCAGAAAGAGATGCGAAGGCAACCAAATCTGTTGGCCCAAGTGCCGCTCCAACTGCTAAACAGGCAGCCAAAGGAAGAGTCATCCAAAGGAAGTGAGCCATGCCCCCCAAGCTTAAGGTCGAGATAAAAATCACAGGAAAAATCAGGAAGACGACAATCCGCCAGTGCTTCAAAATGGACGTAATATCAGCTTCTTCTGCCTCCCGGAAAAGTAAGGGACCAATAACCATGGCCAGAAACAGCTCTGTATTGAGATGAAAGTCCGCATCGGGAACAAATAAACCAATCCCAATCCCCAAAAGGATTTGTACAAGAGGAAGGGGCAAAAAAGGGAGAAGTTTATTGGTCGTGGTTGAAATGATTAAGACAAATAAAAATAGAATCAAGTAAATGAGTAATTCCACACAATTCCTCCTTAATCTTTTTTACAACAAGATTCAAAAATCTCCTTTTGCTCTTGGATTTTCTGATCAATCTTAGAACAGTCTTTGTGCTCAATTTTTTTCTGGCATCGTTCCATTTCAAGAGCCACTAATTTTTTCTTAATTTTAAGCATTTTCTTGCTCATATGTGCTTCGTCGAGCACCCCGACTGCTCGCTCGTGATGCGTTGACTCGACAAAATTTTGGCGCATTGCCTCAAGCTTCTCACGAAGGTATTGTTTATCCATGTCTATACCTTTCTAATTTTTCAATCATAACTAAAAACGGTGGATTATTAACTTGGTTGAGAGTCCGATAAATGGCAGCTGTATACTCTTGTTGGTTCAACTGGCTAACAAAATCCAACACAGCATCCCTCTCGGTGTCTCCTCCTTCATGACCATAGTAAATCATGATTGCAATCCGTCCCCCTTTGACAAGCAAGTGACACAGCTTTTCTAAGGCTTCGATAGTAGTCTGAGGTTGAGTGATGACGGATTTGTCAGCAGAAGGCAGATAACCCAGATTAAAAATCCCTGCCTTGGCTTCTGTCACAAACTGGTCTAGTGTCTCATGACCTTGCAAGATTAACTGGGCATTTGTCATTCCAGCCTGATCCAAACGCTCTTGCGTCTTCTCCAAAGCCTGCTCCTGAATATCAAAGGCATAGACTTGCTTGGCTAACTTGGCTAGAAAAAGTGTATCATGGCCATTGCCCATGGTCGCATCCACTACAATATCCTCTTTTGTCACAACTTCCGCCAAAAAATCATGCGCCATCTCAAGTGGTCTTTTCATTTTTAAACTCCTGTTTTACAGCCTTGCATCCTTGCACACTTCCACGACGGCGCATCTCAGTTTCAATAGCATTTAGCACTTCCCATTTATTGAGGCTCCACATAGGACCAATCAACATATCTCTCGGTGCATCTCCTGTAATTCGATGGATGACGATATGCTTGGGAATGATTTCCAGCTGGTCACAAATGACCTTGACATACTCGTCCTGACTCATCAGTTGCAAACGTCCTTCGTGGTAATCTCGCTGCATCCGTGTATTGGTCATGAGGTGAAGCAAGTGCAGTTTAATTCCTTGAATATCATTGTCCGTAACACAGCGACGGACATTTTCAACCATCATCTCATGGGTTTCACCGGGCAAACCATTGATCAAATGGGAAACAATTTCAATCTTGGGATACTTTCTCAAGCGTTTTACTGTTTCCACATACAATTCATAAGAATGGGCACGGTTAATCAGGTCAGAGGTTGCTTCAAAAGTAGTCTGCAGGCCCAATTCTACCGTCACATGCATACGCTCCGATAACTCAGCCAAATATTCGATTGTTTCGTCTGGCAGACAGTCTGGGCGTGTTCCGATATTGATTCCCACTACACCAGGTTCGTTGATAGCCTGCTCATATCGCTCCCGAATCACTTCCACCTTTTCATGGGTGTTTGTAAAGTTTTGGAAATAAACCAAGTACTTCTGAACATCTGGCCACTTGCGGTGCATAAAGTCAATTTCCTTATAAAATTGCTCACGAATAGGAGCATCCGGTGCCACGATGGCATCTCCAGAACCTGAAACCGTACAAAAAGTACAACCACCATGAGCTACAGTTCCATCCCGATTTGGACAGTCAAATCCCGCATCAATGGGAACTTTGAAAGTTTTTTCTCCAAAAAGTTTTCGATAATAATCATTCAAGGTATTATAAGATTTCATAACTCTCATTATAACAAAAAACACCTACAATCTCAAAAGCCTGACTTTCCAACAAATTCCGTTGTTTCTCTTTTCCTTTAGCGTTTTTTTATGATACAATATGGGTATGATTTTAATGAAAATAGCATCTATTTTATTATTGATATTAACCTTGGTGGTTTGCTTTATTGTCACCAAGCTTTTCGGACTTAGGAAAATAGGGTTTAATTTCGCGGATATAGCTTTTCCACTTTTGGTATTCGAGTACTATCTGATTACTGCTAAAGCTTTTACCCACAACTTTCTACCGCGACTCGGTGTTGCTCTTTCTCTCCTAGCAATCCTCCTTGTAGTCTTTTTCCTTGTCAAAAAACGAAGTTTTTATTACCCTAAATTCATCAAATTCTTCTGGAGAGCCGGTTTTCTCCTTACCTTAATCATCTACATAGCTATGATTGTCGAATTGATGATGCTCCCATAAAAAACATTCCCTCAGACAGCTGTCTAAGGGAATATTTTTATCTTCATACTTACTTTCTAAGCTCTACCAAGATACTTTTTCTTATTTCCTAAATGTCAAGGCGTAGAATTTACCATCCCAAAGAAGTTTCATTTCCTTTTCCTTAACTTCGCTTGGAACAGCATTCTCAATTTCACTCAAATCAACAGTAGCGTCTTTGAAATAATCCTTACTAAAATGATTTTTCTTATATTGCTGATCCACATAGTCAGCCGTCTCATCTGCAATTAAAAGCTTGGTTCCTGGCTTCGCCACTCGTAGCATCTCCTGCATAGCCTTGGCCTTATCATTGAAAAAATTGATTCCGCCAATATGATAGACAATGTCAAAACTATTATCCGCAAAGGGTAGATCCTCCGCGCAAGCATGGAAAAGTTGCAAATTAGTCTTTTTAGCGCAAGATTTCTGGCATTTTTCTAGCATACTGATAGAAATATCTACCCCTACAAAGTCTAAACTTTTCAGGTCAATTGTCTCAGGGATATAACGGAGGTCTTGACCAGTCCCGATAGAGACATAGAGAACAGATAAATTATCCTTCCATTCTATTTCCTCCATCAGATCCCTTCTCAACTTATCAATTGCCTTGCCGTGGAGAAGTGGTCCTATCCATTTCTCACTCATATCATACCAGCGAGCCATACGGTTGTACATGGTCATGTATTTAGCATTATCTCCAGATAAATAATCTGGATTAAGAGACAGATAGATAGCCCCATCTTTTTGAAAATTTTCCACCTCCAAACCTGACTTCAATTTATCTTGTAATCTTGTTTCAATCATATGCAACATCTCCTTTTTTATTTGTCACCTATTATAGAGGATTTCGTAGCGAAAACAATAGCTTTTCAGTAAGTGGCAACTATCCACTTGTATCCGGTAGTAGAACCAGGGTCAGTTACAAAAAAACAAGTGCCAATTTCCATTGACACTTGTTTCTACTTTTAAACTGTGTTGCAAAATTTCGTGAAAGATACCGTTTAAAAAACTTAATCTTCTTTTTTGCGTCTTGCCAAGAATCCTGTTCCCAATCCAAGTAGGGCGATTCCAGCTACTAGAGCCACTTGGTTAGACTCGCTTCCTGTATTAGGCAATTCCCCACCTTTTTTAGGCTTACCTGGTTCATTTGGTTTGCCAGGTGTTGGTTTTTCAGGAGTGTGCGTATTTGTAATGTTGTAACCTTCTACTGAAGCAGTATAACCATCTGGAACATTCACTTCTTCAACAGTGTAGGCAATCTCCTTACCTTCTTGATAACGATCAAGACCTGTAAACTCATAAGTCCAGCCACTTGTTTCTGACACTGTAGCTGTCTGACCAGTTTCCTTACCATCTGCAAGAAGTTTTACGGTGATAGATGCTGGACGGATACCGTCTTTGTTCTCTTCATCTTTCCAGATCTTATGACCTTTTACAGATGTTTTCTCTGGAGCATGTGTATTGGTAACTGTGTACTTACCATCTTTGTCCGTAGTAACTGTTGAGGTATATTCTTTCACAGCTACTTCTTTGACAGTGTACTTGATTTCTTTACCATTTTCATACTTAGGAAGTGCTTTTGATTCGAACTTCCAGCCAGTTGCTTCTGAAACTTCAATTTCTTGAACAACTTTGTCGCCGTTAAGAATTTGAACTTTCACTTTATCTGCACGTTTGCCGTCTTGGTTGTTGTTATCTTTCCAAACCTTAGTTCCTGAAAGAACGACTGTTTCTGGTGTGTGAGTGTTTGTCACGACCTGACCAGTTACAGAGGCTTCATAACCAGCTGGTACGTCTACTTCCTTGATAGAGTAAGTGATTTCTTTACCAGCTTCGTATTGTGGAAGATTTGTGAAGGATGCTACCCAAGTGTTAGCGTCTGTCTTATCCTTAGCTGTTAAGGTCAATTTCTTACCTTCAACAGCTACTGGATCTGCATCTCCTACTTTTTTATAAAGTTGAACCGTTACGGACTCAGGACGTTTGCCGTCTTGGTTGTTCGCATCGTTCCATACTTTTGTTACCTTGTAGTCGATTGCTTTTGGAGCATATTTGTTTGTGATGGTAAAGTCTGTAATAGTTGATTCGTATTCTGCTACGGCTTCTTCTGTTACAGTGTATTTGATTTCTTTACCAGCTTTATATTTTGCTAATTTCGTGAATTCGACAGTCCAAGTTCCGTCTGCGGCTGCTTGAACTTCTTTCGAATCAACTTTCTGACCGTCTGCTAAAAGATTGATTGTAATCTTAGTTGGACGTTTGCCGTCTTGGTTATTAGCATCATCCCAGTTCTTAGTTGCTTTTACATCAACTGTTTCTGGTGAATAGCTATTTGTGATGGTGAATCCTGATGCAGCGTCACCAGTAACTTCTGAAGTGTAACCAGCAACAGTTACTTCTACTACTGTGTACTTAATAGGTGTGCCGCCTTTATCAGCATCAAGGTTTGTGAAGCTTCCAGCCCAGTTGTTTGCGGCGTTAAGCTCAAGTGTCTTACCAGTATCTTGACCATCCGCAAGCAATTTAACTGTGACAGAAGATGGACGTTTACCATCTTGGTTGTTCTCGTCCTTCCATACTTTCTTAACAGAAACTTCCGTTTTTGCTGGAGTGTAAGTATTCTCGAATGCTTTTTCATCATCGTAAGAAACAGTTGATTCAAGTGCACCTTTACCCTTGTCCGCTACAGTAACTGTAGCCGTAACAGTTTTAGTGTCGTACTTGATGCTTGTATCACTGCCAGCTTTTTCAGCAATTTTAAAGGTATAAGTTCCTGCTTTGTCGAATTCCAATTCTGAGAAAGCAATGCTTCCGTCTTTGTTATTCTTCACAGTTTCTTTCACCTTACCATCTTGATCTGTTAAAGTGAATTCAAACTCTTCAGCCTTTAACTCACGTCCTGTAAGTTTTTTATTAGCTTTAATCTTAACTTTAGCTTTAATACGCTTATTTGTAACTGTTTTGATAGCTCCGTCTTGTCCAACAGTCATCTCAAACGGAGTAGGATTCAACTCATATCCCTCAGGAGCCTCAACCTCGGTTACTGTAAAGTTCCCTTTCTTGATATCACTCTCTGAGTAAATAGATGATTCAGCAATTCCGTCATCATTTGTCGTTACAATTTCCTCTTTAGCCGTAGCTCCTGCCGGAGGAGTAATCTTGAATTTTGCTCCTTTTAGACGGTCATGAGTCAGCTCGTCGACCTTGTAAAGAATGATACGGTAACCAGTTTCTAACTGAATTGTACCGCCTGAAGCAACTACTGAGTTTCCGATTTGCTTAACGACTGTCTTATTACTATAGTCGTCATATGTAAGAATCTGGTCATCACCCTTCATTTCAGCATTATTCTGAACTTTTGTTCCATCAGCTGGAGCACTCGTTTTATAATTAATTCGAAATGCTGCAGGTTTCCCGTTCTTAGCAACAATTGAAGAAGCATTGTTAATTGTTAAAGTAAAATCGGTATATGACTCATTCCAACTAACTTGGTAATCTTTACCAGCTTCTAAAACCACCTCATCTTTAAAGTAATAAGATTTATCGTACCAACCTGCCGTAACTTTAAATGTTTCAGGAATCATCTGCATCGGTGAGGCATTTGGGTCAACCCAGTCATGAATTTCAATTTTGTTATAGGCAGCTTGTTTAGGATTAGCTCGAACATACCAACTGTGTAAATATTGTCCACTCTTATTTAGAGCACTAGATGTCCAATCCTCTTTGTAAATCAGACCATGATACTTACTGAAATTAGCACGTCCAATACCTTCAGAATAATCAGATGCTTCACCTCTTTTTACCTTAATTTGGTGTGTAATTTCATTTATAGTTTCCGTTTTATCAAAACGGAGCGTTTCATTGCTTAATTCATTTTTAGAACTAAAACCAACAAAGAAATTCCCTTTAACGTTTTGGACTTGATAGCCACCTTTTTTCTCAAGATAGGTTTTCAGATTTTTTAATGTAATAGTTGCCTTACCACCATTATTATCCCCGTTTGATACAATTTGAGTTTCTCCGATAACGAGATCTGTTTCCTTATCTTTTAAATCAAAAGTTTCATTTCTAACAGTTAAAGGGCTCGGAACAGTAAAGGTAAAGGTATCACCGTCCTCTAATTTACCATCATAGGCGCTCAAATCGTAATCAACAGTGAATTTATAATTTGAGTAGTTATGATGTTCAGGAGAAAGTGTATAAACACCATTCGCATCTGGTTTTATAAACTTACCATTATCAACCTCCCAAATTCCAATATTACTGATAACGTTCTTCAGTTCCTTTGCTTGAACTGAATTTGGAGCAAAGATTATCCCTAGCAAACAGGTCAGAGAAGTTAGGATAGGTAACCAAAATTTCTTGTTCTTCATAATCTTCCTTTCTAAATTACCGAAAACATTAAACCGACAAACTATGATTATAAAATCTCAACACTCATCTCCTTTCGAATTCGTTGAAATCCATGAGGGTTATTGAATAAGTTACATCATATTAACATGTTTCATAACTATATGTGAGTGCAATATTTATCATATTTATTCTATTTTTAATATAGAAACCTCCTTTAATTTCATTATAAAACAAAATTAACTTTTTTTGTAATATTATGAGGTTATTGCCTTTTGAAAATATTGACACAGTGTAAAATTACTGCCATAAAAACTAATTCTTTCATCAGACTGAAGTTTCTTTAAGTATAGTGTACACTTACGAACAACTTCTCTTTTAAACAAACAGAAAGAAACATTGCACAAAACATTCCATTTATTTATAAGTTTGATACACCTTAATAATTATCCAAACTATTTTATATAAGTAAAAATAAGAAGAGATCTAGTAATAGTCATACCCCATACTGATAAATAGTTTAATTTAACATATTTCATTATTCTGAACCATAAAAAAAGACCAGGGGGTTATCCCTTATCTTTCTTTACTGTACTTATTGGCTACTAAATGAGATTAGTCTTCTTTTCTTCGTTTAGTTGCTACAAGACCTGCACCTAAAGCTAGAAGAGCTAAACCTGCTGCTAATGCAGCTTGTCCAGATTCACTTCCAGTGTTTGGTAGGTTAGGATTTTCTGGTTCAGTTTGGTCCGTTACTACTAACTTACCATCCTTAAACTCAACCTGATTTCCACTAGCATTTACCACTGTTACAGTTCCGTCGTAGTTAACTTGGAATGTAATATCTGTTACTGCTAAGTATCCAGTTGGGGCTGCTTCCTCATGGAAAGTGTAAGTACCTGGCGCCAAGTTAAGATCTTTAGACTTACCAGCTTCTGAAGTCCAGCTTTCTACAGCTGTGCCTTCTGCCTTATCGCCTTTGTAGATCTTAATCTCTGCACCAGCGATTTCTGTTCCACCAAGGCTAACCTTGCTAAAGGTAATCTTACGTGGAAGGTCATCATCTTTATCAGTTACAGTTACAGTTGAGCCGTTGGTTACGACCTTGTTGTCTTCACCCTTAGAGTCTTTCTCGCCGACATTGGTTACTTCTACTGTTCCGTCAGTTTTCACTTTGAAAGTAATATCTGTTACTTTGAGGTATCCAGTTGGGGCTGCTTCCTCATGGAAGGTGTAAGTACCTGGGGCCAAGCTCAATTCTTTAGACTTACCAGCTTCTGAAGTCCAGCTTTCTACAGCTGTGCCTTCTGCCTTATCGCCTTTGAAGATCTTAATTTGTGCTCCTGCGATTTCCACTCCACCTAGGCTAACCTTGCTAAAGGTAATCTTACGTGGAAGGTCATCATCTTTATCAGTTACAGTTACAGTTGAACCGTTGGTTACGACTTTGTTTTCTTCACCTTTAGAGTCTTTCTCACCAACGTTGGTCACTTCCACTGTGCCGTCATGTTTGACTTGGAAAGTGATGTCCGTTACTTTGAGGTAACCAGTTGGAGCGGCTTCCTCATGGAAGGTGTAGGTACCTGGTACCAAGTTGAGATCTTTAGACTTACCAGCTTCAGATGTCCAGCTTTCTACAGCTGTACCTTCTGCCTTATCGCCCTTGTAGATCTTAATTTGAGCGCCTGCGATTTCCGTACCACCAAGGCTAACCTTACTGAAGGTAATCTTACGTGGTAGGTCATCGTCTTTGTCGGTTACAGTTACAGTTGAGCCGTTTGTGGCAACTTTGTTTTCTTCACCTTTAGAGTCTTTCTCACCAACGTTTGTCACTTCCACTGTGCCGTCGTGTTTGACTTGGAAAGTGATGTCCGTTACTTTGAGGTAACCAGTTGGAGCGGCTTTCTCATGGAAGGTGTAGGTCCCTGGTGCCAGCTTAATCACTTTAGAAGTGTCAGCTACAGTAGTCCAGTCTGCAACAGGTGCCTCTTCAAGATTGACTGTATCTCCACTATAGATTTTCAGTTCCGCTCCTGGAATTTCTTTTCCATTTGGATCCACCTTTTTGAAAGTAATCTCTTTCTCAGTTGGTGTCTTCGGAGGTGTCTTCTTATTTTCATTTCGACGTTCTACTGATTTGTCTGAACCAAACTCATCTGGAGAAATTTTAATATCTTCAGTTAATTTGTCATAGCCAAGAGGAGCAGTTACTTCACGAATCGTATAGTTATCTCGTAGCAATCTACCTACACTAGCGTTACCATCAGGACCTGTTGTCAATCGTCCAACAACGGCTTGGTTACGATCACGAATCACTTCAAAAACTGCACCTTGCAAAGGTTGGCCTGCTTCGTCTACCTTATGAATTTTAATGGTGAAAACATATCCTTCCGCAACACCACCTGCAATCTGGTAGGTACGTGTACTGGTTGATTGTTCATTCTCACTACCATTGTAGCTCATGTTGGCTACGTTCGTGATTTCCTCACCATCGACTAGATCATAATTCGCTTTAGCTCGGTACTCGATCATATAACCAAAACCATTAGTATCTCCTAAAGGAAGGGTGAAACCATCACCATTCGCATTTACCACTAGTTGGTTTTTAAAGGTTTCGGTCATATCCTGAGCATTGGACCAATTCCAGACTCCGTTATTCCAGCTCCAATCTACTTTATAAATACGAAAAGTATCTTGCAGGAATGTCATATTTGGAGATGAGAAGTCATCTTTGATAGTGACATTACTATAATCAGCCATATTTCGGTTTACAGTAATATTGTAACGAATTACATTGTTAGGATCTCCTCCCTGTTGAAATGAACTCTTTTCAATTTTAGAGTCGTATTTCCCTGGAGGGCCGTTATAACGAATCTTTCCTGCAAATAGAACTCTATGTCCTACAGTAATGTTAACATCAACGTCTTTTTCTTCTGAAACAACGTCATGGTCAACTCGGACATAGACAAAGAATTTCCCCCTAACGCCAGAATTATTCTCAACAAATTTTGTATAAGTGAGAGTAATTGTTTTGCTATCTGCATCTAAACGACCAGTAGCTACAAGATTGTTAGAAGCATCTCGTAATTCAATGTCTGAAGAGTTTGAAAATGTAATCTCTGATGGCAATTGAAGTGTTGTTGTATCACCTTCATGCACCGTATTATCTGGCAAAATAAAATCTGCAGTAAGACGGAATTCTTGCCAAATATCCAACCCTTGCGTTAAAGCTTCACCAGATCTGTTTTCAACACCAACACTAGTGATAACATCATTATACTCTGTCGCATGTACTTGCGTCAGAGGGGCAAACGATTGGAGAATAACTCCCAAACAAAGAATAAGGATCTGAATCCAAGATCTTATTTTCTTGTTCATTTAATCTTCCTTTCTTATAATATTCAGTTGTAAATGTACAATGTAATAGTAAACTAAATGATTGTCCCCAATTAATCACCATTCTCCTTTTTCAAGCGAAAATTATTAGCCACATTACATCCACATTTTATCATACTATGAAGAAAAAGGTTAGAACTATCAAGCAAATTTTTATAAAAAAATCCAATTTTTTCTTACCGATTGAAATCGACTTTTTTACATCCGTATATTAACCACTTTATGCCTTTTTCTTCTCCTATCATCGAAACAGAATCTGGTATATTTTACCGCTATTTTTTAAAAAATAAGTTCATCTCGTTTTCGATACCAGATAGTGTTTTTATCATTTTGGTTATCTGATTTCACAAACATTAAATTGCTCTAGAGAGAATGCTTCTACCTATTAAAAAGACCAGGTTTCCCTGGTCTTTCTGAGATACAATTAGAAGAAATACTGATTCATTCTAGTCTTCTTTTTTGCCTTTAGTGGCGACTAATCCTGCCCCCAAACCAAGAAGAGCTAAACCTGCTGCTAGAGCTGCTTGACTTGCTACACTTCCTGTATTTGGCAACTGCTCTTTTTGAGCTTGATTAGCTTTACTTGAAGCAATTTCTTTTGTATCTGCTTTTTCTGATACTTGTGGTTTTGTAGATTCTTGAGGTACTGGTTTAGTTGTTTCACTAGCCGTACCAACTTCGATGATGCGATCCTGAGCTATAACTTTATCATAGCTTTCTTTTTCAGTTCGCTTACCATTTTCAACTTCGATTAAGTGAACACGGATACCTTTTTGACCTTCTTGTAGAACACGAGTTTGACCCGCTGGAAGCTTATCATTCTTTTGTTCCTGAACCTTGAAATCAATTGTTTCTTCTTCGATTACAAGTTCTGGTCTGTTAAGGACTAGGTTCTTCACTTCATCTTCTGGAAGAGAAGTTCCTGGTTTAGTGCCAACTTCTACTATACGATCTTGAGCAGCGACTTTATCGTAAGTTTCTTTAAGCTGACGTTTTCCATTTTCCACTTCAATCAAGTGAAGACGAATACCTTTTTGACCTTCTTGTAGGACACGAGTTTCTCCTAGGTACAACTTATCAGACTTACGCTCCTGAACCTTGAAGTCGATGGTTTCTTCTTCGACTATAAGTTCGGGTCTGTCGAGGACAAGGTTCTTCACTTCGTCTTCTGGAAGAGAGGTTCCTGGTTTTGTTCCGACCAAGACGATGCGGTCTGTCGGAGCCTCTACCACTTCGCGAAGTTTTTCTTCCTTACTTCCATCAGGATTAATCGCTGTAAAGATACGTTCTTTACCAACTTTTCCTTCTTGTTCTACACGAGTTTCACCTAGATACAATGTTGGATCCTTTTTCTCAACTGTCTTGTAGGCCAAATCTTTTTCAACAAATTCGAGTTTTGGAAGATCTTCTTGTACAGCAGCAACAGTCTTCTCAGAAACTGGCTTTTCTTTTGTAAACTGGATACGGTATTCCTTGACTTGTTTTCCACTTTCTGAAACAAGGCGAACAAACACTGGAAGGCTATCGTCTCCGCTATCTACAACTGTTGAAGCTACTTGATTACTTTCTTCGACTGAGACTTTTGGACGTTGACCTTTATAAGTGATTTGGTAGTCTTGACGATCTTCAGCGAAGTCAGGAAGCTCTTTTCCATCTACAAGAATTTTTGATTGGGTACTTTCTTGAGGCAATTCACTCGGTGCAAGGAAGGTCATCTCAATCATCGCAACACCGCTCTTGTCAGCTTTACGCTCCATACGCCATCTCATAGCTTTGGCTTTGACAGCTTTAAATGTTACGTTGATTTCATCACCAGCTGCGATGTCTTTATCCGCACGATAAGGCACAGTTTCCCAATTTTCTGGATTGTTGAATGGATGGGCTGCATCGTAGGCTTGGTAGTTTGAATAGTAGGTAGGTACTTCAAAGTCTGGGCCAATATAACGTTCCAAAACGAGTTTAGATGGGGCATCCGTACCACTATCTGCAAAGAAATGAAGTTTGGCTTGCGCAACAGTCCGTTCTACAATCTTCCCATTTTCACGGAAGATCACACCTGCTGATACTTCTGGATTAGAAGATGGTGTTGGAGACCAGTTTGTCCAACGACGATTTTCTGAATGATTTCCGTCATTGAGATAGTCCACACGGTCATGGGAGTTTCTATCAATGTCGTTAGTGGCTGAAGCAAAGGCGCGGTTACTATTTTCATCATACTCTGGGTTATTTGAAAGAGCTTCACCAAGTTTGTCTGTCACTCGTACAGTAAACTCAGCAACAAGATCACTACCTAGGACATGGCCTCGAACGGTAAATTGACCTGCTTTTGTCAGATTTTCTGCTGGAACTTCTTCCCATTCAACTGCCAAGTCTTTTGTTTCGTAACCGTCTTTACCTGTGAAGTAAACAGGAACCTTAGTTGGCAATTCAAGCGGTTGCCCTACTTGTAGCAAGCGAGCTTGTTTGACCGCGGCAACTGGTTTACGAGAGAGCAAGTCTTTATTGCTTGTAAAGTGTAGACGGTATTCTCCTAGGATATCACCATTTTCAGCCTTCGCGATAACACGAACTGGCTCACCTTCACGAACGCTTGGAACGACGGTAGCGAGACCATTGTTGCTAACACTTGCTGTTACTGCAGGAACTTTTCCATCTACTGATTCAAGATAGTAGTCAGTCAAATCAGGGTTAAAGTTTGCTAAGTCTTTACCGTCAACTTGGATTCTTGTTTGTCCTTGTTTAGCTGCCGCAACTTGTTTCGCAAAAATTTGTACTTCTGTGATAGACGTTCCTTTCTTGCTATCAAGTCGAACCATACGAATGCGAACCGCATAGGTCTCAACTTTATCAAAGCTGAAATGATTCATTTCTCCAGCTTTTAATTGAGCTGGTGCTTTGAGATTGCTTACCTCTTTCCAGTTTGCAGGATCATTAAAGGCATGGTTTTCCTCACCTACAAAGCTAGGGTTTTTAGGGGCTGTTGGAACGGTCTTACTGACATAATATTCAATCACATAAGACTTCGGTACACCAACTCCGTGGTCTTCGTGGAATCCGACACTTAGATTATCAACTGAACGTTTGCTCAAAATACCTGAATCTCCGAATAGGACACCAACTGAAGCTTCTGGATTAGTACGGTTCCAGTTTGTCCAACGGTTAGCTGGGCGGTCATTAAAGGAAATCAATTTATCGTTGACGTTTGAAACAGGATCAGTTGGATTTGAGTCTGAAGCAAAGGCAAGTGGCAATTCTGAACCGGTCCATTGGTCAGAAATATTTGCTCCCTTCTCAGTTTGAGCAGATACGCGAACATGAAGTTTAGTTGTTAATTGCGTACCTTCTAGGCGACCATTAACTGTAAAGACACCTTCCTTGGCGTATTGCTCTGGACGAATCGCATCCCAAGTAACCTTAGCTGATGAAACGTGACCATTTGAATCGTAGGTACGAACACTTTCTGGTAATTGTGGTGCTTCTGCAATTGGAGTTGTCACACTGACTTCTTCAACTGAAACGATGCCTTCTACAGATACTTTAGCACGCGCTTCAAGATCCAGACCTTCAACTTTACCTAGAACTTCAAAGGTTTGATAGTGGTCGAGTTTTTCTTTTGGAATGGCTTGCCAAGTGACTTTGTGGGCTTTAGGGAAACCTTTGTCGTACTCAACCGTTACTGTTGATGGAAGACTTGGTTCCTGATGCAAATCTGTGACTACATTTACTGGACGGATAGATTGCGCAACCTTCTTCTCTGTGTTGGCCTGGATCGTGAGATTGATTTGACCTGTAGCCCCCTCATATTCTGCTTTCAGAGTGACTGCTCCTGGCTTATGTAACTCAAGCATTCCTTTACGAACCGCGACTTCCCCTTCACCACTTGTAGAGAAGTTTACTTTATCAGCTGGTAAAACTGCTTGTGTTCCGTCTTGATAGTGAGCGAGTACAGACAATTTGACTGTTTGGTCTTCTTTGAGAGCATCAGCTTTCTCCACTTGTAAGCTCAAGTGGTCAATTTTCGGTGCTTCTTCAAGGAATTGAATTGCATAGGTTTGAAGAGGTCCACCATCTTTTGGTTGAACATAGATGCTTGCACGCATACCGTTTGCTGCGCTTGCTTGGACTACAGTAACATCCGCATTTTCAGCACTTGCTACAACTTCTGGCAAGGATGCACCGTAAGCAAGAGTTCGATATTGCATTGGATTTTGAGTAGTAAGACCAGTGACAGATTCGCCACCAACCGTTACAGTTGGTACTGCAGGTGCCGTAGCCTCACCTTCTTCTACTACAAGGGTAGCGTGAATAGTCTCACCACCCAGTTGACCAGTCATTTGAATACGTGATCCTGCAACTGACAGTTTAGCTTTATCTGCTTCCGAAATCTCCCACTTATCAACTTCGTATTCTTGTACGCTTCCATCCGTAACAGCAATAGAAACGTATTTGTCAACAGCGCTCAAGTCTGTTCCTGGAGCAACACGCTTAACAGTTGGAAGCTCATTTGCGATTGCTAGAATTTCGACACGGGCCTCAACTTCGCGTCCGTCTGCCATACCTTTAACAGTCACAACTCCTGCTTGGCTCACATCAACTGAAGACCAAGTTACTGGACGTTTTTCACGACTGCCATCACTGTAGATAAAACCGACTGTCTTCGGCATTTTTGGCTCTTTCTCAATAACAGTACGTACTTTTGGTACTTCTGTTCCGAGAACGGTCTTTTCTTGGTCTTCTTTTTTACCAGTAAAGACCGTTACTTGACCAGATTTCAAGAGATCTGAATGGGCTGTTAGAGTGAATTTACCTGCTTGCTCAGTTGATTTAACAATGGCAACCCCTTTACCGTTAAAGGCTCTGCGGATCCAAGAACCATCAGGTTGTGCCTTGTAGCGTTCACGGCTGGCTTGTTCCCCATTATCAACACCAACCAGTTGACCTTGTCCATGCAATTGGAAACGAACCAAATTATTGGCAGTTGGTACCACATTTCCTTCACTATCTACGATTTCGTAGTAGATGTAGGTCAAGTCTTTTCCATCTGCTGCGATTGCGTGTTCTTCCTTGACGAGGCGAACACCTGCTGGTTGGCCTGCCGTCGTGATCTTATCACGTGCAATTTCTTTTCCAGCTTCATCGCGAGCTACAGCTTCTAAAGTACCTGGTCGGTACGCAACCTTCCATTCAAGATAGAGTTCCTTAGCATTGGCACCTTCTTGGTAAGTGCGGCCATCACTGGTTTGTTTCTTGTTGAACTTCTTAACTCCAAGAGATTGACCATTTAAGAACAATTCTACACTTGCAGCGTTTGAGTAAGCTCGAACTGGGATTTTTCCGTCTGAATCTTCAACTTTCGATGCCAATTCTCTATTTTCCCAGTTCCAGTGAGGAAGAAGGTGTACCATCGGTTTCTTCTTGGCAGAAACCCATTGGCTTTGGTAGAGATAAAAGTCATGTTTTGGAATACCTGCTGTATCTACGATACCAAAGTAAGAGCTCTTAACGGGAGTTTGGTTTTGGTTGTGCCATGGTGTAGGTTCACCGATATAGTCCGTACCTGTCCAGATAAACTGTCCAGCATAGCCAGCGTTGTCACGGTCAAATGTCCATGAATCTGTTGCCGTTTTACCCCAGCCAACTCGGTCATTACCATAGTCAGACTGTTCGTAATGGCGCTCAGGTCCGTTACTATGTTTCAATTCCTGTTCAGGGCGATAGTAACTTCCACGTGTACGGGTAGCTGAAGATGTTTCAGAACCGTAAATCAACCAGTTTGGATGTTTCGCACGAAGTTTCTTGTAGTTATCTTCTGAATAGTTGAATCCAACCGCATCCAGCTCATCAGCAATTTTCTCATGTCCACCACTACCATCACCAAAGCGGAACTTATCTGCTCCCATGGTAACGTAACGAGTTTTATCAACATCCTTGATAACTTTGACTAGACGTTTTACAGTTGCTAGAGAATGAGGGTTACCATCGGCTTCACCGATTTCGTTTCCGATAGACCACATGAAGACAGCTGGGTTATTTTTATCTCTTTCGACCATGGTACGAAGATCGTAGTCAGACCATTTTTCACCTTTTCTAGCTTCTGGGTGAGTAGCGTCTTTTTCAAAGAAACGTCCGTAGTCATAAGGTTTCTTACCACCATACCAAGTATCAAAGGCCTCTTCCTGAACCAGCAAACCAAGTTCTGCTGCGATTTGCAAGGTCTGTGGACTTGCAGGGTTATGAGTTGTACGGATGGCGTTAACGCCCATCTCCTTCATTTGTTTGAGACGACGGTATTCTGCCTTATAGTTTTCTTCTGCTCCAAGCGCTCCGTGGTCATGGTGTAAGGAAACACCATGGAATTTAATGCGTTCACCATTCAAAGAGAAACCCTCATTTGGAGTCCAATGATAGTAACGGTAACCAAACAGATCCTTCTTAGCATCCACCAATTGACCATCACGGTAAACACGCGTAATCAATTCGTACAAGGCAGGTTTGTCATTTAAAACGGTCCAGAGTTTTGGTTGTTCAACTTCTAAAATCGCATCTAGGCTTGTTGATTCATGTGCTTTCAAGGTACGGCTCGCTGTACGAACCAAGCCTGTTACAGCCTGACCACCACGTTCAACGATTTGATATTCTGCCACCAGTTCATGGTCTTTATCATCTGTATTGACGATTTTGCTGGCTACATGAGTTTCAACCTTGCCATGTTGCTGTTCTTCAAGTTTTGGTGTTAAGATGGTTGTTCCATTTTTCTCAACATGAACCTTATCTGTCACTTGCAAGGTCACATCACGGTAGATACCACTGCCTGAGTACCAACGGCTACTTGGCTGTTTGTTAACCGCATGGACAGCAATCACATTTTCACGACCATCTTTGTGGAGGTATTTAGTAATATCGTATGAGAACTGGTTATAACCATTTGGATAATGCCCCACTAACTGGCCATTGACATAGACTTGAGAGTCCATATAGACACCATCAAAGGTGACACGAACATTTTTCTTGAGATCTTTTTCATCAAGTTTAAAGGTCTTGCGATACCAAGCTTCACCACCATTGAGCTGTCCACCCTCGTTTTGGGCAGGTGACTGATGGTCAAAATCGTTAAAGATACTCCAGTCATGTGGAAGATCCAATTTTTGCCATGTTGATACGTCTGCATCTGATTTCACAGCTTCTTTAGGATTCGCATTGAGTTTAAAGTGCCAATTTTGATTAAAATTCACTTTTCTATCTTCAATCATTTGATTCACTTCTTCATTTGTCGCAGCTTTCAAATCTTCCTTGACAGGCTTTTCCTGACTTGAAGCTTGAGATTCTACCTTTGGAGGTGTTTCTTCAGGTTTTAGAGACGCTTTCTCCTCTTTGGGAGCTACAGGTTCCTCTTCTTTCACCTCTGGTTTGCTTGCTTCAATTGGAGTGGCTTGACTTTGATCGACACTTGCAGTATCCTTGTGCTCTGCTACAGCTTGATTTTCTTTTTCCTCCACTGCCGGACTTTCCTCTTTTGCTTGTTTCACAGTGTGAGTAATCGGAGTTTCATCTGCGAAAACTGGTGATTCTCCAATGACACTTCCTCCAAATAGAACCGCACAGGTTCCAATCATGACAGAGCAAGCGCCTACGGCAAACTTACGAATGCTGTAGACTCTTTTACGATTCCAATGGCCTTTTTCCATAAAATCCTCCTTTAGTAACCGCTTCCATTTATTTGTAAGCGTATTACTTTTTCATAGCCTTTTACCTTTATTTTATAAAATAATATAGGAAATTTCAATACCCTAAACACAAAAAATCATATTTTTGATTGTTTTTTCTAAAATTTGTAGAAGATTCGAAAAAAGTGAATGTAGATTTAGAACAAAAACAAACAAATTTTTGACACTCAGTTAAATAGTATAAAAAAGTTCCTTACAAAAGGAACCTTTTTATTTATAGTTCTAAATCCTTTTTACCAACTTATGAAATTTCTATCCCATCATTTTTGGATAAACTCTCATTTTCCAACTCTTTAATTTCATTTCTACTAGATAAAATGAGGGCAATCATCATTAGGAAAATACCTGCCAAGATAATCATGACGGCTGCACTTCTCCCCTCACCTCGGCCAATCAAAATCTCAACCAGCTGACTCAGGCTCCCATCATTTCTTAGAAAAGGTTTGATTAGAAAATCGACTATAATTCCAACGGAAGCATATGCAAGAACATAACCAACTTGGGAAATCAAACCAATTGTTCCCCAAGCCTTCCCCTGATGTTCTGCAGAAATCGTAATCCTTACTAAATAATCCATAACTGTATTTGCAAATGGTAAACTTAGAAAGAGACAGAAACCAAAAACAAGGACGAGGATCGTATGCTCACTCCAAGCAAATGCGGTCATAAATAATCCCATTCCCAAAAGAGCTACCTGTAGAAGACCGGCGAACCCCTTTTTGATACTCAACTTGCTGATTAGTAAACCTCCCACCAACATACCAAATGCTGAAGTAGTTGTCGCAAAACCAACAAATGATTCGCCACCAACAGGAAGTAGCATGGGAATCAGCAGAGTCTGAACAGTTCCCAAACAAAAGGAAACTAAGATACCGAGAAGAACAAGAAACCAGATACCTTTTTTCTCATGAATGATACGAAAACCTAATCTTAAATCATCCCCTAGCTCACCAACATTATCCTTTTGTATTCCCTTCATTTCCTTCCTCACAAGATAAGTAATGGGAAGGGTGACTAGAATCGTAAGCATATCAAGAAGGAGGATTGTTCGAATACCTGCAAAACTCAAAACCAATCCAGATAGAATGGGAGAGAGGAGATAGCGAGAAGCAGGAATCAACTGAACCATACCACTTGCCTTTGAATATTCCTCCTTTTCCAACAAATCAGAGATTGTCGCTCGAAAGGCAGGCTCAACGAGAGAAGAAAAACTGGAGCTGATGGCTGCTCCTAGCAAGACACCAATAACCAAAGATGACTCATGCAAAAATTGTAAGGAAAATAGGATACAAACTAGACCGATAATAGACAAGCCATCACCTAACATCATTAAGAGTCTGCGATCATGTCGGTCTGCTAAAGCTCCTGCTAGGGGAGAAAGGAAGAGACCTGGTAAAAATCCTGCCAAAATTATCAAACCTGTCATACTACTCATACCCGTCATTTGATAGATATAAACTCCCAAAGCAAAGGAACTCATACCCGATCCACTTGACGAAATGAGACTTGCTCCCCATAAGAGTAGAAATTTTTTATAACCCTTTGTCATCTAATCCACCTCATTTTTCTGTAAGGATAAGATTTTAAACGAAGCAAAGCTACCTTGGTCTGCTCCTAAGATCCTTTCGATATTGTACAAAAGACTTTCAGTTTGTCGCTCCATAATCTCTGGGCTCATCTTCTCATCACGAAGATCTAAAACTCCGACAATCATAGCCAAGATAAGTTCAGCCGTTTCATATGGGTAGGCATTCTCAAATATACCTTTTTCAACTCCTTCCTGAATGATTTCTCCAAATATAGGAGTTATTTTTTGGAGCAACAGTCGATTACTCTTTTCATGGAAAAGAGCATTCTGAGGTCGATTCAGGTAGTCCACCATCAGATCACCCCCGGATAGGTGTTCCATATTCATAACTGAAAAAAGTGAGAAAATCTTTTCATGAACAGAAAGTTCTTGCTGCAATACAATCCGTTCTGCTTCCGCCACTATATCATGTGCTGAGCGCTCAATAATGGCATCCATAATCGCCTCTTTTGACTCGAAATGATAATACAAGGTTCCCCTTGCGATATCCAATTTCTTTAAAATATCACTAATTGACGTATAATCATATCCCTTTTCTAAAAATAGGGAAAAGGAAACATCTAAAATTTGCTCTTTTTTATTTTTCATTGATTACTCCTTTTTTAGACTGACAGTCGTTCTATACTTTTATTCTAACACTAAGCCCCAAAATTGTCAATCATTTTGAATATCAAAAGAAGTCTAACGAGCTCGCCTAAAATCTGGAAACAGAAAAAACAGCTCGTAAAGAGCTGCTTTATTGCCAAGATAATGTTACTTAACCTAGATAAGCAAACATCATAGACCTTAAAAAGTATCAGAAATAACCATCGCCTTCTCATTTATAGTTAAAGATTCCCCCTGCCAACTTATCGGCTAACTTGGGAAAGAAGCTATAAAATTTGTGAGCTAAATTGAGCAAAAAAGGAAGATTAAGTTCCCGTTTGTTTTTTCCTATGGTTTTGACAATCTTTCTAGCGACTGCATCTGGTTCTAAGAGAAAACGGTCAACCGACTTGAGGTAGCTCCCATCTGGGTCTGCTTGGTCAAAAAATCCTGTTCGGATTGGTCCTGGATTGACTGTTGTCACATAGACTCCATAAGGCATGAGTTCGAGGCGTAGAGCGTTGGAAAAACCAATAGCCGCAAACTTGGTCGCTGAGTAAAGACTGGACTTGCTAGTCGCTATCAAACCTGCCATGCTGACGATATTGATGATATGGCCTTTTCCCCTCTCCTTCATGCAAGTTCCAAGACGACGAGACAGATTCATCAGAGCAAAGGTATTGACCTCAAACATCTGGTGAATGTCTTGATCAGAGATCTTGTTGAAATCTTCAAAAATCCCGTAACCAGCGTTGTTAATCAAGACATCAATCTTGCCATAACGGAGATAGAGGTCAGCTACCAGAGCTTCCAGGGCTGAGTCATCAGTAATGTCGATTTCAATCCATTCCACATTAGGATGATTTCCGTAGAGTTGGGCTAATTTTTCCTTGTTTCTACCTAGTAAGATGAGTTGGTCATTTGGCAAGAGTTTGACCATTTCTTGGGCTAAGCCACCGCTTGCTCCGGTAATCAGAATAGTACGCATACTTATCCTTTCTCAATCTTCTAAATTTCTACTTCTTCCAAGTCTTTGACCACATGGACATTCTCAAAAACAGTTGCCGCATCTTTCTTGAGCTGACTGATATCTTTTGAGAGGAAACGAGCGCTGATATGATTGAGCAGGAGGCGCTTAGCACCTGCTTCTGCTGCTACTTGTGCTGCCTGCATATTGGTTGAGTGACCGTGATTGCGAGCAATCTTCTCATCACCCTTGCCGTAAGTAGACTCATGGACAAGAACATCTGCATTGACAGCTAGACGCACACTGGCATTGGTCTTTCTAGTGTCACCCAGAATAGTGATAATTTTACCTGGACGGGGAGCTGATATATAGTCAGCTGCCTTGATTTTAGTGCCGTCTTCTAGAACAACGTCCTGACCGTTTTTGATTTTTCCAAAAAGCGGGCCGAACGGAACACCAGCAGCCTTAAGTCTTTCAGCATCCAAGGTACCTTCTAAGTCCTTTTGCATGACACGATAACCAACGCAGAAAATAGTGTGGTCCAGCTCCTCTGCATACACAGTGAATTTATCGGTCTCAAGGATTTTCCCTAGAGAATCTTGGTCAAACTCATGAAAATGAATGCGGTAAGGCAGACGAGAGCCTGACACACGAAGGCTGGTTAAAACAAATGACTTGATTCCTTGCGGTCCATAGATGTCCAAATCTGTCTGCTCTTCATTGGCCTGAAAAGCACGGCTAGAGAGAAATCCTGGCAATCCAAAGATGTGGTCTCCATGCAGGTGGGTGATAAAGATTTTGCTGACCTTCCGTGGTCGAATCGTGGTTTCCAGAATGCGATTTTGCGTTCCTTCTCCACAGTCAAAGAGCCAAACTTCGTTAATCTCATCCAAGAGTTTCAGGGCGAGACTTGAAACGTTGCGGGCTTTAGAGGGCTGACCAGCCCCTGTTCCTAAAAATTGAATATCCATTCGATACTTTCTAATTAATCAATATATAACATGGCTGTGCGATTTTCCGATCGGAAATAGCGCTTACCAGAAAAAGCAACAACTTCTTGCAGTAAATCCTCTTGACTGTAGCCTTTGAGACGTTTGCGACCATCAGCCAAACTTTCCAAATCTGTCAAAGCTGTGAGATTTTCTACACTAACAACTTCCTCATCTCCGACAGCCTTCATGTAAATCTTTCCAGACTCTTCAAAGACGAGTTGATGGGGGAAAATTTGTGCAATCTCAAAGAGCAAGTCATCCGAGATTACCTCTTCATTTTCAGAGAAGATTCGCCCCATGCCCTTAGTCTCATAGCAAAATCCAAAAGATTTGCCAGATAAATTAAGACGAATAAAAGGCTTATTTTCAAAGGTGAAACTTGGCTCAGCATTGTAGAGGTTCAGTTCATGGCTGAGTTCTGCAAAATAATCCGTCGCAGCTTCAGGACTCTTTTTCTGGTAGAGTTCAGCAAAGTAGGCATTAACGACACTCGGAGGTGGTGTGATGAGAGCCAACTGCTCTTGCTCTGTTTTGCCAGATAGAAGTTGATCTAGATAGACCTTATCCAGACTTGTATAGCCCCCATATTTTAGAGCCAAGGTGTTAATATCAGTCATAAAATTCCTCTAACCTCCATTTATTTTTCTCGGAAATGTAGCCTGTAATCACTTCTCCATCATCTTGGTAGTCACGATCCTCCAGAATCGCTACACTTTCTAGATCATGTATCTTGTAGGATTTTGAAAAAGGCACGCGCAGGGTAAAGACTTCAAAAATATCCTTGATCTTCTCCAAAAACAATGCTTGCAACTGCTCACGACTATCCTCAGACTTGGCAGAAATGAGGGAATAAGGCGTTTGAGTCGGCGTGAAATCCTCCACCAAATCTGCTTTATTATAAAGAGTCAGGCGAGGAATATCCTCCATATCCAAGTCTTTGATGATAGACAGAACCGTTTTTTCATGTTCCTCGTGATAAGGATTGCTGGCATCGATGACATGAACCAGAAGATCCACATGCTTGCTTTCTTCCAAAGTCGACTTGAAACTGGACACCAATTCAGTTGGCAAATCTTGGATAAAGCCAACCGTATCAGTTAAGGTAACCTGAAGATTACCTCCCAAATGGATACTCTTTGTCGTCGCATCCAGAGTCGCAAACAGCTCGTCTGCTTCATACTGGGTCTTACTGGTCAAGGTGTTCATGATGGTTGATTTCCCAGCATTAGTGTAACCAATCAAACCGATTTTAAAGGTACTTGACTCCAAGCGTTTTTCTCTGACTGTCGCTCGATTTTTCTCAACCACCTTGAGCTGGCGCTCGATTTCTGTGATTTGATTACGAACACTACGTCGGTTCAGTTCCAGCTGGCTTTCACCAGGTCCACGGGAACCAATTCCACCTGCCTGACGGCTGAGCATAATCCCTTGTCCCACCAAACGAGGTAAGAGATATTTGAGCTGAGCCAAATGAACTTGGAGTTTTCCTTCATGGCTTCGAGCCCGCATGGCAAAGATATCTAGAATCAACTGCATACGGTCAATGACCTTGACACCCAGAACTTCTTCTAGATTGACATTTTGCCGTGGAGTCAAGCGATTATTGACAATGACAGTGGTAATCTCTTCTGCATCCACCATGAGCGCAATCTCTTCCAACTTACCAGAACCGACAAAGGTCTTGGAGTCATACTTTTCCCGTTTTTGCCTGTAGCTATCGACTACGACTGCCCCAGCTGTCTTAGCCAGACTGGCCAATTCTTCCATAGAGAGATCAAAATTGTCCATGCCCTGCAATTCCACACCGATGAGCAGGACACGTTCCTCTTTTTTCTCAGTTTCAATCATCTAAAAACTCCTCTATCTGGCTTAAAATGCGGTCCTGCACGTCAGGCTCTCCTATCTGATAAAAGGTGACCTGCATGCGATTACGAAACCAGGTCAACTGACGCTTAGCAAAACGGCGGGTCGCCTGTTTGAGACTCTCGCTTGCTTCCTCAAGAGTTTGCTCCCCACGGAAATAAGGAAAGAGTTCCTTGTAGCCAATGCCTTTGGCTGCCTGCACATCTGGATAATGGTCAAAGAGCCACTTAGCCTCATCCAAAAGTCCAGCCTCAAACATCAGATCTACTCGACGGTTGATACGTTCATAAAGCTGACTGCGTTCATCATCCAAGCAGATAATCAAAGCTTCATAAGGACTTTCCTGATTTTCCAAATCCTGACCAAAATGGGCAATCTCCAAGGCACGCATAGCACGACGACGGTTAAACTGGGGAATTTCAAGACCTGCTTGCTCCACAAGATTGGCTAATTCTTCATCTGATAAAGGCTCTAAACTAGCTCGATAGGCTAATATCTCCTCATGAGGTGTTTCCCCACCTAGATGATAGCCTTCAAGCAAGCTCTGGATATAAAGGCCTGTGCCTCCAGCGATAATGGCTAGCTTGCCACGGTTTTGAATATCCTCAATAGCCTTCTTAGCTTCTGAAACAAAATCAAAAGCCGAGTAAGACTCGGTCACCTCTCTGACATCAATCAAATGATGAGGAACAGCTACTTGCTCCTCTGGGCTAACCTTGGCCGTCCCAATATCCAACCCTCTGTATACTTGCTGACTGTCACCACTGACCACCTCTCCATCAAAGAGCTTGGCCACTTCGATAGCAAGGGCAGTCTTCCCAACAGCAGTCGGTCCAACAATCACAATTATTTTTGTTCTCATCTTTTTTCCTTGAAAAATTTCCATTTTTTCGTTACTATTATTATATCACAAAAAGGTCGGTCAGAAAAATGCTACCACTTAAGGAGCCTGGCTGATCGGGAAGATAAAGGAGGAAGACTCATGGCTAAAGGATTCGCTAAAGGTCTTGTAACAGGTGTCGCAGGAACTGTCGCTGCCGTTGCAGGTGCAGTATACGCAATTAAAAAGAAAGTGATTGAGCCAGAAGAGCAAAAAGCAGCTTTCATCGAAGAAAACCGTAAAAAAGCAGCTCGCCGTCGCGTATCACATTAAGCAACAAAAGAAGTTGAGATTTCTCAACTTCTTTTTATTTTCTTTTATACTCAATGAAAATCAAAGAGCAAACTAGGAAGCTAGCCGCAGGTTGCTCAAAGCACTGCTTTGAGGTTGTAGATAAAACTGACGAAGTCAGCTCAAAACACTGTTTTGAGGTTGTGGATAGAACTGACGAAGTCAGTCACCATACCTACGGTAAGGCGACGCTGACCTGGTTTGAAGAGATTATCGAAGAGTATTAAATAGCTAGGTCAAACTTCAGCTGTGGCTTAACCGGATCATAGTCAACCAACTCAAAGTCTTCCGCTTTGATATCAAAGAAATTGGTCCCATCTGGTACATTCAAGACCAAACGAGGTTGGCAGTTTGACGGCTCACGACCAAGCAATTCCTCTGCTTGTTCAAACTGATTATCATAGATATGAAGGTTGTTGATGAAGTAGAAGAACTTCCCAACCTTCCATCCAAAATGCTTGGCAATCATCATCTGAAGAGCCACATACTGCATAGCATTGATGTGGTGGGCCACCAGCATATCATTCGAACGCTGGGTCAAGGTCGCATCTAGATAGATTTCCCCATCTAATCGACGAACATCAAACATAGTCTGAAAGGCGCATGGAAGAAGGCCGTCTGTCTCTTCAAAAGCTTGGTAATCCCACAGAGAGATAATATTGCGACGGTTCCAAGGATTTTCTTCCAATTGTTTGAGAATCTTATTGATGATGTCGTGTTTCTTAACGACTGCCCCATAGCGCTCACCTATGGTTCCTGTATCCCCCACTTCCCAGTCATTCCAGTAGTGGACATTGTACTTGCTATTGAGCACTTCTAGGCTATTAGACTGATCCTGGTAGATCCAGAGTACTTCTTTGATAGCTGATTTGATCGCAATCGGTCGCAAGGTTGTGATGGGAAATTCACCCTTAGCCAAGTCATACTCTGCAAAGGCACCCGTTACGTACTTGGAGTTGGCAACAGTCCCATCCTTGTACTTAGGACGTGCTTGTTCAGAAAAGACGCCGTCTTTGAGGATTCGTTCAATATTTTCTTTAAAAATCGTATCTGCTTTTGTCATTTACTCTCACCTCATTTAATGTCCTAACTAGTATAGCATAAAAAAAGAAAGGAGGAAAATCACTGGCTTTAAAGTAGTGTTTTTCCCCTTTTATGATCTTATTGCAATACAAGCGATGCTGCTCCGATAACTCCAGCATCATTTCCTAGTGTTGCGAGAGCTAATTTAGTTGATGTGCGTACTTGTGGGAAAGTATTTTCGTCGTAGACTTTTTGAACACCTTGGAGAAGGAATTCTCCCGCAGCGGACACCCCACCACCTATAACGATTGTTGAAGGATTGAGGATTGAGCCGATATTAGCACAAGCGATTCCCAAGTAACGTGAGAAGTTTCGGTAAACGATCAAGGCAAGGTCATCTCCTTCTTTTGCAAGGTCAAAGACAGTTTTAGCAGTTACTTCTTCACCGTCATCAATCAAGCGTTTCAAGGCTGCATCGCCTTCGTATTCATCAGCATAACGACGTGTCAAGTTGACAATCCCTGTTGCAGAAGCAACTGTCTCAAGACAGCCTTTCTTACCACAAGTACAAGCGATTGGTTGGTCAAAGTCAACAGTGATATGACCAAGTTCTCCTGCCGCACCAGCGACACCGTGAAGCAATTTGCCTTCTGCCACGATACCACCACCAACACCTGTACCAAGTGTCATAAAGACAACGTCCGGTTGGTTGTCACCAGCCCCCATCCAGCGCTCACCAAGAGCCGCCACGTTGGCATCATTATCGATGAAGAATGGAATACCCAATGCTTTTTCAATCTTTTCTTTAATTGGTTGAAGGGTTTTCCAGTTTAGGTTGTAGGCACCGATAACAGTTCCTTTTTCACGGTCAACCACACCAGGTGATCCCATTCCAATCCCTCGGAAATCCGTAGCTGACAATCCAAGCAAGTCCAAACGATGTTGAATTGACTCAATCATATCATCTACAATATGGCTTCCTTCGTCCAAAATATTGGTCTTAATAGACCATTTTTCTTGGATTTCTCCCTCTTGAGTTAAAATTGCGAACTTAACAGATGTCCCACCAAGGTCAATCCCAATAATCTTTTGACTCATCGTCTTCTCCTTTTTAATTGAAAATGCTTACAGATATAGTATAACAAAATCGTCCGTTTTGTGCAAAGGTTTGCGTATTAAATACCAACATTAAAACATTTAAAAATAGTTCATTATTGAAAACGATTAGTCATCAAGATGTTGAATGGCATAGTTTGCTTCTTCTTTTGTAAATCTATCGATTCTAGGAGAAGTTAGCATGTTATAAATTTCCGTTTTTGATAAATTACTATATTTTCTATGTTGCCTTGCTTGAGCTAAGGCATTTGCCTTATAATTTGCATTCAAATGATTGATAGCATATTGTGCAGTGTCACTATTAAAACCTTTAAAAATTAATTGATCATAAATTCCTTTTTTTGACAAATAAAGTCTGTTATAACTTTGTGCTTCCTTTAAAGCTGCTGAGTATGGATTCCCATCTGCTGGTTTTGGTTGCCACACACCATCGTATCCTACATAGTAACGGCCTCCATCTACCCATTTGTTCCTAGCCATTTTTCCATCTGATTCAACATAGTAACGACCGCCATCTACCCATTCATTTTTGGCCATCTTACCATCTGATTTATAATAATAAGCTCCTACCCATTTATTGCGAACATAGCTACCTTCTGATGGTAGATTAAGTTTTTGAATAGCATAGTTAGCTTCTTCTTTCGTAAAGTTATCAAGATTCGGAGAGGTCAGCGTTCTATAAATTTCTGATTTAGATGAAGTACCATATTTTAAATGTATTCTTGCTTGAGCTAAGGCATTTGCCTTATAATCTGCATTCAAATGATTGATAGCATATTGTGCAGTGTCACTATTAAAACCTTTAAAAATTAATTGATTATAAATTCTTTTTTTTGACAAATGAATGCTGTTATAACCTTGTGCTTCCTTTAAAGCTGCTGAGTATGGATTACCATCTGCTGGTTTTGGTTGCCACACACCATCGTATCCTACATAGTAACGGCCTCCATCTACCCATTTACCCATTACCATTTTGCCTTCAGAATCAACATAGTAACGGCCTCCATCTACCCATTCATTCTTGGCCATCTTCCCGTCTGATTTGAGATAATATTTACCTATCCATTTGTTGCGAGCGTAGCTGCCTTCTGCTGTTAGATAATAATAGGATCCATAGTTTTTATCATAAATCCATTCACTTTTTACCTTTTTTCCATCAGAATCAACATAATACCGGCCACCATCTACCCATTCATTTTTGGCCATCTTACCATCTGATTTTAGATAGTAATTACCTACCCATTTGTTGCGAGCGTAGCTTCCTTCTGCTGTTAGATAATAATAGGATCCATAGTTTTTGTCATAAATCCACTCAGCTTTAGCCATCTTACCATCTGATTTAAGATAGTAATTGCCTACCCATGTGTTGCGAGCGTAGCTGCCTTCTGCTGTTAGATAATAGTATGACCCATAGTTATTGTCATAAATCCATTCATTTTTAGCTCTTTTCCCATTTGATTTGAGATAGTAATTACCTACCCATGCGTTTCGAGCGTAGCTACCTTCTGCGGTTAGATAATAATAGGATCCATAGTTTTTATCATAAATCCATTCACTCTTAGCCATTTTACCATCTGATTTAAGATAGTAATTGCCTACCCAAGCATTTTGGACATAGTTTCCCGAAGCATTTAGATAGAAATAAGAATTAGCTTTTTTATCAAAAATCCACTTATTAGTAACTTTAGTACCATTTTCATAGTACGATGAGCCTACCCAACCAGACTGAGCTGTAGATTTGGACTTATCCTCTTTAGGACTTGTATTTTTAGGTTTCTCAGCAGGTTTTTGAGCTGGTGTTTTCGGTTTCTCAGCTGGTTTCGGCGCTGGTTTTGGTTCTGGTTTCGGTGCTGGTGTTTTTGGTTTCTCAGCAGGATTTTGCGCTGGTGTTTTTGATTTTTCAGCTTGATTTGGCGCCGAAGTTGTATTCTCTTTTACAACCTTACCATTTTTAGATGCATCCTTTTCTTGAGCAGAAACATGCTGAGCCGAAAAAGGAAAGTCTCCAGTTGTATCTGATAATGCAATAAGTCCCAGTGTTGCAGTTGCTAAGCTGGTTACTAAAATTTTTTTTGATTTTTTCATAAAAATCTCCATTATTTTTATTGATTTATACTTATAGTATACCATATATTTAATTTTACTTTCAAATCAAATATTAAATATTAACAAATAAATCTAAAAATTAATGGAAAACCTATAGTTATATCACTTCCAACTCATACAAACCTCTGACTGCGTTACAGCCATAGATAGCTTCTGCTTGGTTCAGGTCTTCCAAAGTCATAATTTTCTCTTTAACCTGTCCTGTTTCCAGCAAATGCTGACGATAAATTCCTGGCAAAATTCCTAGACTGGTAGGCGGTGTGTATAGTTTTCCAGCGATTTTCAGAACTAGATTCCCTATAGACGTTTCCAATAGCTCTCCTGCTGCATTATGGTAAATGCTTTCCTGTTTACCTAGGCTTAAATGTGGTCTGTGAGTGGTTTTGAAGTAGGTAAATGCTTGCTGCAAATCAGCTTCTTGCAGACAAAGTTTTGCTTTGCAGAAGCTTGGACTAAGGGGGCTTAAGATTTGGCGACTGAGTTCCATCTCTCCAGACTTGCTGAGGGTAATTCGCAAGCGGTAGTCTTGGTGGGAATCACAAGCTTGACACTCTTCCTCTATCTTTTGTCTCAGTTCTTCTGGATCAAAAGGATAGGAAAAATAACGACTCGCCTTTGTCAGTCTTTCCAGATGTTGATCTTCAAACTGCAATTGTTTTTGGCTGATTTTCCCAGTTGTAATCAATTGGAAACGAGCTTGTTTACGATAGAGAACAGCCGCCTTTTGATGAACTTCACGGTATTCAGATTCCCAAGTACTATCCCATGTAATACCTCCGCCAACTCCATAGATGGCTTTCCCTTGATGCAGTTGAATGGTCCGAATGGCGACATTAAAAATCCGTCGTCCATTTGGAAGCAAGAGACCAATCGTTCCGCAGTAAACTCCTCTGGGTTGAGGCTCCAAGTTCTTGATGATTTCCATGGTCGCAATTTTGGGTGCACCCGTTATGGAACCACAAGGAAAGAGCGAACGGAAGATTTCAACTAGGTCAACATCCGGTCGTAACTGACTCTTGATGGTCGAAGTCATCTGCCAGACAGTCGAATACTGCTCCACTTGACACAAACGCTCCACATGCTCACTTCCCACTTCAGAAATACGGTTCATATCGTTGCGCAAGAGGTCCACAATCATCATATTTTCAGAGCGATTTTTGGGATCCTGTTCTAGCCAGCTAGCTTGGGCAAGGTCTTCTTGGTCAGTCACTCCCCGCTGGGTTGTTCCCTTCATTGGACGAGTCATTAATTCTCGGTCATTTTGCTCAAAAAAGAGCTCTGGGCTCATAGAAATTACTGCCATCTCATCATGTTCCACATAGGCATTATAGCCCGCCTCCTGCTCTACCACCATACGGTTGTAGGTGGCAAAAGGATCGACACTCAAGTCTTGCTTGAGTTGGACAGTGTAATTTACCTGGTAGGTGTCCCCCTGACGCAAATGATGGTGAATCTGGGCAATAGCCTTTTCATAGTTCTCTGCAGATGTTTCTTCCTGCCACTTTGAAGGTAGATCTACTTCCTCATAAGTCAGAGGAATAGGCGATGTTTCTACCCTATCATGAACTGTAAAATATAGCAGATACTCTGCCAGTAAAGGAGCTTTATGAACTGCTAATTTCTTCTCAAATGCAAGTGCAGCCTCGTAACTGATATAGCCCACCACATAATAACCTTGCTCTTGGTAGCTCTCCACCTGTGCCAGCAAGTCCGCCACTTCTGATAAATCTCTCGTTTTTAACTCTTTGATAGGCTGAGTGAAGGTGTATCTCTCCCCCAAAGCCCTAAAATCAATCACTGTTTTTCTATGCATATCTTAAGTATAGCACAAAAAGGCAGATACAGACAAAGCTGATCTACCTTTTTTCATCTTACTAGTCCTATCTACTATTTAGTGAATAAATCTCCAGTAAATCCATCTGATTTCTGCAAAAGTTGTTTGTAAACTTTCCATTTAAGATTCACTGTATTATCAAATTTATTACCTTGAAGGTCTTTTTCAACTGCAGCATCGAATAGTTCTTGAAGTTTTTCATATGTTGAAATCTTTTGACCATCAATTTCAATTTCTACAAAACCTTTCTCAGCTTTAGCTCTGACTTCTTTATACCATTCTTTCTTCCACTCTTCTAATGTATTAAATCTACCTTTAGAAACTTTTTGGATGATAAAGTCATCACCTAGACCTACGTTACCGGCTGCTTTAGATTCTTGTTTATACTTGTTAGATGCATACCCTAAGAATCCATCAAGGTAACCGTAGTAGCCCCACATACGGAATGTATTGTGTTTGAATGAGATTGAGCCAGCCGTACTCTTACTTGTGTTACCACCGTAAATACCAGTCATCATATTCACAACAGTATAAGCAGAATCGAATCCTTCAGTACGGTAATGACCATTACCTGGTAGCCCGTGTTTAGTAGCGAAGTTGTTATCTACAAGTTGATCAATAGCTGTCAGTTTCATACTCTTCTCAACATCATTTAAATCACGAACTAAATCCCATTGGTGTGGTGCACCTTCTAACTTATTATAGCTCGCTTTTTCGCGATATTTCTTATCGATTTTCTTAAACCACTTATCGTTAGTTCCAGTATTTTTCTTGATGACAGATTCTGCTTCTAAGTAATCAAGCATCATCATTGATTCGTTATAGTTCTTCATGTAGTGATCAATCTTCTCACGACTACTTAACATATTAGGATCATAGTTATAAATTTGTGTACCATCATTTTTACGTTCGTACGCCATATTTAATCCAAGTGAACCATATTCACCATTATAGTTTGTAAGAGATGGCGATTGTAGCATACCTTGAGCAAATGATTCAATATCTGTCCCTTCACGGTGACGCCATGTTCCTAAGTAGGCCATACGGTCATTGATATGAGTTGTTTCGTGAGTGAATGCAGATGTACCATAATCACTAATCATACTAGAGATGATGTAGTATACAGCCTCTGAATTTTGTGGGTTAGAAAAGATATAAGCATACGCACCCATACCGTTATATCCGTGCCATTTACCTGTAGGACCATAGAACTCACGAACTGGAGCATAGTCACCATTCTTATTATGACCCATTCTGTCAGCCCATCCATTACCTGGAACATCTTGGTTATCCCAAATTGCTGATGGAACCATATTTTCAGATTTCAACAATTGATTACGTACATTATCAGCAGCAAGTCTTGACCAGAAGTCTAAGTAATTAATTTGCTCTTGTGCACGTAAATCGATTTCTTTCTTAAACGCTTCACGTTCAGATTCTGTATTCTTACCATATTTCTCAAATGCACTAAACGCTAGCGTATTGTACGTTGAAATTAAGAACATGTGAGCCTTCTTCGTATTAAGAAGTGGTAAAATGTATCGACCATGTTCACTGTTATTTAAGTTTTCATATAAGTGATATTTCTTATTAGCAAAATCAGGGTTAGATGATTGTTTCTCAACTACATAGTTAGTATGAGAAATAGCTTTCTTATACCATACATTCATATCAGTATCTTCTGTAAAGAGTTTCATGTTATATGTTAAGAAGTCATTTAAATTACCTTTACCTGTTGCTCCCGCAATCACATCACGATAAGCATCTTGAGTTCGGTCCCCTTTCAAGAAATGTTCACGTGAACCAATTTGAATCAATCTATCGATAACGCTAACGTTCTTACCATAAAAATCAGGCTTGAACATCATAAGGTCTTTAATGCTCATATCATTGTATTTAAATCCATAATAACGATTTAAATAAGTAAGAGCCATCATAATTTTAGCTTTGTTGTCTTCTACTTTTTTAAGAAGAGCTTTCATGGCAGCTTCATCACTATTCAATTGATGGTCTTCGTTTTCGGCTAAAGCTTTGACTAATTTATCCAAATTAGCTTTCGTTTCTTCAAAGCTTTCTTCAAGGAATAGATTTTTAATATAACCATCTTTACGACCATCAGTATTTTCTTCAGCTTTACCACGTTTGTCCATTAACGCACGCACTTCAGGTGAAATCAATTCAACACCTGCTAATTTTGCTTTAATATCGTTGATTAATTGTGTTCTATCTTTAACAACCATATTTGGTGTATAAACGACGTCACCAAGACCTTCGATACTGTATTCACGAACCTGTTGAACTTGAGAATCAGCTTTACGTGTGACAACTTTTTCTTCCTTAGTACCGTCAGCATAGTGAATCAAAATCTTATCAATATCAGATAAATCTGTTACAAACTGTCCATTTTTCAAACCTGTAACAGAAAGAACTTCTTTCGTAACCAAGTTTGAACTAGCTTCCAATTTATTGGCCTGATTGACAATCCACTCCTTATTATAGAAAGGTTGTAATTTTTCGATATTGCGATAAGCAAGTTCACGGTCAATTCTGTAATCTTGAGTATCTTTATAGGTCTCATCTAATGATTTTGTATTGTTGAGAGTGTCCTCAATTAGAGGTTTAATTTCAAACTTATCAGCAGTGATTCCCATTGCATCAATCTTGGTATTAGCTTCTTCGAGACTAATTTCTCTAATTCTATGTGAACGAGAATATTTGAACGAATGTTTACCTGCACTAACATCTTTTACAACAAAGTTTCTTTCAAGAGAATTATTCGTGAAGTATCCCCCATCGTAATCAATATCACCGGAACCATAGAATTCTTCACCGTTCTCAACTTTCATCATTGAAACATTATTTTCAAGTTTACCCCATACCCAGTTCTTGCTGACGAAACCTCCAACATCTACAGGTGATTTAACTTTAATTGTTCCTTTAGCGACTGAATTTCGTACAGTCCCATATTTACCGATGCCATTAGGGTCCGAACTATTGTCAACAGTAGACGCAAGACCAGCAGCCCGAGCCTTAGTTGCTGTAATATCAGCTTCTACATATGTTTTATTCGCATGGCCTTTCCAAATCTCACCCACAATACCAGCAAGATTCCATCCTTTATCCCCAACACCATCAATTTTACCAATGAAAGCAACATTATTAACTTTAGCGCCCTCACCATCTAATTTATTAACCACACCAGCAATATCATTTTTCGCAATAATATGGCCTGTAACTTTGACATTTTCGATTACAGCATTTTTAACAATTCTTGCAACAGGTGCAATATTTTCTGCCCAAGGCATATTAATATTCACATTGCCAAGATTGATATTCTTCACAGAAGCATTTTCAATGCGCTCAAACAATGGTCGAGCGATATTATGAATGGTATACTGTTTTCCATCAACACTTGTTAAATGACCATTAAATACACCTGGTACATATTGTTTATTTGGAGTTGGAACATTTGCTGCGTTCAAATCTGCACCAAGCTTAAACGTCCCCTTACGATTAGCTTGCATTGCTTTTACCAATTCATTGAAATCGTAGTAGACATTCTCTTCGTGAGATTTTGGCTTGGCAAAATAATGAACATATTCTTCACTGAGTTCATTACCATTAGTATGCTGAACTAGATCAGGAGCTTTAGCAGTGACCTTGTATAGTGTTTTTCCATCGACAGTAACTTCTTCGATTTTATCCACAGCAAGACGGGTCACCTTATTATCATGCGTAGCGATTTTTAGATAGTATGGTTTTACATCAGTTGGAACAGAAGTTAAGAAGCTACTATCCGTTTCAACACCATCAGTATCAACACTTATTAAGCTTGTTTCTTTAATATTTTTGACTTCAACTTTTTTGAGGTCAATTCTTAGTGGTTCTTCCCTTAGAACTTCTTCTTCATCACCTTCACCACGGTCATAAACCATTTTGGTTTCGAGTTTATAATCCTTGTAGTACTGCAAATCTGTCAGGCTAGCTGTTAAGTTGTCTGGTGAAATAGTCAATGTTTTGACAATTTCATCACCCTTTTTAAGAGTTAGGGTAATGGATTTTATAGTTGCCTTACTTGGGTTTTCCAAATTGTAACGAATTTGAGATGTTCGTTTTAAATCTTTAACATCGATAAGCGACAAACTTAAAATTGGTTTTTCAAAGTTTTTAGTTCCTAATTTAACGATACGGTCTTGATCTAACTCCAAAACCTGTTCGACAACTTTTGGTGCTTCTTCAGTCTTCAGTCCTTTAATTGTCTTATAAGTCTTTATAACCTTTTTCTGTCCGTCTTTTCCTTCTTTGACAGTAACTCTTTCACCTTTTTTCAGTTGATCATCTTCTTCAACCTTTTCCTTAAACGGAATCTTTTCAAGACCTTCTTCTACCAGAGTTCCTTCAATTGGTTTCGTACCACGACTTATTTTTTTAGTGACCGGTTCTTTGATGACAGTTGTAGCTGTATTTAAAACTTGGTCAGTCTCAACACCCTCAATAGTCTTATAAGTCGTTTTGGTAATTTGACTACCCTTTTCTCCATCTTGGACGACAGTTTCTTCATCCGTATACTTGGTTGGATCTTCGATAATTTCTGTCTTATAGTCAATCTCCGTAGTAGTTTCTTTCGTAACCGCGCCCTCAGTTACTTTATATTCAGGTAACTTTTCTTGAACTACCGACTCACCTTCTTTACCTGGCTCCTGAGTGCCTTTAGCTTCAATCTTGCCTGTATATTCTGACTGTGGCTCTTGAACTAAGGACTCTCCCTCTTTGCCTGGTTCCTGAGTGCCTTTAGCTTCAATCTTGCCTGTATATTCCGCCTGTGGTTCTTGAACTAAGGACTCTCCCTCTTTGCCTGGTTCCTGAGTGCCTTTAGCTTCAATCTTGCCTGTATATTCCGCCTGTGGTTCTTGAACTAAGGATTCTCCCTCTTTGCCTGGTTCCTGAGTGCCTTTAGCTTCAATCTTGCCTGCATATTCTGACTGTGGCTCTTGAACTAAGGACTCTCCCTCTTTGCCTGGTTCCTGAGTGCCTTTAGCTTCAATCTTGCCTGTATATTCCGCCTGTGGTTCTTGAACTAAGGATTCTCCCTCTTTGCCTGGTTCCTGAGTGCCTTTAGCTTCAATCTTGCCTGTATATTCCGTCTGTGGTTCTTCAACTACCGACTCACCTTTTTTACTGCTTGTATTGGTACTAGATTTTGATTCTTTAAAGTAACCAACATACTCATATCCTTCAATATGAATAACACCTTTAGCCAAACCTTCATGTGTAGATGCAGAAATAGTTTGGTTATACGAAAGTAACTCTTTATTTTCAAATGCAAAGGCAGTAAAAGGTACAAAATTGCTGACGCCGATAGAGCTAATTAACAGAATACCAAGTACTTTACTACGGTGTTTCTTAGAAACTAATAGAACCGCTAGTGAGGCTGTTGCCAATCCAAGACCTGCCAAAGCAAGCTCCTTACTTCCTGTGTATGGAAGTTGTTGACTGTTAGTCTCCTTCTTGCGATAAACTACATAAATAATATCTTCATCTTGAAATTCTGTAGGAACCTCATGGTGAATCAAGGCTTTTTCAGACTCGGTTAATTCCTGCTCCGCCAGATAGCGGTAATGCACACTATGAACACCACCAATTTCATTGGCTTGCACCTTATCTACTAAAAGGGTACTGGCACCAAAAAGGAAGGCCCCGATAGCTACAGGACCTACCCCAACAGTGAGCTTGCGAATCGAATATTTGGTAATTTTTTCTAGTTGTTGTTTTGTCTTTTTCATTCTCATGACTTTCTGATAGAATCTTGTGGATACTGCGCACGCGCACCTCCAATTAATTTTGGACGACTAGCTAGAGCAGTTACATGGGCATGCCCAATTTCTCTCAAAAGAGGGCGAATCGGAACCTGAACATGCTTGACATGCATGCCAATCGCAGTATCTCCGATATCCAATCCAGCATGGGCCTTGATAAATTCAACCTCAACTGGATCCCGCATAAACTTGAAGGCTGCCAACTGACCCGAACCTCCTGCATGAAGTGTAGGACGGACACTGACGATTTCAAGACCAAACCGCTCTGCCAACTGACGTTCAACGACGAGGGCTCGATTGACATGTTCACAACCTTGAACAGCTAGATGAATCCCTTTTCCCTCTAGGATAGCTAGGATGGTCTTCACGATGATTTCACCAATTTCTTGGCTGGATTCCTTGCCAATCTGACCACCTATCACCTCACTAGAAGAAAGGCCTAAAACAAAGATAGCCCCTTGCTTCAAATTAGCCTTTTCTATTACATCTTCTACAATCTGGCTTGTTGCTCTTTGAATGTCTTTTTCCTTCATACTTGATACCTCTTTTGTCACTATCTATCATATCTTTTTTTACTGATTTTATCAAGGCCAACTAATCATTCTGATTTTTAAAAGCAAAACTCCCAGAATAGACTGGGAGTTAGCTAATTTCTATTTTATTAATGTATATTTCAACCGTCGTCCCTTTTGAGGGTACAGAATTGATCTTCATCTGGTAATTGTCTCCAAAATGAAGTTTGAGTCGTTGGTTGACATTTTGAAGGCCAACTCCCCCACGTTTGAGCTGACTTTGACTACTATCGCTAGTAGCTTGGAAACCAACACCATCATCCTCAATGCGGATGACAAGCCCTATATCCTGTCTCTGAACAGAAACTTTAATATGGCCCTGACCTTCCTTCTCCTTAATACCATGGTAAAGAGCATTTTCTACAAGAGGTTGCAACACCAACTTGGGTAAGACTAGGTTACCAAAGTCAGGATTTTCAGCAATTTCATACTCCAGCTTATCACCATAGCGTTGTTTCTGGATAAAGAGGTACTGGCGGACATGATTGATTTCATCAGAAAGAGAAATCAAATCCCTTCCTTGATTGAGCGCCAAGCGGAAATAGGTTGCCAAGGACTTGGTCACCTGAACCACTCGCTGACTATCCTGAAATTCAGCCATCCAGATGATAGTATCCAAAGTATTGTAGAGGAAATGGGGGTTAATCTGGCTCGACAATGCTTGAAGTTCATACTGCCGGGTCGCTTCTTCCTGCCTGCGCACATCTGCCATCAACTGATCAATCTGATTCAACATAGCATTGAACTGGCGAGTCACTTCTCTCAGTTCATAGGCGCCAGCCTCCTTAGCACGAAGATTTTGTGTACCAGAAGCAATTTCCAGCATGGTTTCTCTCAGATCCTTCAAAGGGGCAATCCAGCGTTTGAGACTGAACCACACCAAGCAGAGACAGGCAAGAAGAGATAAGGCACTAGCACCAAGCAAGGTCCACATGAGTTGACTCCGAACCTGGTCTAACTTCTCCAGCGAAGACACGCCTATAACCGTCCAATCAGTACCTGCAATCTGTTCCTGACTGACGTAGGATTGATGATCCAGCGTATAGCCCTGCCCTGTCTCAATATAGGGTTTCATGGCCTCCATTTCGCTAGACGAACTATAAACTGTGTGTTTAGGATGGTAAACAAATTCATGGTTTTCATTGATGATAAAGGCAAAGCCCTGCTGGCCCAACTGGAGCTGGTTGAGATAGGCTTCCAGAGTTTCGTAGGAAATGTCCAAACGAAGCACACCAAGATTGGCTCCCTTTGTATCAACAAGTTCCTGAGTGACAGAAATGACCCACTGACTGTCTGATTTACGAGCTGGTGTCAAAACTGGCTTAGCTCCCTGATGAATGGCCTTTTGGTACCAATCCTCAGCCATCATATCTGAGGAAGTTTTCATCTGCACACTGTCATCAGTGGAAATGACCTGACCAGACTTGGTTACCAAAACCACCGTTTTCAAGTCCTGGTCAGCCTTTAAGATGGTCAAAAACAAATCTCGGATTCCCTTGACCTGGTCTTGACTAGGATTTTCAGCATAGGCCAGAACATCCGTCTGCTGGGTCAAACTGGTAGAGGTGGTTTCTAATTTTTTGATATAAGACTGAATAAAGTGGCTAGTTTGGCTAATGGTCGTTTGGCTATTGCCCTCAATAGCGGCCTCAATAGCTGATGAACTAGATTGATAATAGAAAGTCCCGACCACAGCTAGGAGAATGAGAAAGACCAGAAAGATGGAAATAACCATTCTGACTAAGAGAGAAGAACGCTTCATCGGCCTTCCCCTTTCTTAAACTGACGAGGTGTCACACCTGCAATCTGTTTAAAACGTTGGGTAAAGTAGTTCATGTCTTCAAAACCAACCTTTTCGGCTATCTCATAAATCTTTAGATCCGTAGTCAGAAGCAAGAGCTTGGCTTGTTTGACACGCTCTCTCACTAGGTAATCCTGAAAAGGCAGGCCCAACTCTTTCTTAATTAAGGAACTCAGATAAGTCGGACTAAAACCTAGGTCACTGGCCAAAGACTTCAAACTAAACTGACTGTCAGCTAGATGGGACTGGATTTTCTGAGCAATATTTCCCTCAAACTTATCGGTTAATAAATCTTGTAACTGCTCTTCTTTTTCTTCCTTGTCTAGTTTTTGCTTGATTTTCTCCAACATTTCCTCAATATCCTGACGAGAAAAGGGTTTGAGCAGGTAATCATCTACACCGAGTTTAACAGCAGACAAGGCATAATCAAAATCATCGTAACCTGTCAAAAATACCAGATGCACCTGAGGATAGGTTTCTCGTACCAGACTGGCCAACTGGATGCCATTCAGCTGAGGCATGTTGATATCGGTTAAAATGATATCTGGCACCTGCTTTTGAATTAAGTCCCAAGCCTGCCTTCCATTTTCAGCCTGACCGATGATTTCCATATCGTAGGCTGCTACATTGACCAGCTTGGTCAAGCCTTGCCTTACCAGATACTCATCTTCTACGATTAAGATTGTGTAGGTCATGCTCTGCTCCTTTACCACTTACTAGTATCAGTATAGCAAAATTCTCCTCTAACTGCTTAGGAAAGACTTCTTAATCGACATAATCTAGTAAATAGGCATAACCTTTTTCTGCCATTTGGTCTTTGGGAATAAAGCGGATAGAGAGACTATTGATACAGTAGCGTAAGCCCCCCTTGTCCTGAGGCCCATCTGTAAAGACATGTCCAAGGTGAGAATCTCCAACTCGGCTTCTCACTTCCATGCGCGTCATATTGTAGGACTTATCTTCCTTGTAAGTGACAACATCTGGACTAATTGGTTGGGTGAAACTAGGCCAGCCACAACCAGACTCAAACTTGTCTTTTGATGAAAAGAGGGGTTCGCCAGTTGCCACATCCACATAGATACCAGATTCGAATTTATCCCAGTAGCGGTTTGAAAAAGCTCGTTCTGTTTGATTTTTCTGGGTAACTGCATACTCCTCAGGTGACAAGGTCTTTTTCAATTCTTCATCGCTTGGTTTAGGATATTTGCTGGCATCAATGACGGGATAGGCAGCTTGATTGACATTGATATGACAGTAGCCATTTGGATTTTTCTTGAGGTAGTCTTGGTGATAATCCTCAGCCACCACAAAATTCTTCAAGTTTTCCTTTTCAACTGCCAGAGGTTGGTCATATTTCTTAGCAACTTCATCAAAGACTTGGTTGATTACCTCCAAATCCTTGTCATCTGTGTAATATACGCCAGTACGATACTGGGTCCCCACATCATTTCCTTGTTTATTTTTGCTGGTTGGATTGATAATGCGGAAGTAATGAAGCAGAATTTCCTTGAGGGAAATTTGCTTGGCATCATAGGTGACATGGACAGTCTCTGCATGTCCTGTTTGATTGATCAATTCGTACTTGGTTGTTTCCCCTCTACCGTTTGCATAGCCAGAAACGGCATCTGTCACTCCAGGCACGCGTGAGAAGTATTCCTCCACTCCCCAGAAACATCCCCCAGCTAGATAAATTTCGTGCAAGTCTGCGTCTTTACTCACTTCTGTTTTTTTCACTGTTTTTCCTCCTTGGCTAACGGATGCTTTCTCAATTTGCGAGCTATCTGTCTGCCCTGCATTTCGCGTCAATAGAAAATAAAAACCGGTTAGGACTAGGAGAATGACCCCTGCCAAGACAAAAAGTTTTACTTTATCATTCATAGCCTTTCTCTACCCCATTTCTTTCAATTCTTTTAAAATCATATCCTTATCCATAAAACCTGGTTGCGTTTTGATCAGCTTGCCTTCCTTGTCTATAAAGGCTTGAGTCGGGTAAGAACGAACACCATAACTTTCCAAAAGTTTTCCTGACGGATCAATTAAAACCGGAAAATTTTTATAATCCAAGCCCTTATACCAGTTCTTAAAGTCCGCTTCAGATTGCTCCCCCTTGTGGCCAGGAGACACCACTGTCAAGACCACATAGTCATCACCAGCCTCTTTAGCAATTTCATCCGTATCCGGAAGACTGGCTAGACAGATGGAACACCAAGAAGCCCAGAATTTAAGATAGACTTTCTTGCCCTTGTAATCAGACAAACGATATGTCTTGCCATCTACACCTGTCAGTTCAAAATCAGCGACTTCCTGACCTTTAGTCGCAGTTTGCGAGCTGACTTGTTGTGTTTTGGTTTGCTCCTTCATAGTAGACTCGTCTGCCATGTTTTTAGCCGAACAGGCTGCCAAGCAACAGATTGAGCCTACTCCAAGGAGACATGTTTGCCATTTTTTCATTTCTTTTTCCTCTCTATTCAAATAATGTAGTCAAAATGGAAGCATTTCCCAAAAGCACCAAGATTCCCATCACGATAATGAGGAAACCACCCACTTTTTTGAGGATTCCGAGGTAAGGATGGAGTTTTCGGAAATGTTTCAAAACATAGCTGGAGGCGAGAGCTAGAACCAAAAATGGTAGCGCCAAACCCAGCGTGTAAACCAACATGAGACCAGCTCCCTGCCAAGCTCCTGAACCACCTGAAGCCGCCAAAGCCAAAACAGACCCCAGAACTGGCCCCACACACGGCGTCCAAGCAAAACTAAAGGTTAACCCCAGTAAAAATGCCTGACTATAGCCGTTACCCTTTTGCCCTTGTCTCTTTAATTGTAGCCTTCTTTCCTTGTAGAGCCCCTGCAAATGTAAGACTTCCATCTGGTGCAAGCCCAAGAGAATGATAACCGCACCCGTCACATACTGAAACCACGAAGCATACAGCAAATTGCCTAAAAAACCAGCTCCATAGCCCAGTAAGATAAAGATAAAAGAAACCCCCGCTATAAAGGCCAGAGTTCGCAATAGACTAACAACTGAGATTGAAAATTTTCCGCTGTAAGCCTGAGTACCATCTTTGTCATCAAGTAAAACCCCTGCATAGACGGGCAACAAGGGTAAAATACAAGGAGAAAAGAAGGAAAGAATTCCAGCAAGAAAAACACTAATAAAAAAGATTACATTGTCCATTGCCTTCCTCCATTCTTTGATTTGATAGGTCTATTATATCCCCAAAACTCCAGAAAAAACAGGGACAATGATAGGGAAAAATAGGAATTTAATCAGTTTATTTAGAAATCTGGCACAAAAAAGCCAGACAAGGTCTGACTTTGGTAGAAACAGAAAAGAGAATCACCTGTCTTCCCTACTTATCTGGTAATAAATAAGGTCCGCAACGTAGTCTTTTCTCTCCACACCATTGGCAATGGTTTTTAGATAAGACATTCCCGCTTTTTCCATCACACGGCCTGAAGCTGGGTTAAGACTGGCATATCGTGCTCTGACTTTTTGAAAGCCTGCTTGAGTAAAACAAAAATCTAACACAGCTTTCAAGGTCTCTGTCATCATACCTCGGCCCCAAAAGCTTTTTCCTAAAACATACCCAATTTCACAACTTAAATCTTCCTCGTGCATTTCAATGATGCTGATATCTCCTATCACATGCTCTGGGTTCTCTTTGAGACAAATGGCCCATTTATAATAGTTGGGATTGGCATAGGAGGCAACCCAATTTCGAATCGAGTTCCGAGTCACCTCAACATCAGGATGAGGATCCCAAGAGACATAGATTAGATTCTCAGCAGACGAAGCCCAATTTTGAAACATGGCTTCCGCATCACTCTCCACAAATCTTCTCAAGATTAAACGTTCCGTCTCTAACATTTGCGTACCGATTGCTTTCATAATGTTACCTCGCTTTCTAAGCTTAAGGCTCAAGCTAAAAAGGTCTCCCGGACCTTCCTCGCTTTCTCATTTCTAGGCTCAGGGTAAAAAGGTCCACAGGACTAACTCTCACTTTTTTATTTCAAGGTGAGAGGCTAAAAACCTCCACTGGAGGTTATTCTTGCTTCCCAGTTTCTAGGCAAGAAGCTAAAAAGGTCCCCCGGACCTTTTTACTCCCAAAAGTCATCAAAGACGGTGATTGGTAGGTGGCGTTTGTGTTGGCCTTTGTGCCACCAGTTTTCAATAGTCGCTTGGGCTTCTGGACTGATTGTTTTGCCTTCAAGGTAGTCATCAATTTCATTATAAGTGACTCCGAGGGCTATTTCGTCAGCAAGTCCAGGTTTGTCTTCTTCTAGGTCTGCTGTTGGGATTTTTTCATAGAGGGCTGGGTCTGCACCAAGTTCCTTCAAGATTTGTTTTCCTTGACGTTTATTGAGGCGGTAAAGAGGGAGAATATCCGCACCACCGTCACCAAACTTGGTAAAAAAGCCTGTGATATTTTCCGCAGCATGATCTGTTCCAATGACCGCTCCGCTATGGGCACCCGCAAGGGCATATTGAGCAATCATACGGCTACGAGCCTTGATATTTCCCTTATTAAAGTCTGAAACAGGACTTCCTGTCGCTTCAACTGCAGCTGCCATGGCATCAGCTGATTCCTTGATATTCACAACCAAGCTAACATCTGGCTGGATGAAAGCAAGAGCTTTTTGAGCATCTGCTTCATCAGCTTGCACGCCATATGGCAGGCGGACAGCGATAAATTGGTAGCTGTCATCTCCTGTCTCTGCTCGCATTTCTTCCATCGCTAATTGTGCCAAACGCCCTGCCAAGGTTGAGTCCTGACCCCCAGAAATCCCTAGTACAAAGGTTTTAAGGAAGGGGTGTTTTTTCAAGTATCTCTTTAAGAAGTCAATGGAACGACGGATTTCTTCCTGGGCGTCAATCACTGGCTTGACACCTAGTTGCTGGATGATGGTCTCTTGCAAACTCATTCTTCTTCTCCTTCGCCAAGGGCTTCCTTGCGCATCTTGTCAATCAAGTCCATCTTATCTTGCCAAATATCACGCGCCAAATCTACTGGGTAATGTTGCGGATTGAGCACGCGCTTGTATTCATCCCATAGCTTGTCGAATTCCTTACGAGCATAGGCTTGAATGTCAGTCAAACTAGGCAAGTTGTAAACTAATGTTCCTTTTTTAAAGATATCCACCAAGAGAGGAACGGCATCAAAATTACGAACGGTCTTTTTGATGTAGGTATAAGTTGGATGGAACATCTTGATTTCAGTCATGCCGCTCACATCCACACCATCATAAGTAATGTAGTCACCTTCTGACTTGCCTTTTTCACGGCTGGTAATGCGCCATACCTGCTTCTTACCTGGGGTCGATACTTTTTCAGCATTACTTGAAAGCTTGATGGTATTGCGCATCTGACCAGTTTCATCTTCGATAGACACAATCTTATAAACTGCCCCAAGAGCTGGCTGATCATAGGCTGTAATCAGCTTGGTACCCACCCCCCAAACGTCAATCTTAGCGTGTTGCATTTTGAGGTTAAGGATGGTATTTTCATCTAGGTCATTGGAAGCGTAAATTTTGGCATCTGGGTATCCAGCCTCATCCAACTGTTGTCGAACTTTCTTGGAGATATAGGCTATATCCCCTGAGTCAATACGAACGCCTTTAAAATTGATCTTGTCTCCCAGTTCACGAGCAACTTGAATGGCAGCTGGCACACCGATGCGAAGCGTATCATATGTATCTACTAGAAAGACACAGTCACGATGGGTTGATGCATAGGCCTTGAAGGCTTCATAGTCGTTTCCATAAACCTGTACCAAGGCATGAGCATGAGTACCCAAGACTGGAATTCCAAAGAGTTTCCCTGCTCGCACGTTGCTAGTTCCGTTGGCTCCACCAATCACGGCTGCGCGTGTTCCCCAGATAGCTGCATCCATTTCTTGCGCACGACGTGTTCCGAATTCCATCAAGGGCTCATCTTCAATGACTGAACGAATACGTGCTGCCTTGGTCGCTATCAAGGTTTGAAAGTTAACAATGTTCAAGAGAGCCGTTTCGACCAATTGACATTGGGCTAGAGGACCTTCCACCTGCACAATCGGCTCATTAGCAAAAACCAAGTCCCCTTCTTGGGCAGAACGGACCGTCAACTCCAACTTGAGATCGCGGAGGTAGTCTAAGAACGCCCCATGATAGCCAAGCGACTCCAAGTAGTCAATATCGCTATCTGAAAAGCGCAAGTCTTCAAGATAATGTACAATTCTTTCCAAACCAGCAAAAACCGCATAGCCGTTATTAAACGGTTGCTGGCGGAAGTAAACCTCAAAAACCGCCTTCTTATTGTGAATCCCTTGGTCAAAGTAAACTTGCATCATGTTAATCTGGTACAAGTCCGTGTGCAATGTCAAACTATCATCTGGATACATCTGTTTTCCTTCTTCCTACTTTACAAAGGTATGAACGTATTCTACCACTTTCACACCATCCGATAAATTAGTACTATTATAACACATTTTACCAAGATTGATAAAAAGCTAACAAGCTATTCTCCATTCTCAAGTTCATCCATATCTTGCTCAAACTTTTTTTGAGCCCATTCGCCATAACTTTTAAGGCCGAGATTGCCGATAAAAACCCAAGGAAGGTAAATCAGATAAGTAATGACCCAAGTAGACAAATATTTAACGTTCAGAGGATTGTGCTGATAAATTTCGATATTGAATTGATAATTCTCCAACATCAAGAGAGTCGTAATAGCGAGAGTCACCAGCAAACACCCTCCAATCGTAAAATGAAAACGACTATAGTAGGTCACTCCAAGTTGTCGTGCACGATTGAAAAAGAAGAAAATTCCTAAAAGAAGGGTAACCAGAAGAATATTAGGATTAAAAAGAGCAGGTGCTAATACAGCCACCAGATAGCTTAGCAGAATGAGCCCGATAAACATATAAAAAGACTCTGTCCCAGCTTTGTTAATCAGTTGTTCTTCTCTTTCGTCTAATAATTGATAATAAAAAAATCTATTTTTCATCTTCTTCCTCCCAAAATAGTTGGTCTAAAGTTTTGCCTAAGCATCTGCAAAGGGACTGGCAAAGGGAGAGACTAGGATTGTATTTCCCAGCTTCAATCAAGCCTATAGTCTGCCTAGTAACACCCACAGCCTCTGCCAAATCCCCTTGTGTTAAATCACGCTCTACCCGAGCTAATTTTAATTTTAAATTTTTAGCCACTAGCGTCCTCCTTCACATTTTTAAAAAGTTGCGCTTCTTTTAAAAACATTATACCATATATCTAACTCAATGCAATATATAAATGTCATTTTGTAAGATTTTATTAACAAAAAACTCTCTACCATCTTACATGATAAAGAGTATTCGTTCTTTTTTGATACTTAGCTAAGTTCCTCTCCAAAAGAAAGAAGTCTAGGTCACAAATTCTTTTGGTAATAGTATCTTTTCCCTGTGTAGGGATAGTCTTGCAAAATAAAGACTTCCTTGTAGCCATGGCTTAGATAAAAATCTGGCGCTTGAAACTGGTAAGTATTGACAAAAGCAAAACGACAGTTTCGTTTCTTAGCTTCACTTTCAGCTCGCTGCAATAGTTTCGAACCGATTCCTTGTCCCCGTAATTCCTCTTTCACAAACAAATATTCGATTTCCAGCCAATTTCCGAAAGTCTCAGCTACTAAGCCCGCCATGAGATTGCCCTTTTCGTCTTCGAGATAAAGATTCAGTGGCTCGCTCTCAGCCTCTTCTCTTTTGGAACGATTATAAGCACGAATCAAATCCCCTATTTCCTGCGCTTTATGCGACTCCTTATTTTCCAATCTAATGTGCATCCAAACCTCCTAATAAACTACCACAGCTTGATTATAGTCTTATTTCGATGGACTGTCAAACTAGAAAAACTCACCAAACAGAGTTGATGAGTTCATGATTTATTTTCTAAATTTCCACTGACTATAAATCCCAAAAACAAGGATCCAGATGGCAGAACCAACTGCCCCCATGAAGGTAGACTCTTGCAAAAAGAGAGTCACGAAAACAAAGACAAAAAAGAGAATGGTTAGGGGATTAAGCAAGCGATACTGAGGCATGAGGTAGCCATCAGCCATGAAATCTTGTGACTTGCGGTATTTGAGATGGGCCACCATAATCAAGATATAAATCGCGATGTAAACACCTGATGAGGATGCGGTGATCAAAGCAAAGGCATCTGAAACACCTGGCAACACATTGATAAAGGCAGCCAGAGCAATCAAGATCGCTGAGGCGATGATGGCATTTTGTGGAACATTGTGGCGAGAAAGGGTATCGACCTTAATGGCCTTTAAGAAACGATTGGGCGAATCATGGGCAATCTGATATAAGTGTCTCCCTGTTGAGTAGAGAGTTGAGTTAAGCGCAGACGCTGCTGAGGTCAAGACAACAAAGTTGATTAGAGCCGCTGCCCACTTGATCCCCGCCAGTTCAAAGACCGTTACAAATGGAGAATCTGAAGAATTAAGATAAGACCAAGGAATAATGGCCATAATCGCAATAAGAGCTCCCCCATAGAAGAAGATAATTCTGAGAGGAATTTCCTTAACAGCTTTGGGCAAGACCTGACGAGGGTTCTTTGTTTCAGAAGTTGTTACCCCGATAAACTCAATCATCAGATAGGCAAAAAATACCATTTGAAAGGCCATGACAAAGTTCATAACTCCGTTTGGAAAAAGAGAGAACTGGTCGCTGATATTTGCCAAACTTGCAACACCATATGGTGTTTTAAAGCCTGTCAAAACCATAAAGACCCCAGTGGCAATCATGGCTAAAATCGCCACAATCTTGACCATAGCAAACCAAAACTCGACTTCGCCAAAGAGCTTAACTGCAATCAGATTGACCAAAGCCAAAATCGTTAAAAAGACAAGCTGAATCATCCAGCTAGGCCATGTGGGAAACCAGAAGCGGACATAGTCTGAGATGGCAGTGATTTCTGCCATACCGATAAAGACAACTGACAACCAATAAGACCAAACTGAGAAATATCCCCAGCCTTTCCCCAAATGACGGGTGATAAAGTTGATAAAGGTATGTTGTTCTGGATCTTGATACAGCATCTCCCCAACAGCCCTCATCATCAAAAACATAAAGGCTCCAGTAATCATGTAAATCAGGATGATAGAAGGTCCTGTAAGGCTGATAGAGCGACCAGCACCTAGGAAAAGTCCGGTTCCGATTGTTCCCGCAATGGCCATCACCTGAACATGGCGATTGGTTAAACCACGCTCCATTTTATTTTTCTTCTTATTTGAACTCATATAGTCTCCTATTTATCCAAAAAACCAAAAAGGAGTTGAGCAAGGCAAAACCTTCACTACTCCTTTTTCATCCTATTTAGGCTGTTTTCTCAACCTTTAAGATTTTGACATCATAGCTACCAACTGGTGTTTCAATCGTTGCAGTATCGCCAGTCTTCTTGCCAATTAGAGCACGGCCAATCGGACTTTCATTTGAGACTTTACCAGCAAAAGCATCTGCACCTGCAGAACCGACGATGATGTAGACCTCTTCTTCGTCTTCACCGACTTCTTGGATTGTTACTGTTTTACCGATTGCTACCTCATCTTGGGCAACTGCATCGCTATTAACAATTTCAGCATAACGAATCTTTGTTTCTAGACTTGAAATTTGTCCTTCAACAAAAGCTTGTTCATCTTTCGCTGCTTCATACTCACTATTTTCTGAAAGGTCTCCATAGGAACGAGCAATCTTGATACGCTCTACGACTTCGGGACGACGGACGAGTTTCAACTCCTCTAATTCTTTTTCTAGTTTTTCCTTTTCTTCAAGGGTCATTGGGTAAGTTTTTTCTGCCATTTTTTTAACTTTCTTTTCTATTTACTTTTTTAAAACAAAATTATGTGGAAAACCACATAATTTTAGTTTGAACTACTTGCTTGAGGTAACTTGCTATTGATATGCTCTGCAACGTTTTGATCATGTTCTTCTTTTGTTGTTGCAAAGTATACTTTACCGTCTTCAACATTTGCTACAAAGTACAAGTACTCACTCTTTGTCTGGTTTACACTTGCTTCAATCGCATCCGAACTTGGGCTATCAACCGGTCCAGGCATGAGGCCAAGGTGTGTGTAAACATTGTATGGTGAATCAATCGTTGTATCAATTCCAGCGTCATCTGCTAAACTAATCTTTTGACCAAGTTTTCCTTGAGCATATAGGATAGCGATATTACTTTGAAGTGGCATACCAGCATTCAAGCGGTTATAGAAGACACCTGCGATTTTCTTCCGGTCCTCGGTCTTAGCACCTTCTTTTTCGACAAGAGAAGCAATGCTGAGCAATTCATTAACTGTCAGATTCTTTTCTTTGATCGTAGCGTAATATGGTGACATAGCCTTCTCCATAGCAGCTACCATCTCATCAATCAAACTTTCAACAGTTGTGCTGTCTTTGATCGTATAGGTTGCTGGGAAAAGGTAGCCTTCAAGACGATAACGAACGCCACTGTCTTTTGTTGGAAGACTTCCAAGTAGGTTTGGATACTTGGCTACTAATTGTGAGATAAAGGTCTCATCTTGAGCTTTTGCCAAGAAAGCATCCGCAGTAAGAGGTTCTTTAAATTCACCTTGAAGTTGTCCTACTGTTTGAGCGATTTGCTCTAATGTATAGCCTTCTGGAATTGTCAAGTTTGCAAGAACAGGTGCCTGAGCTTCAGGAGTCCCACCTTTTTGCAATTCTTGAATCAACTCATCCGTACTCATACTCTTCTTCAAGTTATAATAACCTGACTTCAAGTTGGCATGACTATAGTATTTAGCATAAAGGCTAAAGATCAGTCCATGTTTAACCAAACCAGATTTTTCCAAAGTGCTTCCAATTTCTTGAACGTTTGCTCCGTCTGGGATTTGAACCGTTACGTAATCCTTAGAGCTCGCATCAACAGGTTTCAAGGAATCTTGCACGTAACCATAACCAAAGTAACCACCAACTGTAACGAGTACTAGGAGAACTAGAATGGTCAATAGGCAACCTTTGGCTTTTGATTTTTTCTTTTTCTTAGTTGATGTTGCACCTTGACGACGACTACGACGTGGAGCATCAGCTAATCCACTGCTAGATTCTGTAGAAACAGGCTCAACTCTTTCAGGCATTCCTGGGGTGATTTCCTCTTTCTTGTCTTCTGTTTTATAGGTTACGGCAACCTTAGTCGGAGTATCGTTAAATTCTTTTTCTTCGGGTTTAAGCTCAACTGGTTCTACCTTAGGTTGAACAGGTTCCACTATAGGTTCTTCAGCCAGATGAATCGGCTCTACCAGAGGTTCTTCAGATTCTACAACTTCAATCTTATCAATGATTGGCTGTCTAATCTCTTTCTCTTCTTGGTCATCCGTTTCATCAGTTCTAGCACTTGAAAGTGGAGGAACACTTGGTGCATTTTTTAGGATTTTATCGACAACAGATAGGGAATCCGCCATCAACTCTTCTGTTGATGTTTCTGGTTCAAGATCTGAAGGAGTTGCTGAACTAGCTTGAGATGACGAAGCCGTCAGATTTGGAAACTCTACTTCTTTCTCTCTTCTATCTTGTTCTTTTACTCTTTCTAAATCACGTAGAATCTGCTCTTTAAAGCTTAATTTTTCTTCTTCTCTTGATTTTTCAGTCAAAAGCATTACCTCCTTGTTGACAATCCATAATATTATATCTTAAAAGTCGCAGAAAAGCAACAAATCATGCCTTCCAATAATGGCGATTCTCATTTTTTAGGTTGCCATACCATATCGTACCAGCTCTCACCTGCAAAGGTTGACTGGGATACTCCTTCATTAACAAAACCGTTTTTTTCATAATAGGGAATCAAGTAGTCATGGCAGGTCAGGTTGATACCTTCTCTTTCATGCTCTAAGGCAACTTCTTTAAGGGCTGTCAGCAATCTCTTACCGACCCCCAAAGCTTGTGCTTCCTTGGCAATAGATAGGCAAGTCACAGAAATATAACCTCCAGGTTGATGGCTATAGTCTTTTATTTCTTCTGTAAAGGACTGATCAAGTAGATGGCGGTGCGGAACGACTGGACCTTCGATATAACCAAGAATACGCCCCTCTTTTTCAGCTACCAGAAAACTGGTCTGAATTTCCTGCAAATGGGCCTCAAAGACCGAACGAGGAATGGCTTCCTCAAGGGAAAAATTCTCTAGCTCTATCTCTATAATCCGATCTAAATCCGAAAATCTTGCTTGTCTGATTTTCATATTTCCTCCTGATAAAAAGGATTTTCCCAAATCAGATACCATTCAGAACCACTGCCATAATGACTCTCTGTCACTTCTTCTTCAACAAAGCCATTCATTTCAAAATATGATAGTAGTTCATCAGGACTCTGCAAAAGAATACCTTGGTGATTTAGTTCGACTGTCACCTGTTTCAAGGCTGCAAGAAGAAGAGTTCCCAGTCCCTGTCCCCAATAGTCAGGATGAATGGTCAATGATTTTACTTCTATCCATTTGGAATGAATAGACTGAGCTTCTCCCAAAACATAGCCTAGGAGCTGATTTTCATCCCCAGCTACAAGAAAGGTACCCGCAGTCTTGCGGATACTCTCTTCTAAGGATTGGTGGCTAAATGCCTCTTCTAACGAAGGATTGGCTTCTTCAATCGCCAATATTTCTTCTAAATCTGATAGGGTAGCTTGCCTTATTGTGATTGGAATTTCCATCTGTTTTCCTTATTGGACATTGCTTGTCAAGTTAGACAAAAGACGTTCAAATGAATATTCATAGGTTTGGATGTCTCCTGCACCCATAAAGACGTAAACAGCATTGTCATGGTCTAGGAGTGGAGAAACATTTTCAACAGTGATAACCTGGTGTTTCTTGTTAATTTTATTGGCTAAGTCTTCTACTTTGACATCACCATGGTCCACTTCACGGGCTGATCCATAGATTTGCGCTAGGTAGACGGCGTCTGCTTGATTCAATGCATGGGCAAATTCGTCCAACAAGGCAATGGTTCTTGTAAAGGTATGCGGTTGGAAGATTGCCACGATTTCCTTGCTTGGATATTTTTGACGAGCCGCATCCAAGGTCGCAATGATTTCTGTTGGATGGTGGGCAAAGTCATCAATGATCACTGTATCATTGACAATTTTTTCAGTGAAACGACGCTTAACACCTGCAAAAGTTTTCAAGTGTTCACGGACCAAGTTCAAATCAAATCCAGCTGTGTAAAGAAGACCAATAACAGCTGTTGCATTCATGATATTGTGACGACCAAAGGTTGGAATGTGGAATTGACCCAACTCTTGACCACGGAAATGAACGGTGAATGTTGAACCAGTCGTAGAACGAAGAAGATCGCTAGCTACAAAGTCATTGCCCTCAGCTTCAAACCCATAGTAATAGATTGGCGCATTGGCTGTGATCTTACGCAACTCAGCATCCTCACCGTAAACAAACAAACCTTTACTAATTTGTTTGGCATAGTCGTTAAAGGCATTGAAAACATCCTCTAGACTTGTAAAGTAGTCTGGATGGTCAAAGTCAATGTTGGTGATGATAGAGTATTCTGGGTGGTAAGGCATGAAATGACGCTCATATTCGTCTGATTCAAAGACAAAATATTTGGCATTTTCCGAACCGCGACCTGTCCCGTCACCAATCAAGAAGCTGGTGTCTGTGATGTGAGACAAGACGTGTGACAACATACCTGTTGTTGAGGTTTTCCCATGAGCTCCTGCTACTCCCATGCTGACGAAGTCACGCATAAAGCTCCCTAGAAATTCATGGTAACGTTTGTAGCTGATACCATTTTGATCTGCATAGGCGATTTCAACGTTGTTATCTGGACGGAAGGCATTTCCTGCGATAATCTCCACTTCACCTTGTAGGTTCTTTTCATCAAAAGGAAGAATGGCAATCCCTGCCTGCTCTAGTCCCCGTTGAGTAAAGTAGTATTTTTCAACGTCTGAACCTTGAACCTTGTGTCCCATTTGGTGCAACATCAAGGCCAAGGCACTCATCCCTGATCCCTTGATTCCAATAAAATGATATGTTTTTGACATGCTTTTCTCCCCTACTCAGTAATTCTTGTCAGATTCAACTCTTGGGCAACCTGACGTTCCTGTTCTGTTTGCTTATTCTTTTTATTATAGATTTGACTCTTCTTTAGAAAATCATAGTTGTTCTTTTTGGCTTTTTCCGTTTGGGTTTTCGGAGTTGGATTCGCCACTTGGCCAACATTCTCAGCTAAGATATAGTGAGACTGGCTCAAGTTTTTACTAAATTTGGCAAACTCACCTGGATTTTCCTTTTGAAATGGTGCTGTTGGTTGGTTTCCTTGACGAACAAGTGTTGAACCATTGTGTCGTCTAGTATGACTAACATCCTGAGTCAAATACTTGGCTGAACGTTTCTTTTTCAAGTCCGCACGCGCCTCTTCTCGAGCCAATTCAGCATAGGTTTTTTCAACTTTTTTGGGTTCTGAGCTCGGTTTTGACTCCTTATTAACCACTGAAGAAACTACGGTTTCTTCTTCATTGATAGGAGACCATTCCAAATAGTTCTTATCGCGGTAATCACCTTTGATATTGCTAATAAAGTCTGACTCATCGTACAAGTCCATGACTGGCATTTTGGTCAGCATGATTTCATCATCTGACACCAATGGAAATCGATCTTGTTTCATTTTGTATTTCCTTTCAACACTTCATTATAGCGTATTGTCTTGATTTTTCAAGTGCTGGCTTCAGAAATTCCCAAAATTTCACGAATTTCTGCCAGACTGAGACTCGCACGCGACTCCGTACCATCTAAAACTTGGGAAACCAAATGTTTCTTTTGTTCTTGAAGTTCTTGGATTTTTTCTTCAATGGTCCCCTTGGTAATCAAACGATAGACCTCGACCATCTGCTCCTGTCCCATTCGGTGGGCTCGTCCGATAGCCTGGGCTTCGACAGCGGGATTCCACCAAAGGTCAACCAAAATAACCGTATCAGCTCCCGTTAAATTGAGACCAACACCACCCGCCTTCAGAGAGATGAGAAAGGCATCTCTCTCCCCTTGGTTAAAGGCCTTGGTCATCTCCTGTCTGTCTTGAGCAGGAGTTGAACCTGTGATTTTGAAGGAGGTCAAGCCCAAGTCTGGGAGTTCTTGCTCGATTTTTTCTAACATTCCTTTGAACTGGGAGAAAATCAAGACCCGATGCCCACCATCAGCCACTTGTAGCAATAAATCTCGGAGACTATCGAGTTTACCACTAGCTCCCTGGTAATCGTCCATAAAGAGAGCTGGCGTATCGCAGATCTGGCGCAATCGCATGAGACCAGATAAGATTTCTACCCGACTTCTTTGGAATTCTTGATCGGTCACTTGCGCTAGGCGGTCTCGCATCTGTTGCAACTGGGCGAGATAGATAGCCTTCTGCTGGTCTTCCAGTTCATTTTTATAGACGACTTCGATCAGATCAGGCAGTTCTGTAAGAACTTCTTCTTTCTTACGCCTCATGACGAAGGGTTTGATAAACTGCGCGACTCGGTCAGCCGGTAATTTCATAAACTCCTTTTTACTTGGTAAGAGCCCCGGTAGCACAATTTGAAAGATAGACCACAACTCTCCTAAATGATTTTCGATGGGCGTACCTGACAAAGCAAAAACTGCCGGCACCACAAACTGGCGCAAACTCTGAGCAATCTTGGTTTGGGCATTTTTCATGACCTGGGCTTCATCTAAGAAGAGAAAATCAAAAGCCATCTCTTGATAAAGCTCGCTGTCTTGACGAAAGGTGGCATAGCTAGTCACATAGATTTGGTGATTTTCAGAAAGAATTGCTTCTCGATTCGCTTTCAAACCATGAACGACAGCCAAATCCAACTGTGGGGCAAATTTCCTGAATTCATCTGCCCAATTGTAGATCAAACCTGACGGAGCCAAAATCAAGACCCGACTATCTTCTGTCACCTGACTGGTCAAAAAAGCGATGGTTTGCAGTGTTTTTCCCAGTCCCATATCATCTGCCAGGATGCCACCAAAGCCATAGTGATGAAGCATCTGGAGCCAACGGACTCCCTTTTCCTGATAGTCTCTCAAACTCGCCTGCACCCGTATATCTCCCAAAGGAAAATCCTCTGGATGAGTCAAATCATGAGCTAAATGCTGAAATTCTTCCGAGAAAGAGATCCGATCTCGACCTTCAAAAAGCTGAGAAAGGCTATAAGCCAGAGATTTTCGCGCTTGAAAAGAACCATCTTTTAGCTCAACCCCCAGTTCCTGCAAATTTCGACGAATCTGCTTGGTTTCCTCATCAAAAAAGTACACTTGGTCTGAAGAACTGATATAGAAATCCTGATTGCTGGTCAGGGCTTTAAGAGCTTGATCAATCTCTTCTTGGGCAATGCCTTGGAAATCAAATTGAATTTCCAACAGTCCTCCCTTGGACTCAATCTGAACCTGGGGAGCTTGGACGCTGTAGAGCTGATTCATCTCATCAGACAAGAAAACCTGACCCAATTTCTCAAAAGCTGGAATCGTATGGTGAAAGAAAGAATAAACTGCCTCTGGCTTCAAAGCCTGTCTCCAAGACTGAAAATCAGCCTCAAAACCAGCCCCTAAACAGACTTGAAATAGCTGATTTTCCATGACGGCGTCGCTTGAAAATGGTAATTGTTCCAGCTGTTGACGACTAGTCACCTTAACATCTCCATAGTCAAACTGGATATTCAAGCGGATGCGGCCGTCATCCTCCCTATCAAAGTAAAAGATTGGTGAAAAGGGTCTGATTTGTAAGCGCTCAGGAGCAGAAACTGTGCCCAGCTGTCCAAACAAAGGCAGACAGGCGGCTAGGCGGTCACGATCACTGTTGTCAAACTGGAGGCATTTTCTCCCTCTTTCCTCCTGAGGAAGCTCCTTGATTTCCTTTAGTAGGCTGATTTGTTTAGGGTTTAAGAGATAAAGATTCCCCTTACGAAAGAGAACCGCTCCCCCATAGAATACGTTGACTCGCTCAGTCTCAGAAATTTCCATCTCAAAATAATCGGGATACTCCTGCACGGAAAAAGAGAAAAGGTTTGCTTCTGAATCTAAATCATGAAAGAGAAGATTTTCATAACTAGTAATCTGGTGCTCAAAATGAAAATCTTCCAAGTTCATCAGCAACTCCACTCCCTGCTCAAAAAAGGTCAGAGGGAAAAAGAGGTGACGACCTTGATTGGGGAAAAAGAGCTCTTGACTCAGTCCCTCCTCAATCAAGCCACATAAAAAAGTAAGAACTTCTTGACTAGCTGTATCAAAAGCATCCCAAGACAAGTCATTTTCATAGTGCTTTCCAATCATATATGGCTTTCGATGGACCAAGACCCTCAAAAAGAGAGGGATGTCACGAATGACATAATATTTTTGGCTATCAACTAAACCGATTCGGAGAGTCCAAAGGAGGCGATTGGTCCCAGCTTCCACCTGACCTAGAGCCGACAAAGTGTAGATTTTCTCTCGCTTCTGAGGTTGGATACGCTCCAAAAAACTACCGCCAAAACTAACCTTGGTTTCGACCTCTTCTTGCTCTTCATGTCCTTTTTCTATGGCTTGTAAAATCACCTGGCCTTCTTCGTCGTTCTTCAGATAATGCTCGAGCGCCGCTAGGTGAACACAGTAACCTCTCTTTTGGTAAAAATCGCAAGCACAAAAAACCAGATCATCCTCTAAACTGTAGCGCAAGTCTTCTCCCGCCACACGAGTATAGAGGCGATTCCCTTTTTCCTTGATAATCTCAATGTTGCCCGTTTCATAGAGTGTAACCCCCTCCATGCGCAACTTTCCCGGAATCAATTTAGCCATAGTTACCCCTTTATCTTATCTTTTCATTATACCACAATTTCCCCTATGAAAATAGCCTTCTAGGAAGACTTTTCTCCTAGAAGGCTGGATTTTTAAAGTGTAGCAAAAGTGGTCACGATGCGTTGGCAAACTTCTTCCAGTACTGACTTCGGCATAGCCACATTGAGGCGGGCATGAAGAGTTCCCTCCTCTCCAAAGTCCAAACCTCGATTCAAGATAACCTTGGCTTCATTCTTCAAAAGCTCTTGCAAGCGGTCATCCGTTAGGTCATAGGCTGAAAAATCAAGCCAAATCAAGTAGGTACCTTGCGGTTTCATGACCTTAATCTTGGTTTCGTTGCCCAAAATATCCACTACATAGTTAATGTGGTCCTCGATAACTTCTTTTAGTTCTCCTAACCAGTCCTTACCATAACGGTAGGCAGCTTCTGTCGCCAAATAACCCAAGCCTGAGATTTCATGTTGGTTATTGGCCAACTGGCGTTTTTGGAAAGCCACACTAAGCTTGGGATTTTCAATAATTGCATAGGAATTCTTGGTCCCAGCAATATTAAAGGTCTTAGTGGCACTACTCAAGATAAGGGCAAAATCTTTAAAAGCGGGATCAATGGTATTGAATGACTGGTGTTTGTGACCAAAGAGAGCCAAATCTTGGTGAATCTCATCTGAAACCAACAAAACACCATGTTTTTGGCAGAGATGCCCAATCTTTTCTAACACTTCCTTTTCCCAAACACGTCCACCAGGATTGTGGGGATTGCAAAGGATATAAAGCTTCACATCCTCTTCTACCAATTGCTTCTCCAACTGGTCAAAGTCAATCTCAAACAGCCCATCCTTTTCCACCAAAGAATTGGTAATCAATCTGCGATTGTTGAGTTTGACACTGCGGGCAAAAGGTGGATAGACCGGTGTGTTAATCAGAACCGCCTCTCCTTCTTTTGTAAAGGCTTGAATGGCTGTTGAAATAGCTGGTACCACACCCTCGATAAAGACGAGGGCATCCTTATCAAAGTGATAGCCATGTTGTGTGGCTTCCCAGTCCTGAACCGACTCAATCAAAGCATCACTAGCATAGGTATAGCCATAGACCAACTGATCTGCGTAGGCTTGTACAGCTTGTCGAACTTCAGGCAAAACCACAAAGTCCATATCTGCTATCCAAGCTGGTAGAACTTCTCGATCAGCTTCCGCTTCTTTCCATTTATAGGTATGGTGCCCAAAACGATTGGGCAGGCTTGTAAAATCATATTTTCCCATATCTATCTTATCCTTCCAAAGCTTGGCGCAAGTCCGCAATCAAATCTCTGGCATCCTCAATCCCAATTGACAAGCGCAAGAGGTCATCTGTCAAGCCATAGGAATGGCGCACTTCTGCTGGAATATCCGCATGGGTTTGAGTCGTCGGATAGGTGATCAGACTCTCCACCCCACCCAAACTTTCCGCAAAAGAGAAGACCTTGAGGCTATTTAAAATATGAGGAATACGTTTTTCATCCACTACTTTAAAGGAAATCATCCCCCCACGTCCAGTATAGAGCACTTCCTTAACTGCAGGTGAATCCTTCAAAAAAGCAACCACTTCTTGGGCATTGGCTGTAGAACGTTCCATACGAAGAGGTAGAGTTTTAAGACCACGAATCAACTGATAACTATCAAACGGTGACAAGACTGCACCTGTCGTATTCAAATTGTAGAACAGTTGCTCATATAGTTCTAAACTATTAGTCACAACCACCCCAGCTAAGACATCATTGTGCCCTGCTAAGTACTTGGTGGCAGAATGAAGAACGATATCCGCACCGTCTTCAATCGGACGTTGGTAAATCGGACTGTAGAAGGTATTGTCCACCACTACCTTGGCACCCTTGGCATGAGCTAGTTTGGCTAGTTTGGCAATATCAAATTCTAACATCAAGGGATTGGTTGGTGTTTCAATATAGAGAACATCCACATCTTTCTCTAACTCAGCAATCAACTCTTCTTCTGTATTGGCATAGGTAAAATGGAAACGGCCTTCCTGCTCCACTTGGTTGAACCAACGGAAAGAACCCCCATACAGATCACGAACAGCCAAGACTTTACTTTCTACTGGAAAAACACTAAAGGCCAGTACAATCGCAGCCATTCCTGAGCTTGTCGCTAGGGCATAATCTGCTGATTCGATTGCCGCCAAGACTTCCTCCGCCTTACTGCGAGTTGGATTTTTAGTACGGGTATAGTCAAATCCAGTAGACTGGCCAAACTCTGGATGCTGATAAGTGGTTGAAAAATGAAGTGGAGTCACCAAGGCACCTGTTGCCTTATCTGACTTGATTCCCGCCTGGGCCAAAATTGTGTTGATGTGTAGTTCTTTGCTCATACAATACCTCCAAATCTATAGTAACTATTGTACCACTTATTTTTACTAACTCATTTTCTTGTTTTCAAGAGCTAGTTATAGTTTCAAACTATACAAAAACGATAGCTTCCTGAGAAACTATCGTTTTTCCTGTTGAATAGACTGGTTATTTAACGTGTTTTGCCAGTTCTTCTTGGGCTTTTTTATTTGATTCTTCTTTTTCTTTTAGCCATTTTTCTTTAGCTTTTTCATACTCATCAGTCGTTACAGTCTTATCTTGTAACTTGAGATACTTGTATGATTCGACACCCTTATTTCCAGCTTGTGAGAATGGCGATGAGAATGGAACTGTCTTTCTCAAGGTCGGTGTTCCACCCTGAGAAACGTTTGGAATTGCAAGGGCGCTATCAACGAGCCAAGCTTGAATTTCAGCATATTTTTCATAACGTTTTGCTGGATCTTGCTCCTTGTTCGCTTCTTCTAGCATTTGAGTGTAAGTATCCAGACCAACTGCCTTAGCCTTGTCATTGACCTCACCTGGTTCTAGACCAAGGTTTTGCAACATACCACCGTTATTGACATTTAAGATATCAAGATAACTTGATGGATCCAAGTAGTCCGCACTCCAACCGCCATTATAGATATCAAAGTCTTTTTGAGCTGCAGTTTGAGCTAGGTAGCTAGAGTTGTCAAAGTCATCTGTTGATAGCTGTTGGATATCGATAACCACATTCTCAGCTCCTAGAACAGATTCGATGGATTGTTTCAAAGAGCTTGCTTCAAGTACACCTTTTTTAGCTGATTGGTCTACAGATACATCCAAGTGGATTGGGAATTGCACACCCTTAGCTTCCAATTCTTTCTTAGCTTCTGCAAATTTAGCTTTAGCCTTGTCAGGATTGTAGTATGGATCTTGCGCATCTGCAAAGTTGATTCCTTGCCATTCTTGGCCATAGTTGACCATCTTTTCTGAAACAACATCGCCAAAGTCTTTTCCGTTGATACTTACAAAGGTCGGAGGTACCACTAGGTTACGAATAATCTTTGTTGCTCCTTCTTCCCCCTGAGATTGTGCTCCATAGGCTGTACGGTTATAAGCATAGTTGAAGGCTTGACGGAAGTTTTTATTCAGAACTGCTTCTTGGGTTGATTTCTTTTCGATATCTGATGTTTTAGACGTGAAATTATAAGATTTTCTGTCCAAGTTGAAGTTCAAGTAATAAGAAGTTGCATTTTGCATACTATAGATGATGTTATCCTTGTTCTTCTCTTTAATGCCTTCAAAGCTTGAGCTATTTGGATAGAGACGCGCGTAGCTATAGACTCCTTCTACAAAGTTACGTGCTAGTGCATCTTGGTCACTACCATCATAATAGGCCAATTTCACATCATCCACAAAGACATTTTTTTCATCCCAGTAGTTGGGATTTTTCTTGAATTCGATAACAGATTTTGAAACAAACGATTTCATCAAGAAAGGTCCATTGTACAAAATACTAGAAGGGTCTACCTTACCAAAGTCATCCCCTTTTGATTTTAAGAAATCTGCATTGACAGGGAAGAGAATGGTTGAAGTTGTTTTAGAATTCCAATAAGATTCTGGACGTGTCAAAGTGTACTGAACTGTTTGGTCGTCAATCGCCTTAACACCGACAGTTGAAAAGTCAGTTGTTTTCCCGTTGATATAGTCATCCAAACCTGCTACAGAGTCTTGAACAAGGTACAAGGCTTCGGATTTTTTATCAGCAGCATATTTCAAACCTATCACAAAGTCTTGGGCCGTTACAGGGGCGTATTCTTCACCCTCATAAGTATACCATTTTGCATCCTTACGCAATTTGTAAGTATAGGTCAAACCGTCCTGAGAAACAGTCCAATCCTCTGCCAATGATGGAACATAGTTACCATATTGGTCATTTTCCATCAACCCATCCACCAAATTGGTCACGATGTCATTGGTTGTTGCACGGTTTTCTGCAAGATAGTTCAAACTAGATGGATCGCTCGAATAAACATAGTTATATGTTTTAGTAGCGCTACTTGAATTTCCACATGCGCTCAGTAAGATACCTGCGCTTAACACGACACTTGCAAGTGTCAGATACTTGGCCTTAGACTTTTTCATTTCCAGAACCTCCTGTTTAAAAGTTTTGTCTTATTATACAGCTTTAGTTTTATTTAGTCAAGTAATTTCTGAAGAAAAACTTAAAAAAGCATATTTTTTGCTCTTGATTTTAGAAAAAGTTCTCTTTTTTTAAGAAAAATGTAGTATAAAAACCTTTCTGTTAAAGAAAGGTTAAATTCATTGCTTTTATTTATAAATCTTTTTACGATATTTTCAATCGTGTACGTAGTCGGTCTGCTTGAGCTTTGCCGATTATCTTGTCCAAGAGTCGTGTCCGTAGGCTCATCAAACCATAAAGACCTCCTCCAAGCCCTCCGATGAGAGCCACATAAAGGAAACTCCAGAAACGTCCACTTGGTTGGAAGACAAAACCGAGTAGCCACTGCAAGAAGCCAACTAGGATAAACATGACGAGGGTCAAGATGGTAATCAAAATGGTTCGCTTCAATATAATCTTTTGACGAGCACCTGTTACCTGGCAGATGTCTCGGTACATCAAGACATTCGGAATGATTAGTCCGATAGTCGTTGAAATCAAGGGACCGTAGCTGTGGAAAATAGCAATGGTTGGCAATTGCAAGACGATCTTAGCAATGGAACCATAGATGAAGTAAAGAACTGCCTTGCGGTTTTGGAACATAGCCTGAAGCATAGGAGACAAGACCATATACAAGCCTAGGATAGTAGACTGCAAAACTGCAAAGACAAATAAGCCCATGGCCAGACTATCTGGCTTACCGTAAAAGACTGTATAAAGAGGCTCCCCTACCATGACCACTCCAACCGTTGCCGGTAGTAGAAATAAGAAGAGCATAGTGAGGCTATCTTGGACTAGGCGAGCCGCTGCCGGTAAGTCACCTTTTACATAGTTTTCCGTCAACAGTGGCAAGCCGACACTCCCAATCGAAACTCCTACAGAGATTAAAATCATGGTAATTTTATTAGGATTGGCAGAGAAATAAGAAAACATGACAACCAAGTCTTCATTACTGTAGTTGGTAAACCACTTCATACTATTAATAAAGGTCATCTGGTCTAAAATCTGGAAGAGCTGGATGGCTGAGCCTGTCAGGATAAAGGGAATGGCTTCCTTGATGGTATCGACTAAGAGTCGCTTACTATTGATTTTATCCCGTGTTTCAAAGACTCTTTTAAGCAAACCTTCTTGGGCAAGGAAGTAGATCAAAACTGCAAAACTTGCCACCATCCCCACAAAGGCTGCAAAGGTCGATTGGGTAACGGCTGCTAGGTAGTCACCAGAACCCATCTTCATAATGAAGAAGGTTGCTATCAACATCCAGATGACACGAATCACCTGCTCAGCGATTTGACTCATAGCATAGGGTTTGAGGTTGTTCATCCCTTGGAAGAAACCTCGAATGACACTCATAGATGGGAAAATCAAGACCGCCCAAGCCAAGCTCTGCATGATGGGAATCAGATCTTTCCCCACACCTGACAAATCTGCTAACCAGGGAGAAAAGAGATACAAGACCAAGGCAAAGACTAAGCCCAAGCCCGTCATAAAGCTTAGGAAACTCCGAATCAAGGCAAAGCTATGCTCTTCTTCTAGCATGGTATTGTACTTAGCCACTTGTTTTGCGACTGCAACTGGGATACCCGCTGTTGAAATCAGCAAGAACCAGGCGTAAATATTGTAGCCCATGGTAAAGAGTCCATTTGCCTTAGCAGCATAGGTCCCCATCCAGATATACCAGGGAATAATGTAGATAGCACCAAGGAGGCGACTAATAAAGTTACTAGCTGTTAGCCAAGCAGTCCCTCGCAACATCTGGGCTTGCTGGTGATTGTTTTCGTTAGACATAGCTTCCTCATTCAATTTTGATAACTAGGAAAAGTTCCTTATCTTCCATTATAAACTTTTCCTTGTTACTTGTAAAATTCAGACTTTCGGTTTACAATAGAAAGTATGATAAAGATTGAAACCGTATTAAATATTTTAAAGAAAAATGGTCTCTTCCGTGAGATTATCAATCAGGGAAGCTACTACTACAATTACAGTGATGTCGATTTTGATAGTATCAGTTACGACAGCCGTAAAGTTAAAGAGCGAAGCCTATTTTTTGTTAAGGGAGCTTCTTTCAAAAAAGAATTCCTCCTCTCCGCTATCTCACAAGGGCTGGATTGGTATATAGCTGAGCAAGACTACGAGGTCGGTATTCCTGCTATTATCGTGAACGACATTAAGAAAGTCATGAGTTTGATTGCCATGGAATTTTATGGTAATCCACAAGAGAAACTCAAAATTCTCGCCTTCACAGGAACCAAGGGGAAGACAACTGCAGCCTATTTTGCCTATAACATCTTGGCTCAACATCATCGCCCAGCTATGTTGTCTACTATGAATACAACCTTAGATGGTAAGACCTTCTTTAAGTCTGCTCTCACAACTCCTGAAAGTATCGATCTCTTTGATATGATGGCTCAAGCTGTTCATAACGGAAGAACCCATCTCATCATGGAAGTCTCCAGCCAAGCCTATCTGGTTAAGCGAGTCTACGGCCTCACTTTCGATGTAGGTGTCTTTCTTAACATCACTCCTGACCATATCGGTCCGATTGAGCATCCTAGTTTTGAAGACTACTTCTACCACAAGCGCCTCTTGATGGAAAATAGCCGAGCAGTTGTCATTAACAGCGACATGGACCACTTTTCTGTCTTGAAAGAGCAAGTTGAACATCAAGATCATGACTTCTATGGTAGTAAGTCGAGTAACCAAATCGAGAACTCCAAAGCCTTTAGCTTCTCAGCTACAGGAAAACTCGCTGGCGATTATGATATCCAACTCATCGGTCACTTTAATCAAGAAAATGCCGTCGCTGCTGGACTTGCCTGCCTTCGTCTAGGTGCTAGTCTAGAGGACATCCAAAAAGGAATCGCTGCAACCCGAGTTCCTGGACGTATGGAAGTCCTCACACAGAAAAATGGTGCTAAAGTCTTCATCGACTATGCCCACAACGGGGACAGTCTGAAAAAACTCATCAATGTAGTTGAAACTCATCAGACCGGAAAAATCGCTCTGGTTCTCGGTTCGACTGGAAACAAGGGGGAGAGTCGTCGCAAAGACTTTGGCCTTCTCCTCAATCAACATCCTGAGATTCAAGTCTTTCTCACAGCTGATGACCCCAACTATGAAGATCCAATGGCCATTGCGGAAGAAATCAGCAGCTATATCAGTCATCCTGTTGAAAAGATTGCCGATCGCGAACAAGCCATCCAAGCGGCAATGGCCATCACTGACCAAGAACTCGATGCCGTGATTATTGCGGGTAAGGGTGCTGATCGCTACCAAATCGTCAATGGAGTGAAAGAATCCTACCCTGGTGACGCAGCTGTCGCAGAACGTTACCTATAAAATCAAAAAATCAAGGGAAGTTTTCCCTTGATTTTTTTAGTCTTCTTTCTTAAATGAGTTTTTAAGACCTTCAACGGCACCTTCTACAGCACCTTTAGCATCTTCAACAACTTCTTTTGCTTTGGCAACTGTTTTTTCTACAGCACCTTCTGCTTCTGTTTTGCTATCGCCAGTAACTTTACCAAATCCTTCTTTGATAGCACCAGTTGCTTGTTCCAATTTATTCTCAAGTGACATAGCTCTGTCTCCTTTGCTTTTAATACGATAAACGTTATCGCTTACATTCAGTTTATTCTTATTCTTTAGTAAAGTCAAACAATCTGCTCAAAAGCAAACAATTAAGACAAATAGAAAGTCAACCGTTCCTTGTCGAAATTAACAGCCAACTCATACTTCCCTTCTTCGTTTTGCACTACATAGCCCATGACGACCAAACTATCCACAAAGATATCACGACGTTTCTGTATCAGCTGGTCTTTTTTTAGAAACTTCAGTAAAAAGGTTGTCATATATTTGAGGGCATACTCAGGGTTAACATCTCCTAAAATATCATAGAGTTTCTGCTGTTTTTCTGTCAAAGGATATTGGTGCTTGACCTTGTAGAAATAATTAGACAGGGACATTTTTTGTCTTGCAAAGTCCGTACGTTCAACTAAAATAGCTGCATTGGTTTGATTGCGCAATTCTGTCTCATAAGTCTTCTCTAGCAAGGCTTGATAGACTGGACTGTCCTCTCCGATAAAAATTTCTTGGTCAAGGGCTAAATTATCCGTAGATTCTAAAAAAGGGAGATTGAGGAAATAACGTTTGTTTTCCCTTAGGATCAAACCTGCCTTAATATACTCTTCCATGAGCTTATCAACTGCTACATCTGGAAACTGAGCCTTGATTTCTCGGAGGATCACATCATCATGCTGGTCCAGATAGTCCACCAAATCTATAAAAAATGGCTGCCGAGTCAAACGGGAGGGATTAAAAATCTGAATCATGAAGATTCCTTTCTTTACATTCTAATAGAGGGGATGCTGCTAGTCGACTAGGATTGGTCCCTGGTTGATTCAGAGGCACTGGAAGTTCGAGTTTCCTGTAGTATTCCCTCCAAAAATCACTGATCTCCTGCTTCCCGTCCCCAAATTTCATGGGAATAGTTTCAAAAATCGGTAGGATTTCAGCGATGTACTGGGAGCAGTAAAAGCCAGACCCATCTGGATAAAACGAGCTATTATATGGAGCACCTAGATGCTGGCAAGCCTTCTCCTTTACCAAGTCAACTTCCAGCTCTGGATAGACATAAAGATCGTAGAGATGAGTCGGTTCAAAAAAATCAGCTGGTTCTTGACAAATGACCCCTGCTTGCCCACTAGCATGGTAGATCAAACCGTCCAAAAAGATGGCTACATGACTATAGTTCCCCGTAGAAGCCTGGATAGCCTGCCCCATATCTGAAAGGTTCTTCACAAAAATCAAATCACCATTTTCTAACATCTTTCTCTCCTAGAAAAAAAGGAGCCGAAACCCCTTTAGCTATATAGAAAACACTGTTTTCTATTTTGAAATAATACCCAAAATTTTAAGCATTAAAGCTTTCAGTCAACTGTGGCACCACTTGTTTCTTACGTGAAACAGCACCTGGAAGGAAAGCGTGGTTGTTTTCAAGTTTGAAGTTGAAGGCAGCTTCCACCTTGTCCATGTTTGATCCAAGAGAAAGGATTTCTGAGTTTGAGTTGACGATGTCTGTAATCATCAAGACAAAGTCAGAGTAGCCATTTGCTGTATTGGCAGCTTGCATTGCAGCTTCAATTTCAGCTTGGCGTTCCAAGACTTCAGCAATATCAACTGTATTGACTTGGGCAACACGAACCTTATTTCCGTTGAGTTCAAAAGTCTTAGCATCGATGTCAATCAATTCTTCAGCAGATTTGCTAGCCAAGTTTGTACCAGCTTTCAGCATAGCAAGACCGTACTCTTCCAAGTTGACACCAGCCAATTCAGCCAATTCAGGAGCAATGACTTTATCAGATGGGTGAGTTGTTGGAGATTTCAAAAGAAGGGTATCTGAAATCAAACCTGAAAGCATCAAACCTGCGATTTCTTTAGGAACAGCTACACCATGTTCTTTGAACATGCGGTAAACGATAGATGAAGCTGATCCAACTGGTTCCAAGCGCATGTAGAGCGGGCTGGCAGTTTCAAAATTAGCCACACGGTGGTGATCCACAACTCCGTAAACTTCTACTTCAGCAATATCTGACACTGATTGTTGGAATTCATTGTGGTCAGTCAAGATGACTTGTTCTGCACCTTCTGCTTTAGCAGATGTGATGACGCGTGGTGCTTCTACATCAAAATAGTTCAAAACGAAAGCTGTTTCTTCATTAGGAGTTCCAAGTGCTACTGCTTCTGTGTCCAATCCATAAGCCTCTTTTGCAAGATAGGCAAAGGCTACAGATGACCCGATGGCATCTGAGTCTGGATTTTGGTGACCAAATACTAGAATCTTAGACATGATAATACCTCTTTAAATTTATTCATCTTATTGTAGCACTTTTTTCCTCTTTTGACAAAAGTAAGAGGAGTCAAAGGACTCCTCGTTAGATATCAATATGGTTGACTAGATTTTTCTCTTGATTTTCGGATAAAAATCGTTCTTTCTGTGGACGTTTCTTACGTTTAAGGAGAGCTTCTGCAGACATGGCTTCTTCCTTGCTAGCAAAAGCCTCCACATAGATAAGTTTGACTGGTAATCGAGCTCGGGTATACTTGGCTCCCTTACCACTATTATGAACGGAAAGGCGCCTCTTCACATCCGTTGTATAGCCCGTATAATAAGAACCGTCGCGACACTCTACCACATACATGTAGGCTTTATGATCCATAGTAAATCTCTTGAATTTCTGGTGTATAGGAACCATCATCATTGTGAACGATGAGAGGTGGTAAGACCTTAAAGCCACTCGTTGACCCATCCTTGATAGCTTCGATTAAGAGCATATTGGCCTCCTTCTCACGTTTAGGATAGACAAATTGCAGGCGCTTGGGTGCCAAATTATGGCGTTGAAGCATATCTAAGATATCCAAGAGCCGATCTGGACGATGAACCATGGCCAAACGGCCATTAGACTTGAGAATACTCTGAGCACTTCGACAGATTTCTTTCAGGTTAGTCGTAATTTCGTGTCTGGCCAGAAGGTAGTGTTCACTCTCGTTCAGATTGGAATGCGGATCCACCTTGAAATAAGGCGGATTGCATAAAATCATATCCACCTTACTTCCTTGGATATGAGCAGGCATATTTTTCAAATCATCGCAAATAACCTGCATCTGCTCTTCCAAGCCATTCAACCGAACCGAACGCTCTGCCATATCCGCCAAGCGCTCCTGAATCTCTACAGATATTATCCGCGCCTGAGTACGTGAACTAGCAAAAAGTCCCACTGCACCATTTCCAGCACAAAAGTCCACAATTAAGCCATTTTTAGGAAAGCGAGGAAAGCGTGATAAGAGAACACTATCCACCGAATAGCTAAACACTTCTCTATTTTGAATGATCTTGATATCTGTCGAAAAGAGCTGGTTGATTCGCTCTCCTGATTTTAATAATTGTTCTTCTTTCATACTTTTATTATAACAAACGATGTTAATATTACAAATATTTTAGATAATCGTATTATGGCTTCTTCTTTAAATGTTCTAATGCTTCACGCGTCCAAACAGGCATCATTCGAGCAAGGGGCGCAAAACCATGCTTGATCCGATCATTTGAAAAACATCTCCGTCTTGGCAATTGATGTTTTTCCTCTTCCAAGGTACGGATAGAAAGACTGGCCTTTCCAGTGTATTCGTCAACATCCACCACCTGAACTTGGACTTCATCACCAATTTTTAAAATGTCATAGATATTTTCAATAAATCCCGTCCGAATCTCCGAGATGTGAATCAGCCCTGTCACCCCTGTCTCTAACTCAACAAAGGCACCATAGGGCTGAATTCCTGTAATACGCCCAGTTAGCTTATCACCAATTTTCATTCTAGTCCTCAATTTCAATCGTTTCAATTACTACATCTTCAACTGGTTTGTCCATTGCGCCAGTCTCAACAGCTGCAATGGCATCCAAGACCGCAAATGATTCTGCATCTACCAATTGCCCAAAAACAGTATGACGACGATCAAGGTGAGGAGTTCCACCTTGCTCTGCATAAATCTCAGCAATTGGTTCTGGCCAGCCACCACGCGCAATCTCTTTCTTAGAATACGGCAAATGTTGGTTTTGCACGATAAAGAACTGGCTACCATTGGTATTTGGACCCGCATTGGCCATAGAAAGGGCACCACGGATATTATAGAGTTCTTCAGAAAATTCATCTTCAAAAGAGTCACCGTAGATTGACTCTCCCCCCATACCAGTACCAGTTGGGTCTCCACCTTGGATCATAAAGTCCTTGATAATTCGGTGGAAAATCACACCATCATAGTAACCATCTTTTGACAGAGCAACAAAGTTAGCTACTGTTTTGGGAGCATGTTCAGGGAAGAGTTTGATACGCAAGTCTCCGTGATTTGTCTTAATGGTCGCAAGAGGACCTTCTACTGTTTCAATGTCTACTTGTGGGAAATGCAATTCTTTTTCTACCATACCAAATCCTTCTAAGGCATCAAAAATGCCATCTTCTTCTACTGTTTTTGTAATATAATCTGCTTTTTCTTTGATTTTATCATGGGAAACTCCCATGGCAATACTGATTCCAGCATAATCAAAGAGTTCCAAGTCATTGAGACCATCCCCAAAGACCATGACATTCTCTGGTTTCAAACCTAAGTGCTCCACCACCTTGGCTACACCAGTTGCTTTGGATCCTGAAATCGGAACGATATCAGATGAATGTTCATGCCAACGCACCATGCGAAGTTTACCAGAGAGACTATCTGGTAACCGCAAGTCGTCCCCTTTATCCTCAAAGGTCCACATCTGGTAAATATCTGCTTTTTCATGAAAGTCAGGATCCACACCCAAGTTCGGATAAATCGGATCAATAGCCTCACTGATCAGTTCTGTTCGCGTGGAGAGTTTGGCGTCATGACTGCCAACCAAACCATATTCAATTTCCTCTCGCTTAGTCCAAGAAATGAACTCCTCAACATCTGACTTGTCAATCTGATGTTGATAAATGACCTGGCCTTTTTTATCTTCGATATAAGCCCCATTTAGGGTTACAAAAAAGTCCGGTTTGAGCTCACGAATCTCTGGAACAACACCGAAAATACCACGTCCAGAGGCGATTCCTGTTAAAATTCCTTTTTCACGCAACTGTTTAAAGACAGTGGGAATTGTAGCTGGAATAAAACCTGTCTTTGACGTACGCAAGGTATCATCGATATCAAAAAAGACGATTTTAATCTTCTTTGCCTTGTATTTTAATTTCGCATCCATCTCTCTACCTCTTTTTTATCACTCCTTCCATTATACCATAAACCTTAGGAAATTCCTTTTTTGAAAAAAGATGAAAACCTATCAAAAAGAGAGCCAGTTGAACTAGCCCTCACTTTTCATCCTAGAACATCTCTAGAGCAATCATGGTAATCATCGTTGCATCATAGTAGTTGTCCAAAGGTAAATCTTGTGTGAAAATGTATTTATTTTGCTGAAGAAGTTTCAGATAACCTTCTCCCTTGTCAGACGCATAGGTAATCGGTGCCAAGAAACTACCTGCCTGATATTGATTGAGGGCCGTTCCGTTCAAGTCATAACCAGCATAAATGCGTTGCTCTTTCATAAAGAAATCCATCATCTTTTGAACGAGTTTTTGGCTTCTTTCATCCTGGCTCTGTGACAGGTGATAAGGCAAACGGCAAGCGTTATAAGAGTACGCCCCATCATATTGAGATTCGATAGTGTTGGCATCAACAAGACGTGCCCCAGACTTCTCGGCCCAGATAAAGTCTGGCAAGAGACCCGTATCAGAATGAGAACTGATTTGCTCTAGTTGGCCAAGCATCTTATCCTTAATATCTAGCCATTGTTTATCACCAGTTAGATTATAAAATACTTGGAAATAATGAGGTAGTGTATCAGATGTTCTCATCAAATAGTAAAAATCCGTATTTTTTTTCGCCCAATTTCCTACCTTTAGAACACCAGTCTCCTCGTTATAATTAAAGCGAAGAATATCAATCAAAATACTTTTGGCTTGATCTTCATATTCCTGTGCTTTATCTGGCCACTGCTTGGCAGCTTCAATCAAGGAATAGGCGATGTAGAGATCACCATCGGTTGCGTTTTGTTTTTCAACCGTTTCGCTATCATTCTTGATCACTTGCTTCCAAGACATCAACTGCGTCCCCTCGATACGATGATTCTGGTAATAGCGATAAAGGCGATTAAAATCTGCTTGACTTGCCTGACCTTTTTGGGCTGCTAGAACTGTTATGAGCATGCCGTAACTTTGGGCTTCTGATAGAACCGTCGTTTCCTCAGAATCATTCGTCGTACGAACATAAGACTGATCGCCTTTTGTAACAAGGAACTGTTGGCTCCATTGGCTGTAAATTCGATTACGCATCTCGATTTTAGTCCTTCCTCTTGCTAAAAACAAGGTTAAACAAAAGATGGAAAGGATGAGCACAAACCAGACATATTTTAATTTATTCGTTTTCATAGAACCTCCTATCCTGCAAATCGCTTGGTTTTAACCCACTTGGTTTCTTTTCGTTGGAGTACTTTATCCAGCACGATTGAAGAAATGGAATCAATGGATACAACGATAAACATCTGTGCATAAGAGAAATAGGCTGCCAGGGCCAACCAGATTTGTTTCGTCGTCGCTTGTCCAAATTGACTTGCCAATGCTATCATAATTTGCATCAAATAGAGACCAATCATGAGAATCCAGTTGAAGAGCATGAGCTGGGCAATGTAGATATTATCCGCATCAAAAGCAAATGGAACCCTAACATCTGGTATGAATAGGTTCAGGCAAATTGCTAGCACATTCGCTAGGAAAATCAAATCCGAGAGGACAATGGCAAAGTTAAACCAAAAGAAGACACAGGAATAGTTAAAGACTTCTAGTTTGACACGCCAGTTTGCTCTGCTAAATAAATGCTTAAAGTTCGAGAGAACAACTTCATAATTTCCTTTCGCCCAACGTTTACGCTGCATATAGTAACTCTTTAAGGTCTCAGGTTCTTGTTGGAAAGCCTCTGAATTATAGGCAAGGGCAATCAATTTCCCACTCTGCATGATTTTGAAGGAAATATCGGTATCCTCAGTTAAGGCACCATTTTTCCAACCACCGATACTCTTTACAAAGTCGGTTTGAATGATGAAGTTGGTTCCTGGGATACGACCAATTTTAAAGAGATGCCACATCCCAACGTGGTGCACGCGCTGAGTAACAACGATTTCCTGGTTGATACAACGAGTCAAGAAATTTTGATTGGCATTTCGAGTCTTGTTTCGACCGAAAGATGCCACGTGACGTTCTGGATCCTTCATCACTTCTTTTACAAGAAAATAAAGAGCATTTTGTTCAGGCATGGCATCCGCATCATAAACACAGATGTATTCGCCTGTTGCCATCTCCAAAGCATCATTTAAAACGCCTGCTTTTCCTCCCGTACCAGTACGGTCGATAATAGTCAGATTTCTTCCTGCATATTCAGGCATGGCTTGTACAGACAAACATTCTGCATAGGTGTTATCCGAACAGTTATCCGCAAACAAGAGCAACTCCACACGGTCGTGCGGATAATTCATGTCTAAGATAGCTTTTGCTGTTTGGGCAATAACCACATCCTCATTATGGGCAGGAACAACAATGGTAACCTTAGGATAATAAGGTAGCGGCGAAGTGTCTACACGAAAATCACTATGTTTAAACCAAAAGTGAACAGCTGAAAAGAGAATTACCAATCCCCAAGCTAGAGAAATCCAAATTGTAAGCAAGGTAAAAATCATTAACATTTGACTAATCATGATTCACCGCCTTAAAATTTTTGTTCACTCGATGGTAAAGAATATTGTATGCAATAAATAGTATGATAAAACAAATGCCAAAGGCGAGACTGAGTCCCAAAGCAATACCAAAAAATAGTTCGGTTAAAGTCATGTTTCCCTCCTAATATTCTACAATTACATCTGTCTCTAGTTGACGTTTGAGATGACTGGCAACATCTGCGTAGTCTTGGTATTTATCTTTATTATCAGAGTTAATCACCAAATAGCCTGTTTGGAACTGAATTCCTTGATTGCCATCTTCTCCATGAAAAACTAGACTGCTTAGTTTCTCCTGCAAACCATTAAAGTAAAGTTCCTTCAAAGAATGTTGGTTAGTACTCGATAGAACGAGAAAATTACCATCCGAAACGTAATAGAGTTTATCATTGTAACTCAATTCCTGAGCAATTCCCTCTTGAATGCGACTGAGCATCTGGTTATGTTCTTTGGGTTTAATCTGGAAAAACAAATCTTCATGTGCCCAATGAATCAATAAGGACTGTACCGTCACATCACTTTGTTCAGTGACCATAGCTTGGTAATCTGCTCGAGCTTCGTCTTCCTGTTCTTGGACCTTTGAGGTCACCTTGAAGAAATAATAACGAACCTTAAGTAGAATTCCAATCAAAAGTGGAAAACTGATCAATAAGAAAACCAGTTGAATGATTGGGATATAAACCATACCCGCAACCAAAACGATAAGTCCAAAACCAAATGCTAAGATAAGGGTCCAAGTAAGCAAAAGGTCAGATAATACCAACACTGCAAACAAGGCTAAAGCTAAAAACAAGATTTGTTCTAAAATGATTGCTCGAGCATACAAAAAACAAAGCACCAAAAGAATGACCTCACAAGCAAGCAAAGCCATAAGCCAGTTTTTAAATTGACTCCAATTTTTCATTTTATCTTATTTCCCCCTTTTGAATTCAGATACAGAAGTCGCTACACCAAAGTACTGTTGAATGGATTGTACGATTCGTTCAGAGGCTCTTCCATCTCCATAAGGATTTGGTGCCTGAGACATTTTTCTATAAAGAGTTTCATCTGTTAAGAGTTCTGCCATAGCATCTTTGACACGTACTGGATCAGTTCCAACTAGTTTCAAGGTTCCTGCACGAACACCTTCTGGACGTTCCGTCGTGTCACGAAGAACAAGGACAGGTTTGCCGAGAGAAGGCGCCTCTTCCTGAACACCTCCAGAGTCAGTCATGATAAAATAGCTTCTTGAAGCCAAATTATGAAAATCAAGTACATCTAAAGGCTCAATCAAGTGAATGCGCTCATGACCAGCTAGAATATCCTTTGCTGCTTCTTGCACAGCAGGGCTAAGGTGAACAGGATAAACAACTTCAATTTCCTGATGAAGATCGACCATCTCACGTAAAGCTGCAAAGACATTTCTCATTGGTTGACCTTGATTCTCACGACGGTGCATGGTTACCAATACAAGTTTCTTATCTGGATCCAATTGATCTAGAACATCATGATAGTAATCCGATTGAACGGTTAGTTTCAAGGCATCAATGGCTGTATTTCCCGTAATGACAATAGCAGACTCAGGGTGATTTTCCTTGAGGAGATTTTCCTTACTCTCACTAGTTGGAGCAAAATAGAGATCCGCTAGGTTATCAGTCATCTGACGATTCATTTCTTCTGGGAAAGGAGAATACTTATCAAAGGTCCTTAGACCAGCTTCAACGTGGCCGATACGTACCTGATTATAGAAAGCAACTAAACTTGCTACAAAAGTTGTTGTTGTATCTCCATGAACAAGAATCATATCTGGAAGTTCTTGCTTAACAACTGGATCAAACTTTTCTAAAATTTTTCCAGTAATATCTAAAAGGGATTGATTTTTCCCCATAATATCCAGGTCATAATGTGGCTCGATGCTAAAAGTTTCAAGAACTTGATCTAGCATTTGGCGATGCTGAGCTGTCACAACTGTGATCGTCTCAATGCTGTCACTATGTTTTTGCAATTCTAACACTAAAGGGGCCATTTTAATAGCTTCTGGTCGTGTTCCAAAAACAACCATCACTTTCAGTTTCTTCATTATGCTATCCTTCTACTATAATAAAATTTGATAAATCATATTAATTTGTATATCGAATAGTCCCAATTTCAATTAATTTGACTTTCATAATTATTTTACCGTCAATTTATTTATATGTCAAATTTTTTCCAAATTATATTATTTCATTTCATTTAATTTTAACATTCTGTAACTTTTTTGTAATGATATCGTTTACAACTAAAAACAGCCCATTCTTCGATATATTTCAGATTTTTTTCAGAAAATACGACAATACACAAACTATTATTTATATGTCTTGTTATATATTTATATTTGTATTGATGTTTCAAAAAATTATATTTTATCACTTTGAGGAATAAATTAAACAATTTCAAACAAAAAAATCCCTTTTTCGAATGAAAAAGGGACTGTGATTGTTTACTATATTTAAAATTTAAATCTTATAAAATCTGTCTTAAAACAAATATTTTGACAGATACAAGACCAATTCTCCGATATCTTCACAAACCGCATTCATTTCCAACGGCTGATTTCGATACCAAACGCCTGAACCATCTGGAATATAGCCTCGTTTGATGTACAATCTCTGGGCAGGTCCATAGCCTGAGTGCAAACCTACACCCAACGTCACTTTGTCTGAAAAAATCTTAACTCGATTTTCTGCCTCTTCCATCAAGAGGTTTCCAATACCTTGATTTTGAAAGGGCTCAAAGACATTGAAATCTGAAAGTTCTGGAGCCATTCCAGAAAAGGCGCCCTGCTTGGCATCGGGTAAAATCGTAATGTAACCCGCTAAAGCACCCTCAACCTCTGCAACTAAGACTTCTCTCTCCCCACATTCTTGTTCAAGAAAATATCTAGCCAAAATTTCTTCTCTACCCGGCCAACCTTGGCTGATAAATCCTCGAGATAGATCTTTAATGTCAGATTCTTGCATTTTTCTAATTGAACATGTCGTCTTCATAAGTTGCTCCTTTATAGCTTTCTTCTACCATTATAGCACGATAATAAAGATTAAAAGAAAAAACCTAGTAAGACAAAAGAATCTTACTAGGTCAACAGGGAATCCTTTCTAACAAAGTCCTATAAAAATCTGAAAAAGAGGTCCACCCAGACCGAACTCGCCTTCTCATTTCAAGGCTCGTGAAAAAAAGACCCGTAAGGGTCTGAAAAAGAGGTCCCCCGGACCTCTTTTTTAATCTTCGTTTACGAAAGGCATCAAAGCCATTACGCGAGCGCGTTTGATAGCTGTTGTTACTTTACGTTGGTTTTTAGCTGAAGTTCCTGTTACACGACGAGGAAGGATTTTCCCACGTTCTGAAACGAAACGGCTAAGAAGCTCAGTATCTTTGTAATCAACATATTCAATTTTGTTTGCTGCGATGTAATCAACTTTTTTACGGCGTTTGAATCCGCCACGACGTTGTTGAGCCATGTTTTTTCTCCTTTATAGTATTAATTGTCCATTAGAATGGTAAATCATCATCTGAAATGTCCAATGGATTGGTTGCTCCAAATGGATTTTCAGAACGTGAAAAGTCTGGTACTGGATTTGCAGGTGCTGATTGACCAGCAGTTGGTGCAGAATAAGCGCCACCTGAATGTCCTTCACGCACTCCGCGGCTTTCCAACATTTGGAAATTCTCAGCCACGACTTCTGTTACGTAGACACGTTGTCCTTGCTGGTTATCGTAACTACGAGTCTGGATACGGCCTGTGATCCCGATAAGAGAGCCTTTCTTAGCCCAGTTAGCAAGATTTTCAGCCTGTTGGCGCCACATAACGACATTGATGAAATCAGCCTCACGTTCGCCATTTTGACTCTTAAATGTACGGTTTACTGCAAGAGTAAAAGTCGCAACTGCTACATTTGATGGGGTATAACGTAACTCAGCGTCACGTGTCATACGCCCTACAAGTACAACATTGTTAATCATAATTTACCTTCTTACGCGTCAAGTTTGACGATCATGTGACGAAGAATGTCAGTGTTGATTTTTGAAAGACGGTCAAACTCTTTAAGAGCTGCGTCGTCATTTGCTTCAACATTAACGATGTGGTAAAGTCCTTCACGGAAATCTTGGATTTCGTATGCAAGACGACGTTTTTCCCATGATTTTGATTCAACAACAGTTGCACCGTTGTCAGTCAAGATAGAGTCAAAACGTGCTACCAAAGCGTTTTTCGCTTCTTCTTCAATGTTTGGACGAATGATATAAAGAATTTCGTATTTAGCCATTGATATGTTCCTCCTTTTGGTCTAATGACCCCTAGTCTTTGCAAGGGGTAAGTGAGGTTTGCTCACAATAAACTATTATACTAGAAAAACTGATAGATAGCAAGATAAAAGTGAAAAAAGAAGATGAAATTATCTTCTTTTTACTAGTTTATGGTTTGATACGGTGTAGCATACGTGGGAATGGAATAGCTTCACGGATGTGTTTTGTACCTGCTGCGAAAGTGACCATACGTTCAATACCGATACCAAATCCACCATGTGGTACTGTACCGTATTTACGAAGGTCAAGGTAGAATTCATATTCTGTACGATCCATTCCAAGTTCTTCCATTTTAGCGACAAGGGCATCGTAGTCTTCCTCACGCATAGAACCACCGATGATTTCTCCATATCCTTCTGGTGCAAGCAAGTCTGCACAAAGTACGCGCTCTGGATTTCCAGGAACTGGTTTCATGTAGAAGGCCTTGATAGCTGCTGGGTAGTTCATGACAAATGTTGGCACACCAAAGTGGTTTGAAATCCATGTTTCGTGTGGTGAACCAAAGTCATCGCCATGTTCCAAATGCTCGTAGTCAGCATCTTCATCGTTTTCATGCTCTTGCAAGAGGTCAATGGCTTGATCGTAAGTGATGCGTTTGAATGGCTCTGCAATGTAGCGTTTCAAAAGATCTGTATCACGTTCCAAAGTTTCCAAGGCTTGGGGAGCACGGTCAAGTACACCTTGAAGAAGGGCTTTTACGTAAGCTTCTTGCAAGTCAAGTGATTCATCGTGTGTCAGGTAGGAGTACTCCGCATCCATCATCCAAAACTCAGTCAAGTGACGGCGTGTTTTTGATTTTTCAGCACGGAATACTGGACCAAAGTCAAAAACACGGCCAAGAGCCATAGCCCCTGCTTCTAGGTAAAGCTGACCTGATTGGCTCAAGTAGGCTGGTGTTCCAAAGTAGTCTGTTTCAAAGAGTTCAGTTGAATCTTCTGCCGCATTTCCTGAAAGAATTGGGCTATCAAACTTCATGAATCCGTTCTTATCAAAGAACTCATAGGTTGCATAAATGATAGCGTTACGGATTTGCATCACAGCCACTTGCTTACGAGAGCGGAGCCACAAGTGACGGTTGTCCATCAAGAAGTCTGTTCCGTGTTCTTTTGGTGTGATTGGGTAGTCTTGAGATTCACCAATCACTTCGATGTCTGTAATATCCAACTCATAGCCAAACTTAGAACGTTCGTCTTCTTTGACAATTCCTGTCACATAAACAGAAGTTTCTTGGCTCAAGCGTTTGATGGTGTCAAATTTTCCAAGACCTACCTCTTCACCAAATTTTTCAATAAAGTTTGGTTTAAAGGCTACACCTTGGAAAAAGGCTGTTCCATCACGCAATTGCAAGAAGGCAATTTTCCCTTTTCCTGATTTGTTGGCAACCCAGGCTCCGATGGTCACTTCTTGACCAACGTAGTCTTTTACATCAATAATTGTTACACGTTTTGTCATAATCTATCTTCCTTTTTTCGTTTAACTTGTCCGAAGACATCATTACCCACTATTTTACCATAAATAGACTGTGATAGCTAGGTTCTACTAGATAAAAATCGCGAGATTTTCGTTACAAAAAATCTTCGCTAAAAAGGCGAAGATTCTAAGTTTTATTTTTCCATAAACTGGTGCAAACGACGAATAGCTTCTTTTAATGTGTCCAAGTCTGTGGCATAGCTGAGACGAACATTTTCTGGTGCTCCAAATCCAGCTCCTGTAATCAAGGCAAGGCCGACTTCTTCGAGAATAGCCGTTGTAAACTCTGTCACATCGGTATAACCCTTCATCTCCATCGCTTTTTTGACATTTGGGAAAAGATAGAAGGCTCCTTGGGGCTTGACAACTTCAAATCCTGGTACTTGGCACAAGAGAGGATAAATGGTATTCAAGCGCTCTTCAAAGGCTTGGCGCATGGTTTCAACAGAGTCTTGCGGTCCAGTCAGCGCCTCAATCGTTGCATATTGAGATACTGCTGTCAGATTTGAAGTCGTTTGTCCTGTTAATTTGCTCATAGCAGCGATAATTTCAGGATTTCCCACAGCATAACCTACCCGCCAACCAGTCATGGCATAGGCCTTAGATACACCGTTAATCACAATGGTTTGCTTGCGAATGGCTTCTGACAAACTAGAAATTGGAACAAATTCGTTCCCGTTATAAACCAGACGTCCATAAATATCATCTGCTAGGATAAGGACATCATGCGCAACAGCCCAATTTCCGATAGCCAAGAGTTCCTCACGAGAGTAGATCATACCAGTCGGATTCGATGGTGAATTGAGAACCAAGACCTTGGTCTTATCTGTACGAGCTACTTCTAACTGCTCTACTGTTACTTTAAAGTGATTGTCTTCCTTTGCCTGGACAAAGACTGGCACACCTTCTGCCATCTTGACCTGGTCTCCATAGCTGACCCAGTATGGTGTAGGAATGATGACCTCATCACCTGGATTGACCACAGCCATAAAGAAGGTGTAGAGAGAGAACTTAGCACCTGTGGCAAAGGTAACCTCATTGGCTGCTACAGAATAGCCATAATAGCGTTCAAAGTAGGTATTAACCGCAGCCTTTAAGTCTGGCAGACCTGAAGCAACTGTATAAAAGGAAGCTCGTCCATCACGAATCGCTTCCACCGCCGCATCCTGAATATTTTCAGGAGTATGAAAATCTGGCTGTCCCAAGGTTAAGAAAAGAACATCTTTTCCTTGAGCTTTTAACGCTTTGGCTCTTGCATCACTAGCTAGAGTGACGCTTTCTTCCATTTCTAGTACACGTTTGGATAGTTTCATATGCCCTCCTTATTGGATCACTGCTCCTGTTTCAAAGTCAACCAGATAGTACTGGTTTCCTGACTTAACTTCCCAAATCGGCTTGTCCTGATAGCGACCAAAAGTGACTTTGTCAATGTCGCTAGCACCTTTTTCCCTCGAAATCGTCGCTGCCTTGTCTTGAGAAATCCCCTTATCAAGCTGATAGACATAAATCTTGTGGTCATTCTTTTCAATCAGTACGGCAATGGCCTCTTGCTTTTTATTATGTCCTAAAACGCTGTAATAACCTTCTAGTCCATTATAAAAATCAACCTGATCTGCCTCTTCCAATTCTGCATACTGCTTGGCTAGTTTTTCTCCCTCAACTCTAGCATCTTGATAGGGTTTCATGCTGAGTGATATCAGATAAAGGAAGGAAGTCGTCATGACTAGTACTACCAGAGCAATGCCGATTCCATACTGTAAAAGTAGCTTGTTTTTTGCTTTTTTCTGTCTTAGTTTCACTCGTCTATTTTACCATCTCTCCTTCTTTATTACAAGTGAAGACGGGAACATTCTAAGAATCTTTTCCTATAAAATGTAAGTTCTTGTTTTTCTCTCTCATTATTGATAAAATAAAGCTTATGAAACAATATTTGAAAGAGAAAATTTCCGATAATCAACTAGACTTAAAAACGGCTATCGTCCTTAATAAAGCCATACGGACTTTTAAACCATATGAAGCCAAGGCTGCTAAAGAACACGGGCTAACACCCACCCAATTTTCAGTTTTGGAAACCCTCTATAGCAAGGGGGAACTGCGCATTCAGGATTTGATTGAAAAAATGCTAGCCACTTCTGGAAACATGACTGTTGTCATTCGAAATATGGTTCGAGATGGATGGATTTCTAGAACTTGCGACCCCAAGGATCGTCGCTCCTTTTTCCTGAAATTAACACCTGCAGGACGCAGAAAAATCGAGGAGGTTCTTCCTGACCATATCGATTCGATTGTAGAAGCACTCAGCATCTTGGAAGATGGCGAAAAGGAAGACTTAATCCAGATTTTAAAAAAATTTAAAAATTTGTGAGCAAAATTATTGCTAATTAGTATCATTTGTTGTAACATGGATGGTAACAAAAGAGTTCGCTCTTTGAATTTTAAACTAAAGGAGACACATCATGTCTAAAAAAGTATTATTTATCGTCGGTTCACTTCGCCAAGGTTCTTTCAACCACCAAATGGCCCTCGAAGCTGAAAAAGCACTTGCTGGAAAAGCAGAAGTTAGCTATCTTGATTACTCAGCTGTTCCTCTCTTCAGCCAAGATTTGGAAGTTCCAACTCATCCAGCTGTAGCTGCTGCTCGTGAAGCAGTCCTTGCTGCGGATGCCATCTGGATTTTCTCTCCAGTCTACAACTTCTCTATCCCTGGAACAGTGAAGAACTTGCTTGACTGGCTCTCTCGCGCCATTGACTTGTCTGATACACGTGGAGCTTCTGCCCTCCAAGACAAGTTTGTTACTGTCTCATCTGTAGCCAATGCCGGTCACGATCAACTCTTTGCTATTTACAAAGACCTCTTGCCATTTATCCGTACACAAGTCGTTGGTGACTTTACAGCTGCTCGTGTCAATGACTCTGCTTGGGCAGACGGAAAATTGGTGTTAGAAGAAGCAACTGCTTCATCACTTGCAAAACAAGCTGACGACCTTCTTGCAGCCATCAACTAATCCAGCAAAAACCAGCTCGAATGAGCTGGTTTTATGCTTGTTTCACAAAGACGAGTTCTAAGTCACTGGATAAATCAGGTCGGTAGTCAAAGCCGGCAAAGCGGAGCTTGCGAGCTTGTTCGACTGTATGGACTTGCCCCTCTATCAAGGCGGTTAAAAAGGCACCACGGGCTTTTTTTGAAATGGTTGAGTGGATTTTCAGCTGGCCTGCCTTGTCCTCCATAAATTTGAAGGTCACCATCTTTTCTCTAATTTCCTTCGAAAATACGGTTTCAAACTCTGATGATAGGAGTGAGAATATCAAATCCTCATCCTCTAGTGCCTCATCGTAGGCTGACTTCCAATGACTCTTTAAAGTCTTCCCAGCAACTTTTAACTTCATCAAGAAATCCAAACGGTGAGGAGCCATGGGCGACAAGGCGGGGACAACACCGTATAAAGCCGAGGTAATTAGGACATGATTTTCAAGATAGGTTTGTTCAGCCTTGGTTAACTCATCTCGTTTGATGTGACGATACATGAGACCATCGAAAAGTTTCAAGGCTGGATAATGTTTAGCCCTGTGATCTTTTAAAGCTTGAATATGAGCGTACTCTTCTTCTGCTTTCTCGGCAGATACCTTATAAAAAGTCTCTAATTCACTGGCTGAGTAGTGCGCCAGTGAGTCAAGGACTACCTGACTTTCTTCCCTCAAGGGGAGCGCTTCGATACAAGGATGGTCTGTGTTCATTTCTTTTGCTGTTGGGATTAAAATTTTCATATTGTTAGTGTAGCATATTTTTCAACCACGACCAAGAATTTCATCTTAAAAACCTCGGTTCATACCGAGGTTTCTCTGTTTATTTTGTCCATCCTAACCAGATAGCCGCGAGAACAAGGGCTGTGCCAGCTAAGCTTGTTAAGATAGATAAGAATTTATCTTTTTTCTCCTTGAACTGAGAAAACCTATTTTTATACTCAATGAAAATCAAAGAGCAAACTAGGAAGCTAGCCGCAGGCTGTACTTGAGTACGGCAAGGCGACGCTGACGTAGTTTGAATTTGATTTTCGAAGAGTATTATTGTACTTTAAAGGTCTTGAGATAGTTATCTTTTCCAACTTGACCTTCGAAGGATTGGCCATTTTCGAGGTAAGGAAGGTCGTCTGACACGGAAGCCTTGACCTTATAAATCTTGCCATCAACTTTAAAGAAGTAGACGGTATCACCCTTGATGACAGCTGATTTAAGGTCTGAGACGATACCCTTGATGTTTTCTACCGTTTCATTATCCAACTCGAGGTCATTTTTATTGGCATACTTGCTGAGGAGTTCATCTACCGTAGTTGCTACGATGACGTTTTGGTACTCCACGGCATCGACCAATGCATACTCCTTGACCAAGCCTGCATTGTCCTTCAAGCCCATGATATAGAGCGGTTTGTCATTGAGATTGACAAGAATAGGGAAGGTAGCCTTGTAGGCCTTCTCTTGCACTGCTCCCTCTGCAGAAGCACGGGCAGATTCTTCGGTTGCTGAAGCTAGATTGTACTTGGTGATTTCACCAGTGCGCATATTTTCAAGGATAAATCCTAGATTACTTTCGTCAGCGTTGGCTGAAGTCACCCCAGTGTAGAGATAAATGTCATTTCCGATAGAAAGATAGTTATAGCCTTCTGTCGTTTGGGTAACGTTTTTCTTAGAAATCAAGGCATTCCAGAGGCCGTCTTTATACTTGCCGTTGTAGTTGATTTGCTCGATGGTTTCTTCAGCTGGATAGACACGATCCACCCATTCTGGGACTTCATCCAAGCTGTATTCCTTGGTTTCTCCATTGGTGGCATCTAAGATAATAACAGATGAAGGACGCGGGACTCCTAGACCAAACTGCTTTTGATAAACGGTTGCTACATAGAAGGGATTGCCTTCATCATCCACCTCAAAGGAGGGCGTTTTAAAAATCTTGGTTGGGTACTTAATCCGAAGATGGCGTTTGACGTCTCGGTTAAAATACTCAGAGTCTGAATACTTCATGGGCGTTTTTAAATCCACCAATTCCGCATTTCCTGTCACCATATCAACCTTGATATACTCTCCAATTCCCTTGGACTGATTATTAAACCATTTGATCGGGTCGGCATACTCCAAAGGGGTCACCCGATAGGGTTTGCCATCAACCGTCAGCTGAGTATAAGTATCTGCTGCTACGTACTGGGAGACCTTATCCGTCAGAGAGCCTAGATAACGGTCTCCAATCTTTTCTGCAGTGCTCCGATCTAGGATTGGAACCTTACTGGTATCACTCTTAGGAAAATCTTTAAAGTCTTTTTCTGTGATAGACACTACATTAGCATAATTTTTTGCTTGGAAAAAGCTAGAGGTTACTAGGCTTACCAGACCAGCAAGGACAAAGATGATAGCTGCAGTCAGAAACAATCCTCTACTAAGTTTGGTAAAAAGGAATCCTTCTAGATTGAGATCTTTGGCAGCCTTGCCATGACGTAGGTGAACTGTCTTGAGGAGGTTGGTATCCTTGCGGAAACTAAACAAAATTCCCATCACCACCAGATGCCCACAAAGAAAGAAGATGAATTCCCAACTAGTAAGATTAAGTGGCGGCAAAAAGATATACCAAGTCGTTGCGATAAAAACAAGTTCAAAAAGTATGCGTTTCATCTGAATTCCTCCTAAATAATCCGTCCTTCCAAATGATCCAGTTCATGTTGGCAGATCTGAGCTGGAAAACCTGTTAACGTAATGGTCTGTTCCTGCCACTTACTATCTCGATAGGAAACCGTAATCGTTTCATAACGAGTTGTTGATCGCACCCCAGTCAAGGACAAACACCCTTCCTCTGTCTCGTAAGGTCCTATGTAGGAAAGGAGAACGGGATTAAACATAACCATGGGAACCAAGCCAAGATTAAAGATAATGACACGCTTCTGCACACCAATCATATTGGCCGCTAGACCGACACAGGTCTCGCGATTAGCCAGCAGGGTATCCTGCAAATCCTTAGCCAGATAAAGGTCTTCCTGACTTGCAGGTTTCGAGACCTGCGACAAGAATAAGACATCTCGGACAATTTTCTTTTCCATTCTCTTACGCTCCTTACATCTTTACTTTATTATAGCACAAAAGGGGGCAACTTCTAGTCCTTTCCCTCAAATACAAAAAAAGCCATCCGAAGATGACTTTCTTTTTAAATCGCGTTCTTATCAAGACCAAGTTTACGTTGAACAAACTTGACGATTTCGACGATAAGTATCATTGAGAAGCTTCCAGCTAGAACAATAGCCCATTGTGACAAGTCTAGTTTGGTTACGTGGAAGATACCTTCAAGTGGTTCTACAACGATCGTTGCCATAAGAAGAATGAAGGATACCAAGATTGACCAGTTGAAGGTCTTAGACTTGAATGGTCCGACTGTCAAGATGGATTGGTAAACAGACTTGACGTTGTAGGCATGGAAGAGCTGAATCAAACCAAGCGTTGCAAAGGCCATAGTGAGGGCATCCGCGTGAATGGCTTGGTTGTCTCCTACATGAACTGGATAGGCAAGAGCAAGACCATAAACAGTCAAGACGAGAGCACCTTGGAGTACACCTTGATAAATAATGGAACTCATGACCCCACCTGAGAAGAAGCTTGATTTGCGTCCACGTGGTTTGTGGGTCATAACACCTGGCTCAGCTGGTTCAACACCAAGAGCGATAGCTGGGAAGGTATCGGTTACCAAGTTGATCCACAAGAGATGAACTGGCTGCAAGACATCCCAACCAAACAAGGTTGATAGGAAGATGGTTAATACTTCAGCCGTATTGGCAGAAAGCAAGTACTGAATAGTCTTTTGAATGTTTGAGAAGACCTTACGTCCTTCTTCAACTGCGACAATGATAGTCGCAAAGTTATCATCTGCAAGAATCATGTCAGATGCACCCTTAGAAACCTCAGTACCAGTGATTCCCATACCGATACCAATGTCGGCTGTTTTCAGAGCCGGAGCGTCATTAACACCGTCACCTGTCATAGCAACAACCTTACCTTGTTTTTGCCAAGCCTTGACGATACGAACCTTGTGTTCTGGAGATACACGCGCGTAGACAGAGTATTGACCAACGACTTTTTCAAATTCTTCATCTGAAAGTTCGTTGAGTTCAGCACCAGTCAAGACATGGTCTTCCGAGTCATTTTCATCGATAATTCCCAAACGTTTGGCAATAGCTTCTGCTGTGTCTTGGTGGTCACCAGTAATCATGATTGGACGGATTCCCGCTTCCTTAGCGACACGAACGGCTTCTGCCGCTTCGGCACGCTCAGGGTCAATCATCCCAATCAAACCAGTAAAGATTAAGTTGTTTTCAAGCTCCTCAGAAGTAGGATTTTCTGGAATACTATCGATAATCTTATAAGCACCCGCAAGAACACGCAGAGCTTGGTGAGCCATGTCAGAGTTGTTTGTATGGATTAATTCAGTGACTTTCTCATCAATCGGAGCAACATCTCCAGCTTTATCACGAGCAACACAACGTTTCAAAAGTTGATCTGGAGCCCCTTTGACTGCTACGAGGAATTTACCATCTGGCAATGGATGAACTGTCGACATGAGTTTACGATCTGAGTCAAATGGCAACTCGGCAACACGAGGATATTTCTCTAAGAACCCTTTAACATCGTAGCCCTTGTCCAAGGCATACTGGATGAAGGCTGTTTCCGTTGGATCCCCGATCAGGTTTCCTTCAGCATCAATCTTGGTATCATTGGCCAAGACAACTGAACGAAGTAGTGGCATGTCCAAGCCAAGTTCAATATCATCAGCTGAGTCATGTAGGACTGCGTCATAGAAGACTTTCTCGACTGTCATCTTGTTCATGGTAAGCGTACCAGTCTTATCAGAAGCGATGATTTCTGTTGAACCAAGTGTTTCGACTGCTGGCAACTTACGAACGATAGAGTTTCGTTTGGCCAAAACTTGAGTACCAAGGGCAAGAACGATCGTCACGATAGCTGGGAGTCCTTCTGGAATGGCTGCAACAGCAAGCGCAACAGAGGTCATCAACTCACCAAGTGGATTTTTTCCTTGAATGAAGACACCAACAACAAAAGTAACAAGGGCAATGACCAAGATAGCATAGGTCAAAACCTTAGAAAGGTTGTTCAAGTTTTGTTTTAGTGGCGTATCTGTCTCATCAGCATCTTGGAGCATGCCAGCGATATGACCCACTTCAGTATACATACCTGTATTGACAACAACACCAAGACCACGACCGTAGGTCACGTTTGAGTTTTGGAAGGCCATATTGACACGGTCACCAATACCAGCATCTGCAGCGAGTTCTACAGTCAAATCTTTTTCAACTGGAACAGACTCACCTGTCAATGCTGCTTCTTCGATTTTAAGAGAATTAGCTTCTAGCAAACGTAGGTCTGCTGGTACGACGTCACCAGCTTCGAGGGCGACGATATCACCTGGCACCAATTCTTTGGAATCAATCTCAGTCATGTGTCCATCACGAATAACGCGAGCAGCTGGACTAGACATAGACTTGAGGGCTTCGATGGCTTCTTCTGCTTTTCCTTCTTGGTAAACACCAAAGGCAGCGTTGATGATAACCACGGCAAGGATAATGATGGCATCTGCAATATCTTCTCCACCAGAAGTTATGACGGACAAGATAGCCGCAGCAATTAGGATGATAATCATCAAATCCTTAAATTGCTCAATAAACTTGACTAGGAGAGATTTTTTCTCACCCTCTTCCAGTTCATTGCGTCCATATTCAGCTAGGCGTTTCTGCGCTTCGCTTGACGAAAGACCTTGCTCAGTTGCTTCAACCGACTTCAAGACCTCTTCAGGACTTTGAGTATAAAACGCTTGGCGTTTTTGTTCTTTTGACATGTGTCTCCTCCTTGACATTGTGTGCAAAACAGACTCTCTTTCTGTCCTATCTTTTCACGACAAACAAAAAGAGACCTGTTAATCATAACAAGTCTCGCTGTTTAAGATAGTGCCGGAAAACATACTTTTCAGTATACAATTCGGAATGACGACACTATCACAGGTTTCTGCCAGCTACTCCCTTGAGTAGTACTATTATATCAAAATTTGAACAATTTTCAAGGGTTTAAATCCGATGAAACAAGACTAAATTTGAATTTTCCTTTGAAAACCAGTATAATGAAAACAGAATCTCAGCACTAGAAAGGAAGTCCGATGAACCAATCCATGTCAAATCTCAAATTGGCAGAACGTGGAGCTATTATCAGTATTTCAACCTACCTCCTCTTGTCTACGGCAAAATTAGCGACTGGCCACCTCCTACATTCTTCCAGTTTGGTAGCGGATGGTTTCAACAACGTATCAGATATTATCGGAAATGTTGCTCTTCTGATCGGTATTCGTATGGCACGCCAGCCTGCAGACCGTGATCATCGTTTCGGTCACTGGAAGATTGAAGATTTGGCTAGTTTGATTACTTCCATCATCATGTTCTACGTTGGCTTTGATGTTCTTCGGGACACCATTCAAAAAATTCTCAGTCGAGAACAGACAGTTATCGACCCTCTGGGTGCAAGTCTAGGAGTCGTCTCTGCGGCAGTCATGTTCGCAGTTTATCTCTATAATACTCGCCTCAGTAAGAAATCCAAGTCCAAGGCGCTCAAGGCTGCCACCAAGGACAATCTTTCCGATGCTGTCACCTCGCTGGGGACTTCCATTGCTATCCTAGCAAGCAGTTTCAACTATCCTATCGTGGATAAACTGGTTGCTATCATCATCACCTTCTTTATCTTAAAGACAGCCTATGATATCTTTATAGAGTCTTCCTTTAGTCTTTCAGATGGTTTTGACGACCGTCTGCTGGAAGATTATCAGAAGGCCATCATGGAGATTCCAAAGATTAGTAAGGTTAAGTCTCAAAGAGGTCGCACCTACGGTAGCAATATCTACCTTGATATCACGCTGGAAATGAATCCCGATCTATCAGTCTATGAAAGTCACGAAATTGCAGACCAAGTTGAGTCTATGCTAGAAGAACGATTTGGTGTTTTTGATACTGATATCCACATCGAACCTGCTCCTATACCTGAGGACGAGATTTTAGACAATGTCTACAAAAAACTGCTCATGCGTGAGCAATTGATTGACCAAGGAAATCAGCTAGAAGAACTCCTTGCTGAGGACTTTCTCTATATCCGTCAAGATGGAGAGCAGATGGATAAAGTCGCTTATCAAGCCGAAAAAGAACTTAAAGCTACTATTAAGGATATTCAAATCACTTCCATTAGTCAGAAAACCAAGCTCATTTGCTATGAGCTGGATGGTATCGTCCATACCAGTATCTGGCGTCGCCATGAGACTTGGCAAAATATCTTCCACCAGGAAACAAAAAAAGAAGACAGACAGTAACCCTATCCAATGGATAGGGCCTTTTTGATTATGCTACTTTAAGTAAAGACAGACTATGACGGTTTGGAAGATTTGCTTTTCGAAGCTTGTTTTGCCTTTTTTCTTGCTTGACGATTTTGTTCGATGCGCCATTCTCTTTCATAGTACTTCATGGTCTCGTATACCCTTTCAGGAAGACCTACATCTAATAGAAAGATAGGGATAATCAAATCTGCTGACGGATGAAAAGGGAAACACCTTCTCTTCAGTAGGGCTAGAAGTGATTGGGATTTCACATTTTCCTTGTTTTTAAAATAAACTTCAATCCGATAGGAATCCCTATACTTCCCTCGAATCCGAGAAAAGGAAAACTCTTCTACATCTGTCCAAGCATAGAAACGACTGGGTTTCTTTGGGTTTGGTTTGTAGTAAAACCCCTCAACAGTACATCTCAAATATTCCTTATCGGAACTTAACAGCCTGTATGTCTGATAAACGACCACTCCAGCACAAAAAAGTACAAGCAGCATTAACAAAAGACTTATCGTATGAAGTCTGGTCCCCTTTTGCGAATACGAATGGAGATAAGAGAGAGGTAGCAAGAAGAAAAGCACTGAAGCGAGGCCAAACAAGGCATTCCAAATGATTTTCTTGGGACTACGTTTAATGACTTTTTCTTCCATCATATCAACTCACTTAGGTATTCATAGCGTTCGTATTTTTCAAGGAGTTCTTCGTTTTTCTCGTCTAGCTCTTTTTGAAGAGTCGCTAGTTTACCAAAGTCGGAGCCATTTGCCTGCATCTCCTCTTCAATAGCAGCGATACGATTTTCCAAGGCTTCAATATCGCCTTCAATGCTTGCCCACTCCTGCTTTTCTTGATAGGTCATTCGCTTCTTGTCTTCACGGACTTTGACCACTTTCTCTTTTTCGGCCTTTTGAACTTGACTTGCTGTTTCTGCTTCAAAGGCTTTTTCGTCAAGGTAATCAGTGTAATGGCCAAAGAAAGGACGAATCTTACCATCCTCAAAAGCCAGAATCTTAGTCGCTACCTTATCCAGAAAATAACGGTCGTGACTAACAGTCAAAACTGGTCCAGCAAAGCCTTGCAAGAAATTCTCCAAAACTGTCAAGGTCGCAATATCCAAATCATTGGTTGGCTCGTCCAAAAGCAGAACATTGGGTTTTTCAAGAAGAAGTTTAAGGAGATAAAGGCGTTTTTTCTCTCCTCCAGACAACTTCTCAATCAAGGTTCCATGCGTCGAACGTGGAAAGAGGAACTGCTCTAGCAACTCAGCGATGGAAGTCGTAGAACCACCACTGGTCTTGACCTCTTCTGCTACTTCCTGCAGGTAATTGATGACCCTTTTACTTTCATCCAAGCCTTCGATTTGTTGAGAGAAATAGGCGATACGAACGGTTTCCCCAATCACAACTTGACCTGCTGTCGGCTCAAGACTTCCTGCGATGAGGTTAAGCAGGGTTGACTTCCCAACACCGTTGTCCCCAACGATACCGATACGGTCTTTAGCTTGCACCAAGAGATTAAAATCTTGCAAAATGGGCTTGTTTTCATAGGCAAAGGAAACGTCCTGAAACTCGATGACTTTCTTCCCAATCCGACTGGTTTCAAAGTTCATGGTCAAGTCTGTATCAGCAACGCCACCTGAAACTTCCTTTTTCAAATCGTGGAAACGATTGATACGAGCCTGCTGCTTGGTCGCACGCGCTTGCGGTTGTCTGCGCATCCAAGCCAATTCTTGTTTGTAGAGTTGCTCCTTTTTGTGAAGGAGAGCAGCGTCACGCTCATCTTGCTCAGCCTTGAGACGAACATAGTCCTGATAATTTCCCTGATACTCGGTCAAGCCTGCTCGGTCCAACTCGAAAATCCGCGTTGATAGTGCATCTAGGAAATAGCGATCGTGGGTGATAAAGAGAACTGTCTTCTTGGAATTTTTCAAAAAGAGAGTCAGCCACTCAATGGTCGCAATGTCCAAGTGGTTGGTCGGCTCGTCCAGTAACAAGAGGTCGTGGTTGCCTAGGAGAACTTGCGCCAACTGAACCCGTCTTCTCAGACCGCCTGACAATTCACCAACTGGAGTCGACAAGTCCTGAATACCCAGCTTGCTGAGGACCGTCTTGACCTGGCTTTCAATTTCCCAGGCTTGGAGAGAATCCATCTCTGCCATGACCCGTTCCAAACGAGCCTGCTTGTCCTCACTGTAATTGAGCATGATTAACTCATACTCACGAATCAACTGGATTTCCTTGAGGTCGCTGGAGAGAACCGTATCCAAAACTGTCTTGCTATCATCAAAATCAGGATCCTGTGTCAAGTAGCCAATCTTATAGTCATTCTTTGCCGAAAAGGGACTGACATCCCCATCAAAGCCAGAAACACCAGAAAGAACGTCTAACAGAGTGGTCTTACCCGTTCCATTGACACCTATTAGACCGATTCTATCCAAGTCATGGATGATAAAAGAAATATCCTTAAAAACGGTCTTATCACCGACGGATTTGCTTAGTTTTTCAACGATAAAATCACTCATTTTTTCTCCCTCAGGTAAGTATGGATGGCTTGACGGTCGTTTTCCAACTCTCCATCGACAATGGCAAACTCAATCTCTGTTAAAATCTCTCCCAAGTCTGGTCCTGGCTGGTAACCATATTCCTTAATCAAAATTCCACCGTTAATCTGAATTTCTTTCTTATCATGAATGGTCAAACTATGGTAAGTTTCTTTGATGGCTTGTGGGTTGACTTCTTTTCCTTGAGCCTGACGAAGACTTTCGGCTTGTAGAAGGGAATCCAAATCAAAGCGGTAACAATCGCGCTTGCTCAGCTCTCCTTCTTCTCGCAAAGCCAAAATGGTCAGCAAATCCTGAACCTGCTTGGCAAATTGTCGTGAGGTTTTCCATGCCTTCAAAAATGGCTGAGCATCCTTAATCTCCAAAGCCCACAAGAGGGCCGCCCAGGCTTGCTCAGAAGACTCAAAGGTGAAATCCGCCTCTAAATCAAACAATTTTTGAAGCTTTTCTCGACTGGCTGCCATATCAGGGAGATAATCATAAGCTTGACTCTCAATCATGGAAGACAGACCAACTCGCCAAAAAGGTGCCAGCAAGAGCTTATCAAACTCAACAAAGGTTCGCTCCACAGAAATTTTCTCCAAGAGTGGCGTCAAAGTCTTCATCGCTTCAAATGTTTCTTGCTCAAGTTCAAAACCAAGACTGGCCTGAAAACGAAAACCACGCATAATGCGCAAAGCATCTTCATTGAAACGTTCACTAGCCACTCCAACTGCTCGCAAGACTTGGTTTTCCAAATCCTCTAAACCATGGAACAAGTCAATAATTTCGCCTGTCTCATCCAAGGCAAAGGCATTAACTGTGAAGTCACGGCGCTTGAGGTCTTCTTCTAGCGAACGCACAAAGGAAACCGCACTGGGTCTGCGATAGTCTACATAGACATCCTCTGTCCGAAAGGTGGTTACCTCATACTCCTCGTCCCCATCTAAAACCAAGACAGTTCCGTGCTCGATTCCGATATCAGCTGTGCGGGAAAATATCTGCTTGGTTTCCTCTGGATAAGAAGAAGTCGCAATATCCACATCATGGATGGGACGATTGAGGAGGGCATCTCGAACAGAGCCCCCAACAAAATAGGCCTCAAAGCCTGCTTCTTTAATTTTTTCTAATACTGGTAAAGCCTTCTGAAATTCAGAAGGCATTTGCGTTAATCTCATAATAAGTGTTCTAATCCATAGACAAGCTCATGACGCTTGACAACTTCTTTGATTCCCAAATTCACCCCTGTCATGAAGGAGCTGCGATCATAGGAGTCATGACGGAGGGTCAATCCTTCTCCCTGATTGCCAAAGATGACTTCCTGATGGGCTACCAAGCCTGGTAGACGAACTGAGTGGATGCGCATGCCATCAAAGTCAGCACCACGGGCACCCGCAATCAATTCTTCCTCATCAGGCGCACCTTGCTGGATTGATTCCCGAACTTCCGCCATCAACTCAGCTGTTTTGATAGCTGTTCCACTCGGAGCATCTTTTTTCTTGTCATGATGGAGCTCGATAATCTCCACATTTGGGAAATATTTGGCAGCTTGCGCCGCAAATTGCATCAGCAAGACAGCTCCCAAGGCAAAGTTAGGGGCAATCAAGCCACCCAAATCTTGTTTACGGGAAAATGCTTTGAGTTCTGCAATTTCTTCACTAGTGAATCCAGTTGTTCCTACGACAGGAGCAAAGCCATTTTCAAGAGCAAAGCGTGTATTTTCGTAGGCAACGGCTGGTGTAGTAAAATCTACCCAGACATCCGCTTCAAAACCAGCCAAGGCAGCCTTATCATTAAAGACAGGAATACCCTGCCACTCTGACTCAGACTCAAAAGGATCCAAAACTGCGACCAAGTCCAAGTCAGGATCAACCAAGACCATCTGACAAGCAGCTTGGCCCATCTTTCCCTTAAAACCGGCAATAATTACTCGAATACTCATCTCTACTCCTGTCTAAGATACAAAGCTTGTAAGAACACAAAGTGAAAATAGGAGTTCTGATCAAGGAGTGTCTACTCCTTGGAAGAACTATCTTTTTCACACAGGGTTCCAGGCGTGTTCAATTATCAAGATACAAAGGACGTTAGCTGCCCATGAAAAATAGGGAATGGCGCTGACTTGCCATGAAAGGCAAGACAGGCATCTTTTTTCAAGAGGCAGGTAGGCCGTGTTCAATTGCTAAGATACAAAGCCTGTAAGAACAATTTAGACGATTGGTGTATAGCTCAAGGCGATACTACCTTCTCCAAGGTGGGTCCCAATGACACTACCAAAGGTTTCAATTGGAATTTCAGCAGTCACACCACTCTCCATCAAAAGCTGACGTAAATCCGCTGCCTTTTGAGGAGCGTTCCCATGAATGACTGTTATACGGTAGTCCCCATCTTTTGTCAACTCCTTGATGATTTCCACCAAACGTTTGATTGCTTTCTTTTCTGTACGAACTTTTTCGTAAACTTCAATCACTCCTTGGTCATTAAAGTAAAGGATAGGCTTGATACTGAGGAGATTTCCTAAGATAGCTGCTCCATTTGACAAACGTCCTCCCTTAACCAAGTGGTCGAGGTCATCTACTATGATAAAGGCTGAATTATCAGCAATTTGGATAGACAACTTCTCCTGAATCTGGGCAAAATCATCACCTTGTTCTGACCATTCAAAGGCACTCTCTACCATAAATCCTAGAGGGGAGCTTGTGATATGGGTATCCGGAAAGGCAATGGTCAAGCCATCATACTCATCCAACATGTATTGGATGTTCTGATAAAAGCCTGAAATTCCTGACGAAAGAAATAGTCCCAAGACATGGGTATAACCCTCGTCTTTCAAGGAACTTAGAATCTCATCCAATTTGGCAATACTCGGTTGACTGGTTTTAGGCAATTCTGCAGACTGAGCCATTTTTTGATAAAATTCCTCAGCTGTCAGATTGACACCTTCAACATACTCCTCTCCATCGATATTGACAGGAATATCCAAGATAAAAAGATTCTCTCTTTGCAGCGTCTTCTCCTCTAAATAGGCTGAAGAATCTGTAATGACAGCTAATTTCATGACTAAAACTCCAAATTGATCCCTGGAAGATCCAAGGCGATTTCTGTTACTTCATACGTCAAACGATTGAGCATGTTCAAACATGGACGTGCCAAGGTTTCGACTTCTTCTTGGTTAAATTCGCTTGGTTCGTTAACAATACGACCTTCCACATGGTTCACTTGGGAAATTGTTCCGCTGATGACAAATTTGTCAAAGACAATCATGAAGCTCAAGATAACGACTAAAGAAGTCACTTGGTTTTCTTGGTCATGTTGGAGTAACTGAAAGTTCACGTCTACCTTAGTTTCAGGAGCTCCATTTTCATTTTCCCATTCAAAGTTACGAGCATCAAAGTGATACTGGCTAACAAATTCTTGTTCTCGTTTAAGATTCATTTTTCTCTCCCATTGCTACAATTTACTATGCAATTGTACCACATTTTTATCATTTCATCTAGTTTTCTAGGCTTTAGTCAATTCCGATTTCATCTTTAACAACAGCAGCAATCGTATCTACGTAGTAGTTAACTTCTTCTGTTGTTGGGGCTTCTGCCATGACACGCAAGAGGGGTTCTGTTCCACTTGGGCGGACAAGGATACGGCCGTTTCCTGCCATCTCTTCTTCCATCTTTTCAATGATTGTCTTGATGGCTGGTACTTCCATGGCTTTCTCTTTCATAGCATTTTCCACTCGGATATTGACCAGTTTTTGTGGGTAAATCGTCACTTCTGATGCTAGTTGAGACAAGCTCTTGCCTGTTTCTTTCATGATTTTAGTCAATTGAACAGCTGATAATTGACCATCACCAGTAGTGTTGTAATCCATTAAGATAACGTGACCAGACTGTTCACCACCAAGGTTGTAGCCTGATTTTCTCATTTCTTCAACGACATAGCGGTCACCAACAGCAGTCACTGCCTTGTTAATACCAGCACTCTCCAAGGCCTTATGGAAGCCAAGGTTAGACATAACCGTTGTCACGATGGTGTTTTGAGCCAACTGGCCTTTTTCAGAAAGGTATTTCCCGATGATATACATGATCTTATCACCATCGACGATCTCGCCATTTTCATCAACAGCAATCAAACGGTCACTATCTCCGTCAAAGGCCAAACCAATAGCTGACTGACTTTCTTTGACCACTTCTTGAAGAGCTTCTGGATGTGTAGAACCCACATTCAAGTTGATGTTAAGACCATCTGGTGTCTCCCCAATAACAGTTATTTGAGCCCCAAGGTCTGCAAAGATTTGACGGGCACTTGTAGATGCTGCACCGTTGGCTGTATCCAAGGCCACTTTCATTCCTTCAAGAGGCGTTCCAGTTGAAACAAGGTAGCCTTCATACTTACGTAAACCTTCTGGATAGTCCACTAAGGTTCCCAAGCCTTCGGCGCTTGGACGAGGAAGAGTGTCTTCAGTAGCATCTAGCAAAGCTTCGATTTCTGCTTCTTTTTCATCATCAAGTTTGAAGCCATCCCCACCAAAGAATTTAATTCCATTATCAAGGGCTGGGTTGTGGCTGGCAGAAATCATAACACCTGCACTGGCTCCCTCAGTTTTGACCAAGTAAGCTACTGCTGGTGTTGCAAGGACACCAAGTTTGTAGACGTGAATCCCTACAGAGAGAAGACCTGCCACCAAGGCTGATTCTAACATTTCTCCTGAGATACGTGTATCACGTCCTACAAAGACTTTAGGGGCTTCTGTTTCGTGTTGACTGAGGACATATCCACCAAAACGGCCTAGTTTAAAGGCCAATTCTGGTGTCAGTTCTACGTTTGCTTCTCCACGGACTCCATCGGTCCCAAAATATTTACCCATTTTATTTATCATCCTTTTCTATTATTTATTATTGTTTAGACGAATCTGATTTTGTTTCTGAACTCGTTGAAGACGAACTGCCTTCTGAGGAACTTGTTGACGAGTTACTTGAACTAGACGTTGCTGTTTTTGTTGTAATTTTCATAGTTGTGTCAAACGGCATAATGACGCTTGGTAAGACATTTCCATTTTTATCGACTGCTTGTAGAGGAACAGAGGACGAGTAGTTTCTAGTTATCCGTTCACTCGTCGGTAAGATGGCAATGACACGATCTACTTTGGAGAGGGTTTCCTCATCACTAATAACCGTTACTTTTTCATCTGATACAGTAACTGTATCGATTTTCACGCGAGAATCAATCTGACTAGGATCAATCTCCGGCACAACAATGACATTGTCTCGTTTTGCTTTTTTACCAACCTTCACTGTTATCTTTTGCGGTGTCGCAACAGCCGTCAAACCACTCGGTAAATTTTCAATAGTCAGAGGAACTTCGATGGTTCCTACACTAGCATCAGAAAGATCAGCCGTCACCTTAAATTTGCGGGTACTTTCCTGCATCTCACTCGCTAAAGCAACTCTGTTTGAGCCTGTTAGAAAGACCGTCACCTCAGATGTAAAACCACTGATAAAATACTGATCACTGTCATACTGAATATCAATTGGGACATTAAGAACTGTGTTTGTATAAGTCTCCGTCCGCACCTGTCTGGCACTGTTGCTATTCTGATAGTTTGTTGAAGTCGCATAGATAAAGAGGATGCAGGCGAAAAAGAAGGAAGAAATGATGTATAGACTATTTTTTCTCATGTTTCAATCCTCCTAGCAAGCGCTCTTTCAGACCTTGCTTTTTCTCTGATTTTGGAAGTAAGATTCTTCTCAATTCAGATTCAAACTCTTCCAAGGTCAAATCGTGCTTAAAGACTCCATTATAGGTGATTGAGATTCCACCCGTTTCTTCCGAAACCACAAAGGTAAGAGCATCTGACACTTCCGACAAACCAATCGCCGCCCTGTGACGCGTTCCAAACTCCTTGGAAATCCCGGTATCTTCGGTCAGGGGTAGATAGGCTGAAGTGACGGCAATCCGGTCTTCCTTGATAATGACAGCACCATCATGCAAGGGAGTATTGGGAATAAAAATATTGATAAGCAATTCAGCCGAAATTTTAGCATCTAAAGGAATCCCTGTCGAGATGTATTCCTGCAAGGTTCTTACTCGCTGAACCACTACAAGCGCCCCAATCTTACGAGGACTCATGTATTCAACTGATTTCACAAATGCACGAACCATTTGCTCTTCCGCACTGATAGGGGCATTGGAAAAGAAATCAGTAGCCCGACCCAATCGCTCCAAACCAGTCCGAATCTCTGGTGAAAAGATAACCACTGCTGCAATCACCCCGTAGGTGATGATCTGATTGATCAACCAGGAAATAGTTGTTAAACCAATCATATTGGAAAGAATCTGGGCTAGAATAAAAACTAAGACTCCACGGACCAATATCATAATCTTGGTGCCTGCAATAGCTTTAGTAAAATGATATAAAATATAAGTCACAATGAGAATATCAATCAGATTGGTGACTATACTCCAAGGACTTGAAAACAAACTCGTCCAGTATTGTAAATTGGATAATTGTTGAAAATTCATCCTTGGCCTCCTCCCTGTCAAAACACTTTACTCATCATTATACCATTTTTTGCCCATTTTTTCCCTATCCTACCTCATTTTAAATTAAGCAAAAATATGATAAAATAAACTGACTAGAAAAAACAAAGGAGAAATCATGTCTCAACTCTATGATATTACCATTGTAGGTGGCGGTCCTGTCGGGCTCTTTGCTGCCTTTTACGCCCATCTACGCCAAGCCAAAGTCCAAATCATCGACTCCCTTCCCCAGCTTGGTGGTCAACCAGCCATCCTCTACCCTGAAAAGCAAATCCTTGATGTGCCAGGTTTTCCAAACTTAACCGGAGAAGAGTTGACCAATCGCTTGATTGAACAGCTAAACGGCTTTGATACTCCTATTCATCTCAATGAAACCGTTCTTGAGATTGAAAAACAAGAAGAAGGCTTTGCCATTACAACCTCTAAAGGTAGCCACCTGACTAAAACAGTTATCATTGCCATGGGTGGTGGCGCCTTTAAACCGCGTCCGCTCGAATTGGAGAACGTTGAAGACTATGAAAATATCCACTACCACGTTTCCAATATCCAACAATACGCTGGCAAGAAAGTAACCATCCTTGGTGGGGGAGACTCAGCTGTGGACTGGGCTCTGGCTTTTGAAAAGATTGCCCCAACTACTCTCGTTCACCGCAGAGATAACTTCCGCGCCTTGGAACATAGTGTGCAAGCCTTGCAAGAATCATCTGTAACCATCAAGACACCGTTCGTCCCTAGCCAACTTCTCGGAGATGGAAAAACACTCGACAAACTAGAAATCACCAAAGTCAAATCAGATGAAGCCGAAACTATCGAAGTAGACCATCTCTTTGTCAACTATGGTTTTAAATCATCTGTCGGAAATCTAAAAAAATGGGGTCTGGATCTCAACCGACACAAGATTATCGTCAATAGCAAGCAAGAATCCAGCCAAGCGGGTATTTACGCTATCGGAGACTGCTGCTACTACGAAGGAAAGATTGACTTGATTGCCACAGGACTTGGAGAAGCACCAACTGCTATTAACAATGCCATCAACTACATCGACCCTGACCAAAAAGTGCAACCAAAACACTCAACAAGTTTATAAGAAAACAACCACGGATTGAATAATCCGTGGTTTTATAATTCATCTGCAATCTTGTTTATTTTTCGGAGTCTGTGGTTGACGCCACTTTTGGTTAGGGGATTGCTCAGGCTATCTGCCAACTGCTGGATAGAGTAATCTGGGTGCTGGATTCGCAACTGAGCCACCTCTTGCAAATCCACGGGTAAATTTTCCAAACCCATTCTATCTTTGATTTTACTGATATTGTTGATAGTCTTCATACTAGCAGAAACCGTTCGAGCGATATTAGCTGTCTCGGCATTATTAGCCCGATTGAGATCATTACGGGTTTCACGCAAAATCTTGACGCGCTCAAAATTATCACGCGCCTGCATGGCCCCAATCACGATCAAGAAATCCATGATGTCCTCTGCCCGCTGAAGATAGGTAACCGCACCTTTCCTGCGCTCAATGACCTTGGCGTCCAGCAAAAACTGCTGAAGAAGAGAGGCCAACCCTTGGGCATGGTCCAGATAAACGGAACTGATCTCCAACTGGTACTTGCCAGACTCCGGATCTCGGATGCTACCATTTGCCAGAAAGGCCCCACATAAGTAAGCACGACCAGCCTCCTCATCTGCTAAAATATCGGGATCAATACCCGTCTCCAAACCAAAAAAGGAATCCGCAAGTCGCAAATCAGCCAAAAGCTCCTGCACCCTCTCATCAGTATAGACCGTGTAGACACGATTCTTGCGAAGATTGCTCCTCTGATGGTGTCGAATCTCAGACTTGATCTCATAAAAATGGAGAAAGGACTCATAGAGATGCCGAGCCAACTTGGCATTTTCGGTCACGACGGACAAGGTTAGGCCTGAAGTCGAGAGACCAATACTACCAGACATCTTGATGATGGCAGACAATTCATGGCGGCTTAAATGATGCTGACCAAGAATTTCTTCTTTTACTGCAACTGTAAAACTCATTTTCGCACCTGTATAATTCGCATCAATTCATCCACAATCAAATCTCCATCATGGAAGGCTCCTCCATTTTCCAAACGAAGGAAATTGGAAGAAATCACACGAGGCACCTGCTTGCAGAGACCAGCAAAATCATGTTCCACCTGTACCAAATATTCATCGAAACGGTTGGTATCCATGTATTCTCTAGGGACCTTTTCAATATTGACCAAGACTGTATCAATAAAAGGCCGACCTAAGTGTCGATGGAGGACTTCCACATGGTCACTGTCTGAAAAGTGTTCTGTTTCCCCACGCTGGGTCATGATATTGCAGACATAGGCGATCTCTGCCTTGGTCTCCAAGAGAGCCTGCCCAATCTCCTCAATGACAATATTCGGCAAAATCGATGTAAAGAGGGAACCAGGCCCCAAGACAATCATGTCACTCTCGAGAATGGTATTGACTACTCGACGGCTGGCTTGCGGTGTTTCATCATCCAAGGTATTGGTCACATAGACATGGTCGATCATGCCTGGATGATCTGCAATGTGGCTCTCACCTGCCACCTCGGAACCGTCTTTAAAGACTGCATGCAGTGTCAGAGGCTGATCGCTTGATGGGTAGATTTTCCCTGTTGTGTGGAAAAAGAGACTTAGCAGCTGCATGGCATTATAAGTGGACCCTTGCATTTCAGAAAGCCCTGCTATAATGATATTTCCTAGAGGATGACCCGCAAAAGCTCCAGCCTCTTCTGAGAAACGGTACTGAAAAACCTTCTCATAAAACCTAGGCATATCCGACATGGCCACCAGGACATTGCGAAGATCTCCTGGTGGTGTCAGCTGTTGGATATTCTTTCTTAGTTCACCAGAAGAGCCACCATCATCAGCTACCGTTACGATGGCTGCGATATCAACATCCTTTTCTCGCAAGCTTTTCAAAATGACGGGGATACCTGTTCCTCCACCAATTACCGTTATCTTTGGTTTTCTCATGAACGGTTTACCGTTTCCTTTCTTCTGTCTTTGTCACGATGGCTTTCATTGACAGGCCAGTTTTTAGCAAGGTCCTCAGCTATGCGCTTGGCAAAGGCAACACTACGGTGTTGTCCACCTGTACATCCTACTGCAATGGTTAAAACAGACTTGCCTTCTTTTTTGTAACTTGGCAAAATGGGCTCGATCAAGGCGAGTAAGTGCTGATAAAAACTTTCAGACTCTTCATGATTCATCACATAGTCATAAACTGCTTGATCCTCACCTGTCTGATTACGGAGTTCAGGCAGGTAGTATGGATTTGGCAAAAAACGGACATCAAAGACCAGGTCTGCATCGATCGGGATACCATACTTGAATCCAAAAGACATGACTTCGATACGGAAAGACTGGGCTTGTTCTTGGTCTGAAAATTGCTCTGCAATGGTTTTACGCAGTTCACGAGGAGTGAGTTCTGTTGTATCCACCACATTTTGACTCATGTTTTTCAAAGGTGCTAGGAGTTCACGTTCCAGCTTGATGCCATCTAAAATCCGACCATCAGCAGCTAGAGGGTGACTTCGTCTAGTTTCCTTATAGCGTGCCACCAATTCCTTATCTGCTGCGTCTAAAAAGAGGATTTTGAAGTCCAAATCGTCTTGGTTTTCCAATTCATCCAAAACAGCCTGAATCTCTGAGAAGAAGGAACGGCTACGCATGTCCACAACCAAGGCCAGTTTGTGGTCATCATCCTTGGTCTCAACCAACTGTAAAAATTTTGGTAAGAGGGCTGGTGGCATATTGTCAATGGTAAAATATCCCAAATCCTCGAAGGACTGTATGGCTACTGTTTTCCCTGCGCCACTCATACCTGTCACAATCACCAGGTGAAGTTGTTTCTTTGTCATCTATCTCTCCTTATATCAAAAAAAGTTTGGCAGAGCCAAACTTCAACTAGCTTATCCAATCTCTGCGATCACTTCAATTTCGACTTTTACATCACGAGGAAGACGTGCAACTTCCACAGCTGAACGAGCTGGAAATTCCTCTTTAAAGGCAGTCTGGTAAACCTCGTTAAAAGGAACAAAGTCATTCATATCGCTCAAGAAGCAAGTTGTTTTAACAACATGGTCAAAGTCTGTTCCTGCTTCTGCCAAAATAGCAGCAATGTTTTTCAAAACTTGTTCTGTCTGTTCTTGGATCGTTTCTCCTACAATTTCTCCAGTTTCAGGAGATAGGGGAACTTGACCGCTCGCAAACAAAAGATTGCCAACGATTTTCCCTTGAACATAAGGTCCGATTGCTTTTGGAGCTTTGTCTGTATGAATTGTTTTTGCCATTTCTTTCCCTCACAATTTTTCTAATATTGCGTCCCAAGCCTGATCCATCCCTGCCTTGCTGACAGATGAAAAGAGGATGAAGTCGTCACTTGGGTCAAAGTTTAATTTCTTTTTGATTGCTGATTCATGCTTGTTCCACTTACCACGGGGAATCTTATCTGCCTTAGTCGCAACGATGATAACCGGAATCTCATAATACTTGAGAAATTCGTACATCTGCACATCATCTGCTGACGGGTCGTGACGGAGATCCACCAGACTGACCACGGCACGGAGATTTTCCCGAGTGGTCAAATACTCCTCAATCATGCGCCCCCATTTTTCACGTTCCTTTTTGGAAACGCGGGCATAGCCATAACCTGGTACATCCACAAAACGCATCTTGTCATCAATGTTGAAGAAGTTGAGTAACTGGGTCTTCCCAGGTTTTCCTGATGTACGAGCAAGATTTTTGCGGTTCAACATGGTGTTGATAAAGCTAGACTTGCCAACATTTGAACGCCCTGCAAGGGCAATCTCTGGCAGTTCATCCTGCGGATAGTGGGACTTGTTTGCCGCACTGAGCAGGATTTCAGCATTGTGTGTATTGATTTCCATAGTCTCCTCTAGGCTGTTTCTAGGATTGGTTTTTCCGTTCCATCGACAGCTTCTTTCGTGATGCGGACCAATTTCACATTTTCCTGACTTGGCACTTCAAACATAACATCTAGCATGGTTTCTTCGATTATTGAGCGAAGACCACGCGCACCTGTCTTGCGTTCGATAGCCTTATTGGCGATTTCCTGAAGGGCTTCATCATCAAATTCCAACTCAACGTCATCATAAGAAAGCAAGGTTTGGTATTGTTTCACCAAGGCATTTCTTGGCTCCTTCAAGATGCGAACCAAGTCATCGACCGTCAATTGCTCAAGAGCAGCAAAGACAGGCAAGCGTCCAATCAACTCAGGGATAATACCGAATTTTTGAATGTCTTCTGCGATGATTTCTTGCATGTAGGAGCTGTTTTCGTCAATCGCCTTGTTATTTTGGCCAAAACCAATGACTTTTTCTCCCAGACGTTGTTTGACGATTTCTTCGATGCCATCAAAAGCACCACCCACGATGAAGAGGATATTCTTGGTATCCACCTGAATCATCTCTTGTTGTGGATGTTTGCGTCCACCTTGAGGTGGCACGCTAGCAACAGTTCCCTCAATAATCTTGAGAAGGGCTTGTTGCACACCTTCACCCGAAACGTCACGTGTGATAGACACATTCTCGCTCTTCTTGGCAATTTTGTCAATTTCATCTACGTAGATAATCCCACGTTCTGCACGTTCGATGTTAAAGTCAGCAGCCTGCAAGAGTTTGAGGAGGATATTTTCCACGTCCTCACCCACATAACCAGCCTCAGTCAGAGCTGTCGCATCTGCAATAGCAAAAGGCACGTTCAAGCTCTTAGCCAAAGTCTGAGCCAAGAAAGTTTTTCCTGAACCAGTTGGACCAATCATCAAGATGTTTGACTTCTGCAAATCCACATCTTCTGACTCTTCACGCGTATCGTGAAAATTGATACGTTTATAGTGATTGTATACAGCCACTGCCAAGGCACGTTTGGCACGATCCTGACCAATCACATAGTGGTTTAGAATATTGAGGAGTTCGATTGGTTTTGGTACTTCAGACAAATCTGCCAAAACTTCCTCGGCCAACTCCTCCCGAATGATTTCCTGGGCCAACTCAACACATTCATTACAGATAAAAGCGTTGTTCCCAGCGATTATTTTCTTTACTTCTTCTTGGCTTTTGCCACAAAATGAGCAATAAACCATCATATCATTTTTCCTATTTGTAGGCATGATTTCCTTCCATTCTAATTTATCATTCTATCTAAAATAAGGTCATATAAAAAGCGTGGACACTGTTGACCAGATTGGTAAAAGCATTCAACCAGAGTAAGGCAGACAGTCCATAGCGCTTCTTACGAAAAGCCTGTGCTCCAGTCAAAATACAGATCACACACAAAAAAGCTGTAAAAAATCCAAATATACTGCGCTCCATTAGACTTCCTTTCTATCTCGGTATTCGATGGTAAAATCATAGTCGTTTTTCTCATCTCGGGTGTAAGATTTGCTTGCTACTGTCTCAAAATGAGACAAGTCAAATTCCTCAGGAAAATAGGTATCTCCCTCCACCTGAGCATGAATCTGTGTCACGATGATTTCATCTAAATAAGGCTCAAAAGCCTGAAAAATCTGTTTTCCGCCAATGATATAGAGATTTTTTTCCTGACTCTGATACCACGCTAAAACAGACTCCACATCTTGAAATACGAGCGCCCCATCTATGACTTCTTCGCTATTGCGCGTTAAAATCAGGGTTTGCCGTTTTGGAAGCAGACGACGTCCCATGCCATCAAAGGTCACTCGCCCCATCAGTATAGCATGATTTAAAGTTGTTTCCTTAAAATGTTGCAACTCTGCTGGCAAATGCCAAGGGAGACGATCTTCCTTCCCAATCACACCTTTTTCATCTTGGGCCCAAATGGCTATGATTTTCTTTGTCATGCTTCCGTCCTTTTTATTGATACTACTATTTTATCAAAATTCTCCCAAAAAGACTGTTTTGAAACGCGCGCAAAAGAGAGAAAAGGAGCAGGCTTCATTTAGCCTGCTCCTCTCGTCCCTAGGACATATATTTTTTTGCTTCTGATTCGATTTTTTCGACCACTTCTTGGATACTTAGTCCAGTTGTGTCAAGGTAAACTGCATCCTCAGCCTGTTTGAGAGGTGAGGTTTCACGATGACTATCCTTGTAGTCACGCGCCGCAATCTCTTCTTTCAGCGTTTCAAGGTCTGTTTCAATCCCTTTAGCAATATTTTCCTTGTAACGACGCTCTGCTCTTTCTTCAACAGAAGCCACTAGGAAAATCTTGAGTTCAGCTTGTGGTAAAACAACTGTCCCGATATCACGCCCATCCATGACGATACCACCTTGCTGAGCAATCTCTTGCTGGAGCGAAACCAGTTTCTCACGCACCTCAGGAATGGCAGCAATGCTTGAAACCTTGTTGGTCACTTCATTTTCACGAATCGGATGCGTAATATCAACATCCCCTACAAAAACAAGTTGCTCACCAGTTTCTGAACGACCAAAACTAATGGGGTGTTGGTTAAGAAGCTCGAGAAGTTGATCTACATTTCCTGCATCCAACTGGTGCTTAAGCGCTATATAAGTCGCAGCACGGTACATAGCACCCGTATCGAGATAAGTGTAACCAAAATCCTTAGCGACAATCTTTGCAACCGTACTCTTGCCACTCGAAGCTGGACCATCGATAGCAATTTGAATTGTCTTCATGACCGACTCCTATCTTGTCTTAATCACATCACCTGGGTTGGCAAACCAAGATCCAGATGACATATGAGAAGGATTTAGGGATTCTAGCTGGGCAATGGAAATCCCTGCACGCTGAGCAAGAGCTGCCTCTCCCTCTCCAGGCTGTACTGTAAGTGTTCCTTCACCCTCTGCATGTTCTTCCGAACTGCTTTCTGAAGGTGTTGATTCAGAAGAAGCTGTTTCCTCTACCTTGCTACTTGAAGATGATGATGCTTCCACTTTCGAACTTGCACTTGTAGAAGGAGACGATGCATCATAGAAGTCCTTCAAAGATGAAGTACGATTGCTTCCTCCGGTTGATAGGTAAATCAATACAACTACCATTGCTACAACAATTACAAAGAAGAGGCTAGCTAGAACCGTCAAGACACGATTCGCAACAACGCCTTTCCCTTTTTGTTTCCGGTGTCGACGCTCTGATCTTGTTTCTTCCTCATTGTTTTCGTAAATATCTTCTTGCCATGGTTCTTTTTCCATACCTTACTCCTTGTTTTTTTTACATTTTCTTATTACAATATAAATATGAAAGTCACACTTATACCCGAACGGTGCATCGCCTGCGGGCTTTGCCAAACCTATTCTGAACTCTTTGATTACCATGATAATGGAATCGTTCGATTTTACGATGATCCAGTTGAATTGCAAAGAGAAATCGCTGAGACCAGCGACGTTCTGGAGGCCATCAAAAATTGTCCTACACGTGCACTTCTAAAAGATTCATCGTAGGAAGCAGGGAATAAATATAATTGATTTTTTCTCATTTTTCCCACATCTACTAGTTTAGCATATTTCTAGGTAAAATTATAGTCTTTTTTGGTTATTTTTTTCCTTCAATATTAGAAAGGTCACTTTTTTCTTTGACGAGATAGAGTGGTCTTTTTTTGGTCTCTAGATAAATCTTACTGTAACTTATAATCTAAATTTCTCAATGAGAATAGACTCCTACCATTCTATTTCCGTTACTTTCTTTACAAATTCGTCCCACTCCTGTATACAATCTTTAGATAAACATATATCCGTATAATTGAACGATAAATCTTTAATATTCTTCCACCAATCAAAAGAATTTCCCGCCTCTTCTGTTTCTATTCTTTTGTTAACCACTTCAACAATTGTGTTATCTATCTCTTCCTTGTCATCTAAACTTAGAAATCTCCATTCAATTCCATTTGTATAAATTACTTTTTTATACCATAAAAGGTCTCCAATAAGTTGTCCCATCTCTCCAGTTATATGTTCAAAACTGTTCGATATGGTTGATTTGATTTCTTCCTCTGTAATTAAAAGATGATTTAAATTCTTAACTTCCACGCATCCTCGAAGTTTCTTCCATTCTTCAATTTTTATACTTTTCCTAGATTTGTTTTCATAAGTCTTATCTAAAATAACTATATCAGGAAAATTACTTAGACCATAATAAATTTGTCCCAAATCACTTCTTTGTCTTCCGAAGACATATCTTTTTGATAAACTATCTTTTAAAGTTGGCTTAATTATATCAGCAACTATAGGATACAATTCAGCCTCTACATAATTTTGTTTCTTTATTAGCCCGATTTCTTCAGTATAATCCTCTTTACTTAGCATAAAATAATCCTCCTAAATTTTTATTTATTAACTCACTACAATTGCAGTAAATTTCGTCTGCATAGATTCTTTAAATCATTTCAAATCCCTAATTCTTTTAAAAATCACCCAAACTCCAAACTAAAAGAATTATAAACAACAAAAAGTGACTATGTTAGATAAATTCTATCTTTTTTCGGGGGCCTATCATCACTTTTTTCTTTGACGAGATAGAGTGGTCTTTTTTTGGTCTCTAGATAAATCTTACTGATATACTTGCCTAGAATCCCAATCGTCAGGAGTTGAATCCCTCCAAGAAAGAGAATGACAGCCATCAAAGAGGTCCAACCAGATGTCGGATTTCCCAAGATAAGAGTCCGAAACACTACAAAAAATGTCATCACAAAAGAAAGAAAACAAGATAGGAGTCCCGCTACAAAGGCTATACTCAAGGGGAAATCTGAAAAGTTAAGAATCCCTTCAATCGAGTAGAAAAAGAGTTGTCTAAAACTCCAACTGGTCTTGCCAGCCTGTCGTTCAACGTTTGGATAGTCCAGATAGTGCGTTTTAAAACCCACCCAGGCAAAGAGTCCTTTAGAAAAACGATTGGACTCGGTCAGGGTTAAAATAGCATCTACCACAGACCTTCTCATCATGCGAAAATCACGGACACCTGAGGGCAAGGCTACCGGGCTAATTTTTTGCATGAGGCGGTAAAAGAGGTCAGCACAGAAACTACGGAAAAAGGGTTCTCCCTCCCGACTAGTTCTCCGTGTCCCAACACAGTCTAAGTCTGCATTTTGGTCTAGTAAGGCTTTCATCTCAAGTAGCATACTAGGAGGATCCTGAAGGTCTGCATCCATCACGACCACCAAGTCTCCAGTTGCATGCTGCAAGCCTGCGTATAAGGCTGCCTCTTTCCCAAAATTTCGTGAGAATGAGACATAACGGACCGCAGGATTTTGCTCCCGATAGGCCTTCAAAAGCTCTAAGGTCCCATCGTTTGAGCCATCGTCCACAAAGACATACTCGATCTCTGCTCCCAATTCTGGAAGCAGAGCTTCAACAGACTGATAAAAAAGAGGAAGTACTTCCTCTTCGTTTAGACATGGGACGATGATTGAAATCATCATCTTAGTCTTCAAATCCATTTGGATGCTTGCTTTGCCAACGCCATGCGTCTTCACACATTTGGGTGATGCTAAGTTCTGCTTCCCAACCCAGTTCAGCTTTGGCTTTTGCAGGGTCTGAGTAGCAGGCAGCGATATCACCTGGGCGGCGTTCTACGATGCGGTAAGGAATAGGACGTCCCACTGCTTTTTCCATGTTTTGGATAATTTCAAGAACTGAGTAGCCTTTACCAGTTCCAAGGTTATAAATGTTTAGACCTGAACCTTTTTGGAGTTTTTTCAAAGCTGCAACGTGACCTTTAGCAAGGTCTACGACATGGATATAGTCACGAACCCCAGTTCCATCTTCCGTATCGTAATCATCTCCAAATACTTGCACTTGCTCTAGTTTGCCAACTGCTACTTGTGAAACATAAGGCAAGAGATTGTTTGGAATTCCGTTAGGATTTTCTCCCAAGTCTCCACTTTCATGCGCTCCGATTGGATTAAAGTAACGAAGCAAGACCACGTTCCATTCTGAATCTGCCTTGTAGATATCCGTCAAAATTTCCTCTAACATGAGCTTGGTGCGACCGTATGGGTTGGTCACTGAAAGTGGGAAATCTTCTAAGATTGGAACAGTGTGAGGATCTCCGTAAACTGTCGCAGAAGAACTGAAGATGATGTTCTTACAGTTGTTTTCTTCCATAACCTTCAAAAGACTAACAGTTCCAGCGATATTGTTGTCATAGTAGGCAAGAGGGATACGGGTAGATTCCCCAACAGCCTTCAAACCAGCAAAGTGAATGACACCAGTCGGTTCTTCCTGCTTGAAAATATCTCTGAGAGTATCAGTATCACGGATATCTGCCTCATAAAAAGGAATCTCAACTCCTGTGATTCTTTCAACAACTTCTAAACTTTTACGATTGCTATTGACAAGATTATCTACCACAATCACTTGATGACCTGCTTGGATCAACTCAATAACAGTGTGGGTTCCGATAAATCCGGCACCACCAGTTACCAAAATCTTTTCTTGCATCTTTCTTCCTCGATTCTCGGATTATTTTTTCTTATTTTATCATTTTTGATAGGGAATGTCATTTGACATCCTAAACCACCTGCTAAAATTTTAGTAAAATGCTTATACTCTTCGAAAATCAAATTCAAACCACGTCAGCGTCGCCTTACCGTGGGTATGGTTACTGACTTCGTCAGTTCGATCCACAACCTCAAAACAGTGTTTTGAGCAGCCTGCGGCTAGCTTCCTAGTTTGTTCTTTGATTTTCATTGAGTATTATTCGCTTTTTACTCGTTTGACATAGTTTGCAATTGTGTAGTTTACTGGGTCCAAGGTCAACTCCTTGTCTTGGACCAGTTGAGCTAGATGATAACCGATGATTGGACCCGTTGTGAGACCTGATGAACCTAGACCACTAGCCGCATAGGCACCTGCTAAGCCAGGTACTTCCCCAAAGAAAGGGGAGAAATCACTGGTATAGGCACGGATTCCTACTCGCTCACCTCTTTTAGTAGCTTCAGCCAAGGCTGGGTAGTATGGCAAGGCTGCTTCCTCCATTTGTTGAAGCAAGGGTTCATCCACCGTCAAGTCAAATCCCATATCATTTTCATGGGTAGCACCTAGGGACAATTTCCCACCTGCAAAAGGAATCAAATCCCACTCCCCTTCTGGCATGACAACAGGGTAAGATTTCATATCTTTGGTAAGTTGATAATCTCGTAGTTGTCCCTTTTGGGGACGAACATCTACCTCATATCCTAAAGGTTTCAAAATGTCCCCCAACCAAGCTCCCGACGCCAAAATAACTTGATCAAACACTTCTTCACCAATCTGGTAACCGGATGCTAAAGGTGTCAGACTCACTTTTTCTTTGACCAGCTTGACCTGACTGGCTTCTAGCAAACGAGTCACTAAGAGCTGGCCATCCACCCGTGCCCCACCAGAAGCGTAGATCAGGCGGTCGAATCCCTGCAAGCCAGGAAATAATTCATTTGCAGACGCTTGGTCTAGAATGGCTAATTGACCTATCAAGGGAGATTCTTCTCTGCACTGGAGGGCTAGTTCATAGAGTTCTTCTAACTTGGATTCATCCTTTTTCAAGAGAAAAACTCCCGAACGCTGGTAAAAGTCGATCTCCTGTCCTGATTTTTCTAAATCAGCCAACAAATCCACATAAAAGTCAGCCCCCAAGCGCGCCATCTTGTACCAAGCTTTATTGCGGCGTTTGGAAAACCAAGGACTGATAATTCCTGCTGCAGCCTTGGTTGCTTGCCCCTGTCCATGGTCAAAAACGGTCACCTCTAGGTCAGCTTCTTTAGAGAGGTAGTAGGCAGCTGTTGCCCCCACAATTCCTGCTCCAATAATGGCAACTTTTTTCATTGTCTTCACCTTCTAACTAGATATGGTGGAAAGGATTAGTCGATGCTTGACTAGGCACAATATCAATGCCCCAGCCCTTCTCTGCCTTCCATTGAGTAAGAAGTTCTGCGATTTTTTCCACAAAAAGCACTTCTATATAGTGGCCTGGGTCCAATGCCAACAGGCCATCAGAAAGCATATCCTGGGCTGTGTGATAGTAGATATCGCCAGTGATATAAACATCTGCCCCCTTTGCTAAAGCATCCTTATAGAAAGACTGCCCGCTACCACCACAGATAGCTACTCTTGAAATAGGCTTCTGCAAATCACTCTCGTGATAATGGACCATGCGAAGACTATCTAGACCAAAGACTTGCTTGACATGTTGGGCCAATTCCCCAAATGTCTGAGGTTGAACATTCCCAATACGTCCAATTCCACGTTCTGGACCTGTCTCCTGCAGATAGGTCGTTTCCTCAATACCTAACATCTGACAGAACCAGTCATTGAGGCCATTTTCAACGATGTCAATATTGGTATGGCTGACATAAACTGCGATGTCATACTTGATCAGGTCGATGTAAATCTGATTTTGCGGACGGCTAGCAACCAAGTCCTTGATGGGACGGAAAATTGGCGCGTGCTTAACGATAATCAAATCCACACCCTTTTCAATAGCCTCTGCCACCGTGTCTTCACGAATATCAAGGGCAACCATGACCCTTTGGATATCCTTGTCTAAAGTACCGATTTGCAGGCCACGACTGTCACCCTCCATGGAAAATTCCTGGGGACAAAAGGCTTCATAAGCTCTGATTACTTCACTTGCTAGCATGGAGAACCTCCTTTATGGCTTGAATTTTATCTACTAGAACTTGGCGTTCCTCCAGATTTTTTTCTGGGATTTGGCTAAAAGCAAATTCTAGCTTAGCTGCTTCTTTTTGCCATTTTTGGACAAAGACTGGACTGACTTCTTTGGACAAGATAGGTCCAAAACGAACATCACTTGCTGATAGCTTCATTTGTCCAGCTTCCACCACTAAAATCTCGTAGAATTTGCCAGCTTCTTCTAGAATGCTTTCTGCCACAATCTGAAAATCGTTGCCCTGTAGCCAGATGCGCAAGTCGTCTTCACGATTATTGGGCTGGAGGATCAAACGTTCTACATTAGCTAGCTTTTCCAAACCTTCCTCCAAGATCGTAGCAATCAAACGGCCACCCATACCAGCAATGGTGATAATAGAGACTTGGTCAGCCTCTTCAAATGCCGCTAAGCCATTGGCTAAACGGACTTGGATTTTCTCCTTTAAGCCGTGAGCCTCAACATTTTTGACCGCTGACTGGTAGGGTCCTTCCACCACTTCCCCTGCAATAGCGCTTTTGATTTGGCCTCTTTCAACCAAGTCAATTGGCAGATAAGCATGGTCACTCCCCACATCTAGTAACACAACACCTTGTGGTACAAAGGACGCCACCAATTCTAATCTCTTTGAAATCATCTTCTCTCACTTTCCAAAACTCTATTACCTTTTATTATACCATATTTCGGCTAGCAATCTTGCACCTAAAAAGACCGCAATCCACAGATTGCAGCCTTTCTTTATTTTCTAGCTTGATAACGACTGGTTAAGATAAATATCACAGTAAAGACAGCCATCATGACAAGGTAAACAGGAAATGTTTGTCCTGTAAGTGTCGAAATTTCAAGCAGTTTCTGTATCCTCGGGAAGAGGGCTGTGGCTAGGAAACCACCTACTGACCAAACAATCAAGAGGACACGCCAGAGGGTAAATGGCATGCAGGCTCTAAATACGGATAAGAAACCGATAGACCCAAGGAGATAATAGAGTAGGGTTGAGATTTCTATCTCAGACCAACCTTGACTCGCGCCAAATATTTTGACAAAAAGAACGCTGAAGACGACCATGAGGGCACTTGGTAGGGCACGTTGCATGGATCTTCTGAGGAAATTTGGCTCAACAGGTTTGATATTTCGCTCAAAAGTCAGAACGAATGGCGGGAAACCTTCCACGAATTGGTCAATCATGGTAATCTGGATTGGAATGAAGGGGAAAATCAAAATCCACTCAGACCGTCCTAATAAAACACTGGCAATACAGATGACTGCAAGCAAGAAGGAATAGATGGTCTTAATCAAGAAAATCGGTGCGATATGGGCGATATTATTGACTACACGACGACCTTCAAAGAGAATCTCAGGAACATCATTAAAGTCAGAGTTCAAGAGAACCAGATTGGCAATCTGACGAGTCGCCGGATCTCCCTCAGCCATCACGATCGAACAATCCGCCTCACGAAGGGCCAGGATATCATTGACTCCGTCCCCTGTCATAGCCGTTGTATGCCCTGCTTTTTTCAGAGTTTGGATGATGAGTTTCTTTTGATGAGGGGAAACACGTCCAAAAATAGCCGTCTCTTCAGCCATGGCAACCAATTCCTCATCCATGATTTTTGAGCAATCTACATAGCTGTGATAGTCTGCAAAGCCAGCCTTCTGGGCAATGCTGGAAACCGTAACTGGATTGTCCCCAGAGATAATTTTGAGTCCCACTTCCTGAGAACGGAGGTAGTCCAGCGTCTCAGCGGCTCCTTCTCGAATGGGGTCCAAGATTTCCAGCAGGGCCAGGGCTTGAATGTCAGACGGTTTCTGTGGTTTGTGATGATCTAGTTTTTCCTGACTGAGTGCCAAGACCAAGACACGCGAGCCTCTCTCCAAGGCCTCTCTAGCTTCTGGGACTTCAGAGTCCAACAACATCTCAGGCGCCCCTAAGAAAACCGTTCCTAGCCCTTCTAACTCCATAGCTCCCCACTTGCGATCGCTTGAGAAAGGAAGATTCGAAAGCATAGGATAAGCAACTTCTCCCACAAAACGCTGGCGAATAGCCTGGGCTGTTGGATTTTTATCCTCACTGTGAGCTATGTAGCTGGTCAAAATGCTGGCAATCGCATGCTCACCATACTCTTCGGTCAAAGGAATAACTGCCTCCACCTGCATCTTTCCTTGGGTGATGGTTCCCGTCTTGTCCAAACAGAGCATATCCACTCGTGCCAAGGTCTCTACAGAGTACATCTCCTGCACCAAGACCTTTTTCAAGCCCAGCTTAATCACCGCAGTCAAGAGCGAAGTGATGGTCAAAAGGGCGATTCCCTTGGGCAACATACCCAAAAGTGCTGTTGAAGTATTCACTACAGAAGACTTAAGAGGTAAACCTTTTAAAATCAAGGCTTCTAGCAGGAGAGCTAGACCAAAGGGAATGATAATCTTCCCAGTAAAACCAGCTAACTTGTCCAGCGATTTCATGATACGGGAGTTGATCGGTTTCACTGTCTTAGCTTCCAGCATGAGTTTGGAAGCATAGTTTTCTGCCCCGACATGGTGAACTTGAGCCAAAACTGCGCCACTGGCTAGGAAACTCCCTGACAAGAGCAAGGCATCCACTTCCTTTTGCACCAAATCACTCTCACCCGTCAACATGGCTTCATTGACTTCCGCAAAGCCTTCTAAAACCCGCGCATCACTAGGAATCTGCTCTCCAGCCGACAGACGAATCACATCACCCAGCACCAATTCTTCTGGATTGATGGCAATTTCCTGACCCTCACGGATGGTTTTGACCTTTTCCTTGGTCATGAGATTGAGCTTGTCCACCATGTGCTTGGCACGTAGTTCGGTCACAATTCCAGAAAAAGCGTTAAAGCAGATAACAGCAAAGAAGACCAAATTGCTCCAAGCCTGTACAAAGGCCAGCGCTAGAGCAATAACAAAGTTTAATGCGTTAAAAAGTGTAAAAACATTTCGTTTAAAGATTTGCCAAGTACTGGTACTGGCTGAAGCGGTAAAGTCATTGACCAAACCTTGAGCCTGTCTTTCCTTGACTTCTCTTTGGGTTAATCCTATAATCTTATTTTTATCCATAAATTCTATCATATCATTTTTTTTAAAAGAATTCTAATCCCATCTAAAACTGTTGGCTGACAACTGAAAAAGTTTGCCAGTAGTCTTTTGATAAGGTATAATAATAAAAGCAATACAATCGAAGGAGATCTCATGTTTTATACTTATTTACGTGGACTAGTCATGCTGATCTTGTGGTCCATCAATGGTAATGTCCACTATCACAATACTGATAAAATCCCTAGCCGAGACGAAAACTATATCCTGGTCGCACCTCACCGTACCTGGTGGGATCCTGTTTACATGGCCTTTGCGACCAAGCCAAAACAGTTCATCTTTATGGCAAAAAAAGAGCTGTTTAACAACCGTATCTTTGGCTGGTGGATCCGTATGTGTGGCGCCTTTCCTATCGACCGAGAAAAACCTAATGCCTCTGCCATCAAGTACCCTATCAACGTCCTCAAAAAAAGCGACCGCTCTCTCATCATGTTTCCAAGTGGGAGCCGTCACTCAAACGATGTCAAGGGTGGCGTAGCCCTGATTGCCAAGATGGCCAAAGTCCGTATCATGCCGGTTACCTACACAGGTCCTATGACCTTGAAAGGCTTGGTTAGCCGTGAACGTGTGGATATGAACTTTGGAAATCCTATCGATATCTCAGATATCAAGAAAATGAATGATGAAGGGATTGAAATGGTTGCAGACCGCATCCAAGCTGAATTCCAACGTTTAGACGAAGAAACCAAGCAATGGCACAATGATAAAAAACCAAACCCACTCTGGTGGTTTGTCCGCATCCCAGCCCTCATCCTTGCTGTGGTTGTTGGTATCCTAACGATTATCTTTACCTTCATTGCAAGCTTTATCTGGAATCCAGATAAGAAGAGAGAGGCTCTTGGTTAAAAAATACAATTATCCCTTGGCTTTTGCCAAGGGATATTTCTTTTATTCGATTTTCCATTTTTGGGACAACCAGTTGGAAAAGGCTAGAAATCGCTCAGCAACTTGCTCATGATGCCCATAAGGATCAAAGACAAATTGACCAGTTGGATAGCGTTGCTGAAGGCTGGTATGAATCTGCTCAGCATAGACTGGTGCTTGAGCCAAGCGATTGGTATGATGAACTCCTTCTGTTTGACCATTCTGTAAATACAGTAAACAGTCCAAATTTTTCACCTTTTCTTCCTTGCAATAAGTCGTAAAATCAGGATACCAAAAGGAACCGCAGATAGAGAAGATACAAGAGACCTTGTCAAAATGGAAAAGACTGTATACTGCCACCAAACCACCTAGTGAGTATCCTCCATAAGCAAGGCGATTTTTGTCCAGGCGATAAAGCGACTGCAACCTGTCTAAAAGACCTCCAAATAAATGATCATGATAGACCTTTGCCTGACCGCCAAAATCTGGAGTCCCCTCTCTCAGAGCAGCTGCCTTCCATGGAGTGTAGTCATCTAGGCGATTTTTAGAGGTCAAGCCCACTAAAATCACAGATTCAGAAAGGGAAGATAGAAAATCCAAGTTTCCATCATTCAAGAGAATCGCTGGATAGGTTTGATTGGGGTCATAGGTCGAAGGAAGACTGACCTTGACTTGGATCCCTTCCCAATCAAACTCATTATTTATTGATAAAGTCATTGATTTTCTCAAGGGAATCAATCACTGCTGGACCATAATCCATCAACTCATCGTAAGAAATAGTCATGATTTTTTGATTCTTAATTGCAGGAACGTTTTCCAAAACTTCATTTGCCTTCATCAACTCTACTGCGTTAGCATCCAATTTTTTATTGCGGTCGCTGGTTACATAGATAATCAACTCAGGATCCATTGACACGAGATTTTCCAAGGTCAAGCCTGATGTTCCCGTTGCAACGTTGGTATAACCAAGTTGATTCAACAAGCTTTCTTGCAAAGCAGACTTGTAGGCACCAAAGGTTTCATCATTATAAGCAACCATAATCAAAGCCTTTTTCTTTTCACCTTGGCTTGTTGGATTTGCTTTCTTAACAGCGTCAATTTTAGCTTGTAATTGGGCTGCGTATTCATTAGCCTTGTCCTGAACATTGAAAATCATTCCAAGATTTTTGACATCTTCTACGATATTTCCCAAATCTTGCTGAATCGTTGAGAGAGAAGCTTTTTGTGTATAGACTGGGATTTTATTTTCATTCCAAGTGCTAACTGTTCCCAAGGATTTTTCAGAAAACATCATGTTTCGACCCATCACAGCGTCTGGCTCATAAGAAAGGACTGTCTCTTGTGAGACTGTTTTTTTGTCACCGATTTGAGGAATCGTCGCAATCGCGTCCTTGTATTTGTCCGTCACAGCATTGTCAGGGTTGAGCATGCCAGCAATTTTATCCTTCAAGCCTAACTCCAATAAGATTTCAGTTGTTGAAAGATTGTTGGTGATAACTTTTTCAGGTGCCTTGTCAAAAACTTGTTCGACTTCATTTCCCTTAGCGTCATAGGTCTTGACCGTTAACGGATAAGCCGTCTCTGTGCTGGCCTTTTGACTTGTTTCTGTGCTAGATTGTGTGGTAGTTTTTTCTGTAGTAGTATTACCACAAGCTGCCATGGTTAGGGTAGCTACTGTTACGAGTAAAATGCTTAGTGTTTTTTTCATCTTGTTTTCCTTTTCATTTTTATAAATAGTGAACCATGGCTTGCTGATCCTCGGTCCAAGTCACCTGACTTTGAACTCCATATACAGTTTGCAATGACTCAGGGGTGATGGTCTCCTTTGGAGTACCTTGGTAAAGGATTTCCCCCTCTTTCATCAGATAGAGATAATCCGAATAGCGACAAGCAAGTTGAATATCATGTAGGACAGCTAGAACATTGACCTTGAGATTCTTCACAATGGCCAACAGGTCTAACTGGTACTTGATATCCAGGTGATTGGTAGGTTCATCTAGGAGCAAGAGAGTCGGTTCTTGCGCCAAGGCGCGTGCTAATAAGACTCGCTGTTTCTCCCCACCTGAAAGAGACGAATAGAGACGAGTTTTCTTCTCAAGCATATCCACCTTGACGAGAGCATCTTGAACGAGGGCATAATCCCTTTCCTTTTCCTTCTGTAAAAAAGAGAGGTGTGGAGTTCTTCCCAGCAAGACGATTTCCTCAACTGTACAATCAAACTGCAATTGATTAAACTGGGTGACAACTGCCATTTGCTTGGCTGTTTCTTTGAGTGACCAATGCTCCAATGGCTTTCCATCTAAGCTTATCAAGCCTTTGTCCGCCCTTTCCTGACGATAGAGGAGTTTAAGCAGGCTGGTTTTTCCACTTCCATTTGGCCCTAGTATCGTATGAAATTGATGCCCCTCAACCGTAAGAGAAACTCCTTTGAGGATTTTTTTCTCTCCTAGTCCAAAGTGGACATCCTGACAAATCAAGTCCATATCAGGCGCTCACCTCCTTTCGCCTACCCCCAACAATGTAGATAAAGAAGGGAGCACCTACTAAGGCTGTGAAAATACCAATCGGCAGCTCAGCATTGGGAATGATGACACGAGAGAGTACATCTGCCCAGACGACAAAGAGGGCACCCAATAAAGTCGCAACGGGAAAAAGCCTCTTGTAATTCGTTCCTACTAACCCTCGAGCTAAATGGGGAGTAATCAGACCGACAAATCCAATAATCCCACAGGTTGCCACTAAGACAGCTGTCAGCACAGCCACCATGGTCACATAAAGATACCAATAAAAGCGTAAGGGAATCCCCAAAGTTAAAGCAGCCTCATCTCCCATCATCATCGCATTAAAAACACGATACTGAGTAGCGAAAAATAGAAAGGCCAATCCTACTACCATAGTTGGCAGGACTAAGTCAGACCAGGAAGTCCCGGCAAGCGAGCCCATGGTCCAAAACTTAATGGTCATCACACTATCCGCATTAGCGCCAATAGAGATAATAAAGTTGGAAAATGCCAGAAAGAGAGCATTGACCACCGTTCCTGATAAGATCAGACTAGAAGTCGTCATCCTGCCCTGCATAGAGGCAATGATAAGGACAGCAATTGTTGCCAAAATAGCTCCAAGAAAAGCTCCAAGGCTAATCACCAATTTTAAACCAAGAATGATGCTTAAGGTTGCTCCTAGAGTTGCACCCGCAGAAATTCCTAAGACATAAGGCTCTGCGATGGGATTGTTCACTGTAGACTGCATCACGCTACCACACATAGAAAGACCAGCCCCTACTATCAGACCTAACAATACTCGGGGGAATCTCATGTTCCATACAATGGCAAGAGTAGACTTAGAAACCTCTCCTATCTCAAGAGGAAAACCCAACCTGCTCAAAATAATCCGATAGGTATCTCCTAAATCAATCGCTACGGACCCCATAGAAACAGCTAGAAAAAGTGAAATTCCTAAAACACTTAGCAAAATACCCAAAAACAACACAAATTGCAAATCTTGTCGGCTTCCATAAAATTTGGAAAGCATGAAAACCTCCTTAGACAAAATTAAAAATTTAGAAAATTCTCATAGAAAGTATACCATATTTTCTACAATGGAACAAGATGAGAAAAATAAATATAGTTGGTCTTACAGTGCTAGTAATCGTAACCGAAGATTATACTTGGGTATATCGAGGTAAAGTGACAACATAAAAAGCCCTCTAAAATTAGAGAGCTGATTTGAGCCCGGGCTAAAATCCTAGTGAAACAAAAAAATCTACACGATCAGAAAAGTCTCTATCGTGCCATTTTCATACATGATGTATAGTCCAAGTAGAATGAATACTATGGGCACAATGATTCGCTCGTATTTTTCAATTGTCTCGAATATTAACGGAATAGAGGATAACATCCGACTAATCTCGCAAAAGATAATTATGCCGATTACAAACACAAGCAACGCCACGAGGGTCTGTGACCAATCTAACGAAGCAAAATAAGGTATATAGATACCTAAATTATCTCCGCCAGACGCAATTGTCAGCAATGTAACTGTCCAAAACAGTTGATTTGCCTTGCTTTGTTCTAATCTTTCAATAATTTCTTCCTCTTCTTCCTCACCTTCTCCAACAATTGCAAAGCGAATCCCTAAATAGATAGGGATTAAACCAAGCAATCCAACCATCCATTCTTCAGGCACGAAATTAACGACATAAGCAGCAACTAAACTCGCCCCTACAAGTAAGCCTGTTCCTAGATATTGTCCCGCATAAATATGCCATTTCTGTTTATTCTGTGATAGCTGTGCAAATAAAATAATTAAAATAATTAAATAATCGATACTGGTGGAAATATAAACACCAATAGCAGATATGATTGTCTGTCCCATAAAAACCTCCTGTATTAGTTAGTAATAAATCAGCAGATTTTAGGAGAGCACAGACACATTAATTTAGCTATCGCTAGTGGGTAATGTCGAACGTAGGAAAGCATTTTACTCCTCCTCAAAACGTAGTTACAAAGTAATTTCTAACTGGAATTCGGTGACTACTTCCATGTAAAGTATAACATACTATACTTTACTTCGTAAAGTGTGGGCTCTCCGAGGGGGCTTGCAGACAGTTACTCGGCTTGAAAAGCCGAGTAACTGCGCACCTTCATGGTGTCATTAGCTGATACCATTTGAGGTTTTTGTAGTCTCCAAAATTGTGACCGATAAAACCTCAATAAAAAAGCCCTCTGAAGTCAGAGAGCTAATTTGAGCTTGGGCTAAAATCCTAGTGAAAAAGATGAAACTCCTTGTGTTCATCGAACACTGTGTCCTTTCCCCATTTTCATACGGATTTTTAACGCCCTTAGCATCATGATTCTTGCTGGATAAAACGTTTATAGACTAGGCGACGAGGCGAAGATTGGGCGAAAATTTTAGTGAAACAAAAAAATCTCCCCAAAGGGAGATCATTCTGATTTATTTTACCTTATAGTGCTAGGAACCGTAGCCGAAGATAATACTTGAGTATATCGAGGTAAGGTGACAAAAGTAAAAAAGCTCTCTGAATATCAGAGAGCTCAAGTCTTGCTGGATAAAACGTTTATAGACTAGGCGACGAGGCGAAGATTGTACTAATGGTACATCGAGCCGAAGCCAACGAAGTATAGAAACGTTTTAGACGCAAGATTAGCGACGAAGTCCTAGAGAGTTGATCAACTCACGGTAACGGTTAACGTCGTTTTTACGCAAGTATGCAAGCAAGTTACGACGGCGACCGATTTTCTTCATCAATCCACGGTAAGTAGCGTGGTCTTTTTTGTGTTGTTTGATGTGTTCGTTAAGGTGGTTGATTTCCCAAGTAAGGACAGCAACTTGAACCTCTACTGAACCTGTATCACCTTCGTGACGTGCATATTGTGCGATGATTTCATTTTTTTTCTCTTTTGAGATTGCCATGATGTTTCTCCTTTTTATTTGGCTTCATCCGAGTGACAGGTTGGCATGCCTGTAACCAAGAAGAAGTTATTTGTCTTTACGACAGTTCTTATTCTACCAAGAAGCAGAGACTTTGTCAACTGATTTACTGTTTAAAACCTTGAATTACTCTACTGATTTCAGGGCTTCGAGCATATCCACCTTTCTCAAGTGGTGATTGACAAAGAGGCCCAGTAAGGCTAAGATTACAGTCACTGCGACGATTGGAAGAGCATAGACTTCCCAGCTGACTCGTGGATAAAAAAGTATGGTGGCAGGTGAAATCATTTGTATCAAAAATTGATGTAAATAGTGGCCAGCTACCAAACCGAGAGCAATTCCCACAAGGGACAGCACCATAGTCTCACGGTAGATATAGAGGGTCACTTCTTTATTATGGAAACCGAGAACCTTGATAGTGGAAAGTTCGCGGATACGTTCTGCCACATTGATATTGGTGAGATTGTAAAGAATGACTATGGCTAGTAAGACAGAAACAAGGACAAGGATTGCCATGGTTTTATTGAGAGAATTGGCTACAGATTCAAAGAGGTGGATTGCCGTTGCATTTTGGACCACCCCAGAAACAGCAGCTTTTTTCATAAAGACAGCAGCTTCTTTCTCCGTATTGGATGGTGTTGGCTCTTTTAATTTCACTAGGTAGGTATTGTCTTTCGGACTGGTGCCGTAGACTTGTTCGTATGTCGCTCGGTTGAGATAAACAAAGTGCCCAACATAGTTTTCAGAAATAGCCGCGACCTTGATTTCCTTCCCATCAAGCTCCAACTTGTCTCCAATCGTAACACCTGCTAGTTGAGCTAATTTTTGACTCACGACCGCTCCATCAGTGACCTGCAACTCTCGCCTATTTTCCTCTAATGCGATAAAAGGTTTGAAGTCTTCTCTTCTTGTGACCATTATGGTGATAGTCTGAAGTCCTGTTTTTCCTTTGAAATCTTTGTCAATGGTTTTAGAGTAAATCTTTTGATAAGCGTAGATAGATTCAGCTTGCAAGGCACTTTCTAGATCTGCTTTTTCTTGCTCACTGGCACTGCTCTTTTCCGCTACAATCATCTGGTATTGCTGGATTTGTTCAAATTGACGCTCGACAACTCCTCCCACAGAAGACTGAATACCAAGACCTGCAAATAGGAGAGCAACCGAACCCGCAACTCCAAAAATGGTCATCAACATCCGTTGCTTATAACGGAAAATATTTCGCGCTGTTACCTTATGAGTGAAGCTCAAACGATTCCAAATAAAGCTCAGGCGTTCCAGCAAAATCTTTGATCCTTTAACGGGAGGTTTGGGAAGCAAAAGTTGGGCTGCTTCATCGTGTAATTCCCTCCGCGCCACCAGATAAGCTGGCAAGACACTGGATACCCAACTCAAGGCTAGGGCAAGGAGGCTATAAGAGCAGTAAAAAAACTCCTGGCTTTTCCCAACGACCATTCCAGCTGTTATAACATCCGAAATGACGCCTGCAAGGAGATAATGTCCAAGAAGCGTTCCTATAATAGTTCCCACAGTTCCTGCAAGAAAACCATAGAGGACAAACTTTGCAACTATATCTCTGTTCCTGTAACCCAAGGCCTTAAAAATACCGGCATTGGTGCGTTCTTCATCTACAAAGCGAGTCATCGTTGTAAAGGTCACCATTGCAGCGACCATATATAGCACCACGGGGAAAATATTTCCGATAGAACGAATACTTGTTGATAAATTGCTGTACATGCGGTAGCCTTGACCACCTGGCATGGTTTGGCGATTGTATACGTGATATTTCGGCTCTGCCAGTTCATCAAGCTCTTTCTGACGCTGTTCAAGCTTCTCTTTTTCCTTAGTTAGATCACTCTCTGTCTGAGCCAGTTTTTCTTTTTTAGTCGCCAGTTCTTCCTTAGCTTTTGTCAGATGTCCCTCGATTTGACTCTTTTGCGGTTCTGGTAAAGCGGTCGCTTGTTCTTCTTGCGTTTTCAAGCGACTTTCGGCCTGCTCTAACTGACTCTTGCCATTTTTAAGGTTGCTTTCAGCAGTTTGGAGCTGTTCTTTGCCCTCTTCCAAGCTCTTTTGCCCATTTGATTTGATACTTGCCAATCGTTTTTGACCATTATCAGCAAGTAAGTCTTGCAACTCTTCCTGATGTTGGGCTCGTTTGGTCTTATAGTCTGATGAAAAAGTATCCAGATTTTTTAAATCGTCATAGCGCACACGCGCAATACTATAAACATCTGAGTCAAACTGACTGGGTAAGATCACTCCATAGCCAGTCAGGTTGCCATTTCCACTGCTAGCACTTCCTAAATCTTCTTTAGAAAGCATCTCACCCGACTGAACAAATCCAGTAATTGTAAAAGTTTGGGATTTTACGATGGACTTTTCTTCTTTCTTAGTAAAGGTAATGGTCTGCCCAATCTGATAGCGGTCTTTCCAGAAGTCGGCTAGGGCAATTTCCTCATCAGCTTCTGGCAGTCGCCCTTCTGTCACTTGAAAGGTTGAAATGCTCTCTGGTTTGGAATAAAGTCGAACTGCTTCCTCACCATTTTCAACGGTTAGGTCTGCCATATAGCCAAACTCAACACTTGCTCCTTGAAGGGTCTTTAATTCGTCTTGGTCTTCTTTGTCCAAGCCATAATCAGCTATTACGGCCAGATCCAGGGTATTGGCTTTACGGAGATAATCCCCTGCCGTGCGTTCCATGTTTGGACTGGCTACTTTAAGACCTACTAGGGCTAAAGAACCCAGCATCATCAAGGTCAAGATAGAAACAAAGCGTCCCTTTGAAGTCGTCACTGACTGAAATAGGTCTTTCCGATATGTTTTTTTCATTCTAATACTCCAATATATCGATATCCTGTGGATTCTCATTAATCGTCACACTCTTAACCGTTGCATCACGCATATGAATCACGCGATCTGCAATAGGGGCTAGCGCGCCATTGTGGGTCACGATAATCACCGTCGCTCCTTTTTGACGAGACATGTCTTGGAGAATTTTCAAGACTTGCTTCCCTGTCTGGTAATCCAAGGCACCTGTCGGTTCATCACAGAGGAGAATTTTAGGATTCTTGGCTACAGCGCGTGCAATGGACACTCGCTGTTGCTCCCCTCCAGAAAGCTGGGCTGGAAAGTTATTGAGGCGATGAGCCAGACCTACGTCTGTCAAGACCTGCTCAGGATCCAAGGCATCTGTCACAATTTCTGAGGCCAATTCCACATTTTCCTTGGCTGTCAGATTGGAGACCAGATTGTAAAATTGAAAAACAAAGCCTACATCTTCACGACGATAGTTTGTTCGTTGGTGCGAACTATAGTTGGCAATATTGGCACCATCAATCCAAATCTCCCCCTCATCATTGGTATCCATACCTCCTAGGAGATTGAGAATGGTTGATTTTCCAGCTCCTGAAGCGCCAAGTATGATAACCAGCTCCCCTTTTTCAATTTCAAAATTCACATCACGATTAGCCACAATCTCCGTATCTCCAACCTGGTAACGCTTGTAGCTGTGTTTCATTTCAATATAAGCCATATCGTTTATCTCCTTTTCAAAGCTCGTTTTCTTAAATCAACAAGATGTTGATTCTAAATCACAAATATTATATAATGGACTAAGTCAAAAAGCAATAATCAAAAATCAACAAAGTGTTGATTTAATAAAAAGGAAGATAAAATGGTTCAGAAACGAAAAACTACTACTAAGGAAGACATCAAAGAAGCTTTGATTCAGCTGCTATCAGAGGATAAATTTGAAAATATATCAATTAGTAAGCTCTGTAAACGGGCAGGAATTAATAGGGGGACTTTCTATCTACACTATGAAGACAAATATCAAATGATTGACAGTTTTAAAAGTGAAATCATTTCCCAGCTCTACATTTTTTTAGAAAAAGAAAGAGAATCGCCTAGAAAGGTTATGTTAGCAAATTTCTATATATTACGTTCGAACGAACGCCTTATCAACGCCTTGTCCCAAAGTCATTACATAGACTTTCGTGGTGCAATTCGTGAATTTCTAAGTAGCATTATTCTGAATGAAAATAAAAAAGAAACGACTCGCCATTTCTTATCAGAAAACTTCCAAATTCCTCACAAATATGCTTTGGAAATCTTCTTATCAAGTATTGAGGGGATTATTTCTCTTTGGATTGCAGGGGGAGCTCAAGAAGAACCGGAAGAAATCACGGATATAATCTTATCAACCTATAACTACGAATACTGGAGCTACGCATCAAAAGAAGATTAATTCATACAACCCACTACAGCATAAGCTCTATCCTCTCATTTTATACTTTTTCAATTAGCTAAATTGCCTTTTTTTAAACTTAGATACAAAAAAGCCTAGGAATCCTAGGCTTTCTGTTTATAGATTATTTTCCAAGGTAGTATTCAGAAACTACGTTCAATTTTTCGTCAAATTCGAATACCAATGGTGGGAAGTTAGGGATTTCCACATCCATGATTTCGTCATCTGACAAGCGTTTGATGTGTTTTACAAGGGCACGGATTGAGTTACCGTGAGCTCCTACGAATACGTTTTTACCATCTTTAAGTGCTGGAGCGATTTTGTCTTCCCAGAATGGAAGGGCACGTTCCAAAGTCACTTTCAAGTTTTCAGCATCTGGGATAACTGAGTCGTCAAGTGAAGCGTAACGACGGTCAGTATGTGCTGAGTATTCGTCATCACGAGGCATTGCAGGAGGCAATACATCGTATGAACGACGCCAGATGTGAACTTGCTCATCACCAAATTGTTCAGCAGCTTCAGCTTTGTTTTTACCAGTCAAACCACCGTAGTGACGTTCGTTCAAGCGCCAAGATTTTTCAACTGGAACCCACAATTGGTCAGCCGCTTCAAGAGCCAAGTTTGTTGTTTTGATCGCACGTTTCAATACTGAAGTGTAAGCTTGGTCAAATTCGATACCAGCTTCTTTGATCAATTTACCAGCGTCAATCGCTTGTTGTGTTCCTTTTTCAGACAAATCAACATCAGCCCAACCAGTGAAAAGGTTAGCTTTGTTCCATTCAGACTCACCGTGGCGAGCAAAAACCAATTTTACCATTAGATGGATTCTCCTTTTATTTTTCGAGGTTTCCCTCGTTTATCTATTCTATTTTACACAATTTTTCACAAAAAAGCTAGTTAAAATCAATTAAAAAGAGAGAACAGTGTCCTCTCATCTAGTTATTATTAATTCGTGATATTCAATCAAGAAACAATTGCAACTATTTGTTATTTAAAGCATCAATTAAACGATCAGTATTCTTAGTTACATTAGTATCATTGTATCGATTATGAATGAGACCTTCAATTGTTTCTTTGCAATTTTCATGATTAGCTTTTTCAAATACTATCACACTGACAACATGTGTTCCATCAGAAGTAAGATGCAAAACTAGTAGAGTTTGAAAAGCACTAAGTACTGTGCAATACAGAACTAAATCCTTCACTTAAATTATTTGTCTAACTTTTTGAGGTCAGTAGACAAACGGATTGTTTCACTAAACTATCAGACAAGGCCACGGACTTCTTTCAAAAATTTAGCAAAAGAAACAGCTCCTTTAATGATTAGAAATCCTCCTATCCACTCGGTCGCTGAAAGAAAGCCCAGCACGCCACCAATAATAAATAAAATAGAAGGCAGCTTTCGAAGTTGTTGGTCTTCTTCGAAATAGATTAGCATAAAGGTCCCTAATGCAATCATCAAAATCTTAAAAAATGTCAGGAGCAAGGAAAAGGTAACCGTGACAACCAGCATTTTTGAAGGATCTTTATAGATGATGGCCCCAGTATAGGATAGCAAAAATCGTAGGACAGGTCCCAAAAGCAAGGTTATACCTGCCACCATACCCAGTCTCCAGTTGAGTCGAACCAACCTAGTTATCTCCATAAGAACCTCCTTCTCTCGTAGCTATCATTCTACCATATTTGCTTCAGAAACAAAAGACCTTCTCAGTCACAAACAAATTGCCTACACGCTTTCAGACATCCGAACATAAAAAGAGAAGATCTGTCGATCCTCCCTTTTCATTTTCCAACCCTTATTTCTTAAAAATAGAGGTTCTGAAGTCGTTTGTTTGGTCAAGATAAGCTTTAAAGATTGCTCTCTTCAACTTATGAACTGCACTGTCAATCTCTGGCTTATAGTCACTCCAACGAGGAGCCACTGCATCCTGTAACACAGCTTGGTCCATGAGGGCTTGCAATTCAGTCACACTATTGATGGTCTTGGTCGCATAGCTTGGCCATGGTTTTGTCGGATCTTTAAAGGTCACTTGTTTCAAGTTTTCAAACTGATCCACACGTTCATCATACATGGCTTTCTTGAAATCCGCCCAAGATGAATACTTGCCTTCAAACACCTTGTCCAATACAAGATTATCTGTCACCAATCCGCGTTCTTTACCATAGAGATTGATGGTTTTACCTTTTTGTTTGGCAGCTTCTTCGTATTGGTTAGAGATATAAGGTACCATTCCATCCTTGAAGCCTTTGGCAGCCAAAAGTTCGTAAGCAATCCGGCGCCCCATAAGGTCCCCTGGCGTGCCTTTCTCACTGCTGAGAGCTGAATAGATTGGGGCAAAGAGTTTAATCGTATAGTAGCCATTTCGTTCATAGTCACCAGACTGGTACTCACGAGCTGACAAGATGTTATGGTCAATCAAACTATCAAAACTATTCAGGTTTCGGGCCTCTGCTTCTGTCAATTCTTTGACTACGTTAGTGGCGTAAACCTCATTTCCATCTGCTGGATCTTTCACATACTTGTTCTCAATTTTTCTGAGATCCGCCATTTTCTGGTAAACATTCAGTTTGTTAACGATTGATTGCCCTTCGAGGTATTCCAGCATGTAGATAAGGTCAAACATGTTATGGACATAGTTCTGAAGATCTGCTGCGTTTTGGAATCTCTCTGTCGGATCCAAGACTTGCAGACGGGATCCCTCTGTACTATCTGATGTTGAGTGTTTCAAGATAGAATTGATGGTAATGGTTGCGTCACTTGGTTGGTCAGGGGCTTGCAATAAGCCTTTTGCGAAGAACTCTGGTCCCAAGCCACTTCTTCGACCATAGCCGCCAAGGTAAATATCCTGATCCGAATCATGGGTCATTTCATGGGTATAAGTAATGGCTCCATCCTTGTCCAACATACGGTAAGACATATAGTAGACACCATCCCCTGTAGCGTAGGCTCCATGCTGGTTGTGAACTACCTTATTGCCAACTGGACCAAAGAAGTTCTTCATAGCTGGATTCGAGCTATCAAACTTAGCCTCCACTGTAGCTTTTCCAGAGGTTGTGTCATCACCAAATTTATAGGCATCATAAAGCAAGATGGTACGATAGAGTTTTTCACGTGATTGTTCATCTAAAATGCGATACCAATAATCGTAGTGATCTCGCTGGCGTTTGGCTGTTTCACGCGCATTTTCTTCAACAAAGTCATTGAGAGCCTTGCCCGCTTTATGCTCACTATTGCGGTAGCGATCATAGGCTCCAAATCCTAGGCTGGACATGGTCGAGATGACAAATACTGATTTCTCTGGCAAGGTTAGGAGCGGCAAGACCATATTGCGGTATTTCCATGTGGCACTAGTAATGCGGTCATAGACACCGATAGAATACTTGGTGCCAGCTTGTCCTTGCTTAGTTTTGACTTCTTCAATATTAGATTTTTCTTCGACGATGTAAGCCTTGGTCTCTGATTTAAACCAGTCATTATTGCTTGTGGTTGGTAGAAAGACTTTTCGGTAATGTTCTAGCGTGCTAAACAAATCTGTCGTTCCATGATGGCTGGCTAAACTAATAGAATAAGTATCGACATTATTCTTAGCTAGAAGATTGTTAAAGCCAGATTTACCTAACTCAATCAGAGTATCTAGTGGCGAAGCATTTCCCTTACCAAAGAAGTCCAGGTGGTACAGAACCAGGTCTTTGACGTTTACCTGACCATAGCTGAAGTTGTACCAACGCTCCAGATATGTCAAACCAAGTAGCAAGGCTTCTTTGTTGCGCTTGATTTTATCTACAAGATAGCCTTCAGTAACTTGGTTGTCACCAGCCAGTCCAGCATCTGCTGACAAAAGTTTTTTCAAACTGTCTTCCAGATGTTCCTTTGTTTTGGCGAACTGATCTTCTAGGTAGAGCTCAGTCTGCTCGACTTTTGGAGAAATACCCAGTGTCTTTCTGATTGCTTCTGAGCGGTAGTCAACCTTTTGTAAGTCAGGTAAGACTTGTTTGATGATAGAGCTTTGGTCATACAAGAATTGGTTTGGCGTATAGAGAAGACCCGTATCTCCTAGACTATATTCTGCTAATTTGGCGAAATCAGCCTGGTACTGGAGATCCAGCTTCTCAGATGAATGGTCCTTGTAGTGAAGCAAAAGTTTGTTTGCAGTCTGTTTGTTTGAAACAATATCTGTGATGACTTGGTTATCCTTCATCATAACTGCTGACAAGAGTTCTTTTTGATATAAAAGACTGTTCTCATTGACCAAGTTTCCATATTTGACGATGGTTGCCTTGTTGTAGAAAGGTAGCAATTTTTCAATGTTTTTATAAGCCAAGTCGCGCTTAGCTTGATAATGGGCTACCTTAGAAAAATCACTGTCTTTCTTGCTACTTGTTGAGAGGGGTTCCACTGTTGGTAGAGTGAGAGGATTGATGGCTGCTTTCTTGCTTGCAATTTGAGAAGCATCTAGCATGGTTCCTCTTTCTTCAAAGGATTCCTTGCTGACGACCTCATCCTTGACCAAGGTGACATTGTAGACTCTGTTGGCCTTACTGCTGAATGTGTCCTTCACCTTCATTCCATTGTAGTGGTAACCGGTAATGGCATTTCCATTGGTTACATTGACATCGCTGAGGACATTGGTCAAACTTCCAGCATGCCTTACATCACCAGAAGTTCGATCCCACAAATTGCCTGCCACTCCAGCGACTCTACCAAAGTGCTTGACATTGTTAATATCACCCTCAGCATAACTATCTTGGATTTGTGCATCCTGATTTACTAGACCTGCAAGACCACCCACAGTCTGATCTGAAGTATTTGTGTTAGATGAAATGGCTACTGTCGCTTTTGACTTCGTCAGCAAAGCCCTGTTTCCTGTCAAATGACCGACCAAACCACCGATATTGTAGGCAGCAGTCGTTTCATAAGTGTTGATAATTCTTCCCTTGAAACTGCTCTCTGTGATACTTGATTGGTCCGCCTTAGCCAGCAAACCACCGATACCACGTTCACCAGCAAGAACACCATCGACATGAACTTGCTGAATCTTTGTGTTATTCTGGGTTTTATATGCCAGTGAACCAATATCATCTTTCCCTGAAATGGAGACATTTTTCAGACTCAATTTTTCTACTGTGGCACCACTCAAGGTTTCAAACAGTGGCTTTTTCAAATTATAAATAGCAAACTGCTTGCCATCTTTTTCACCGATCAACTGACCAGTAAAGGTGCCCTTGATATAGGATCTTTCATCAGGTCCTAGCTCCACTTCGTTGGCGTTCAAGCTAGCTGCTAAATGATAGGTTCCAGAGAGATTCTGCTTGATAGCATTGACCAGATTGCTAAAGGAAGTAAAGGTTGTCGTTTCCTCTCTAGCCTTCTTAGCTAGGTAGAAGGTGAAATTGTCAGCGTATTTATTTTCTAGCTCTTGCTGGAGTTTCTCGGCCTTGGCTGTAATTTTATAAACTGTCTGACCAGCTTTCGTTTCAGCCGTTATTGAAGAAACTGGTAGATAGACATCTTTAAACGACGATGATTTAACCTTGACAAAGTAAGTGTCTGGATTACTTGGAACACCATCTAAAGAAACGTGTTGTTTGTAAGTACCATTGGTCTGACTATACAACTCCAGATCCGAAACATTTCTTAACTCAAGCGTCTTTTCTGGATCTTTTTCTTTTGGTTTTTCTGTCGGAGTTTCCGGTTTTACTTGCTCGGTATTACCAGTATATTCTGGAAGAGGAGCAATTTGTTCCGGTTCAACGATGGCTCCTGCTTGAGTTCCTGTATATTCCGGTAGGGAAGACTGGGTCTCTGGTTCCACAATGGCTCCTGCTTGGGTGCCTGTATATTCTGGTGTTTCAGTTGTCTCTGGGGCTACAACCGCCCCCGCTTGAGTTCCTGTGTACTCTGGTGTTGGTGGTACCTGTTCAGGCTCTACGATTGCTCCAGACTGCTCGCCTGTATAGACTGGTTTGTCAGTTGTTGCTGGTTCCACCAAAGCCCCTGACTGGACGCCCCCAACCTCTGGCTCAACTTTTTCCGGCTCAACGATGGCACCAGCTTGAATTCCCTGATACTCAGGTAGTGGAGCGACTTGCTCGGGTTTAACGACTGCTCCTGCTTGGGTTCCTGTATATTCTGGTTTTTCAGCTGTCTCTGGGGCTACAAGCGCTCCCGCTTGTTCTCCTTTATATTCTGGTAATGGAGCCTGCGTCTCAGGCTCTCCCTTTTTTGCAGACTGAGGTGCTTCACTTGCAGCTACTGCCTTCTTAGTCCCTTTCTCTACTATACGTGGCAAGGCTTCTTCTACTTTAGTTGAGAGAACTTCCCTAGAAATTTCTTGGTTTTCAACAGTGAAAATGCGAACGAGTTCGACCTTTTTCCCAGCATGACCTTCTTGTTTGACACGAATGGTTCCCTCTGTTAGTTCTGGATTTTCTTGAACCACTTCTGAAACATCTAGTTTGGTTACAATCTCTTGGTCTTTGTATAGGAGCTCTGGTTTATTCACGCGACCAGCCAAGACTTCGTCCTGAGGATCTACACTAGCAAGGCTAGACGGCTTTTGATTGGATGAATCTTGAGAAGGGGTTTGATTTTCAGTAGGGAGTGTAGGAGATGGAGCTTTCTGCTCATCTCCTGCCCTTTGTCCACCCTCATTGGTCTGGAAATGAGGGTGAACCGTATAGTCAAGTTTCTGATCCCTAGCAGCAGTTTCTTGCTGATTAATCTCTTTGTCTTGCTTAATATAGCCTAGGTAGGTATAACCCGATAAGGCACGTGGCAAAGGCAGACTATCTCCTTGGGATAATTTGTATTCCTGATTGTACTGGAGCAAAAGTTGATTTTCGATAGCCTTAACTGAAGAAGCCAAACCGCTGCCCATCCCTGTTACCAAAATCACATTCAAGAGGGCTTTCTTCTTGCCTTTCTTTTTGGATACAACAAAAATAAGAAGGCCAATCGAAGCCAGGACTCCACCAGTTAAAACACTAGTAAGGCTATTCTGCCCACCTGTATTGGGCAACTGACCCAGCTGGGCTTTCTCATCCATACGGTAGACTAGATAATAGGTGCTCTCACTATCTTCCGCAATTTTAGGAATATCCTTGACAATCAAGTCTTTTTCTTGCCCACTCAGCTCCGTATCCGTCACATATTTGTAGTGAACAGCTACATTTTCTTGAGCAAATACGGTCCCACTGCTCGCAATGGACACAAAAAATAGGCTTGAAATCGAAGCTGACACAAGTCCAATTGCTAATTTTCGTAAGGAGAAACGATGCTGCTTCTCTCCAAAAATCTTTTTCATTCTAAATCCTCTCAACTTTTACCTTCTATCAAGAAAATAACTAGCATTATATTTTGATATAGGTAATTTACATTCATCATTATACTATAAAAAAAGGTCCTTGTCCCAAATAAATGCTTTAGATTGTACGAATTTGAAAGTTTATTTATCCTGTCAGATTTATCCCTTACTTTGGAAGAAAAAAGAAGGCTAGCCGCCTTCTCTTATTTGAAAATAATACTAACAAAAAGTTATTATTCTTGAATCTCGAACTTTTTCAAAAGTCCAAAGTAGAGGGAGCCACCAATGATTGTCAGAATTCCTCCTACCCAGCCCAAGAATGGGATTAATCCAACAGCACCACCTACGATAAACAAGACAGACGGTGCAGGAGTCACACGCTCATCATCCTTGTAATAAACAATAGCCACAATTCCTAAAACCAAGATTGCAATTTTCACCAATGATAAAATAATTGAAAAAATCGTCAATAGCCCAACTGTTGCATCTGAGTCCTCCGTTGCCGCAGCAGCACCGACAGCTATCATAAACATAACAACTGGAGCCAACAGCAAGACAATACCTGAAATAAGACCAAAAATCGCATTCACGCGAGCAAGTGTATTTGTTTTCATCCGAATCTCCTTAAAAAAATTTTTACAGCTATCATTTTATCATATTTTCATGAAAAACAAAAGGAATTTCAAAACGAGTATACTAGATGGTGAATGATTTCAAATTTCTAAACAGACATTTCGAGCAAGAAATATATCATGTATCAATTTATTTGTAGGTTCATTCGTTTTTGTACTAAGCAAGCCGTTCCCCTAAAAAAGAAGATCACTTGGATCTTCTTTTTTCGTATCTATCTTTCAAAGATGGACTGTCTGAAGTCGTCTGTCTCACGAAGATAAGCGTTGTAAATCTTCTTCTTGAGCAGGTTAACCCAGCTAGCTTCGACACGGCTAGTAGCATTGGTAATGTTGCGTACATCCTCTGCCACGGCTGCGTCCATCAACTGCTGCATCTCTGCATAAGAACGAATGGTTACTTTCTTGGTACTGTTTGGATTTTTAAGCTCGTACTCAATGGTGATTGGCTTCAGCTTGGTCAGCTGATCAATCCGCTCCTTATACATGGCCTTCTTGAAGGCTGCCCAAGAGGTGTATTCACCCTTAAATACATTTTCCAAGACTTTCTGGTCTGTCACGAGACCGACATCTCTTCCAGACCATCCGTCCCACGTTTTCTTCCCTTCATCAAAGGCTTCCTGAGAGTACTGACCAGAAACATAAGGGACAAATCCGTCATGATAGCCCTTGGCTGCCAGTAATTCATAGGCTGTGCGACGGAACATGACGTCACCTGGCGCTCCATTTGGATTGCTCAAGGCTGAGTAAATTGGTGAGAAAAGGCTGAGGCTGAGGTAGCCATTTCGACCATATTTCCCACTTTCCTTGTTCTCCCGACGAGTGATCACATCATTTTCAATCAGGGAGTCAAAGGTCTTCAGCTGCTTGATTTCCTCAGCTGTGAAGCTTCGCGTCTGGTTACCAGCGTGAGTCTCCTTACCATACTTATCTGTAATATAGTAATTCTCCATCTTCCTGAACCACTGTAACTTGGCAGCATCGCTCTGCTTCAACATAGAAGTACCTTCTAGATAGTCCAAGGTGTAGGTCATGTCAAACATACCATGGACATAGTGTTGCAGGTCTGCTGCATTTTGAACACGTTCCTTGAAATTATAGGTATGCATACGTGTCTTAGAATCCTTGTACACCTTGAAGAGAGTATTGAGCGTAATGGTTGGTTCATCTGCGCTCGGTGAAGACTGCAAGAGTCCACGAGCATAGAGTTCCGCACCCAAGCCCTCACGACGACCATAACCTTCAAAGTAAATAGCACCGTCAGAGTTATGGGTCATCTCATGCGTGTAGACTGAGTTACCATAGTCTTCCAACAATTTAGCAGCATCAAAGTGAGTTACACTACCCGTAGCATAGGCATTATAGCCCTTGCTTGGATACCACTTGCCAGCTGGTCCAAAGAATTCCTGCATAGCCTGTGATTTTTTGTCATTAGCTGGAGCCCAATATCTTTGACCATTCTTGTCAACCAATGAGAATCCATCATAAACCAGAACCGAACGGAAGAGCTTGTCCTTGCTTTCTGGACTCAGAATCTTATACCAGAAATCATAGTGGTCGCGCTGGTATTCAGCTGTTTTTCTCACTCTGTCTTCGACATATTCAACTAGTTCTGCGTCTGTGCGCACTCTGTTATTGGCATCCAGGCGGTAGCGATCATAAGCCCCCATAGAGAGAGTAGACATATTAGAGATAGCATAGACACCCTTCTCCGTCATGGTCAAGAGTGGCAGGAGCATGCCCTTGTGTTCCCAATTATCTGCAGTAATCTTGTCATAAACACCGACAGAGTACTTGCTCTTGCCCTCGGCTGCGTCCTGAAGCTGTCTAGCCTCTGCCACATCCGACTTAGCCTCAACGATGTAGGCTTTTGTATTGGTCTTGAGCCATTCATTATTGGTCTTGTATGGAAGGAAGAGCTGACGATAGCCTTCAAGATAATTGAAGAGCCCTCGTTTACCAGTTGCTTCAGAGAGCGAATTATCATACGCTGTATAGTTGTTCTTAGCCTTGAGATTCTCAAGTCCTGATTTTCCTAAAGCAATGATTGTATCAAGAACCGAAACGTCATTCTTACCGTAGAAATCCATCTTGTAAGCCGACAAGTCCTTAACATTAAAGGTATCATAGTTGATATTGTACCAACGGTTAAGGTAAGTCAGACCCAATAGGAAAGCTTCTTTATCAGCAAGAATCTTCTTAACAAGATAATCCTTAACTACTTCACCTTCAGTATTGATAGCCTTATCCATAGCTAGCACTTTGCGAAGCTCACCTGATAGCTTGCTTTTCACTTGCGTAAATGCAGTGTCTAAGTATAGTTCATCTAAAGAAGTGTCTGCTGCTACTCCGAGAACTGTGCGCATAGCTGGCGAATCAAGAACGACCTTGTTCAGCTCTGGCAACACTTGATTTAGAATGCTAGTATAATCTGATACGAAGGCTTCTGGAGTATAAAGAAGGTCTAATCCCTTCATTCTATACTCAGCAATACCTTGGTTGACGAAATCTCCCTGATAAGATATTTCTAGATAGTCAATGGTATTGTCCATGTAGTGAAGCATCAAACGATTGATTGCTGTTTTATTGCTATGGATATCAGTGATAATCTGGTCACCCTTCATCGGAACAACATCCAGTAGGTACTCCTTATTCAACTTATGCTCTTTCGGAATCTTGTTCGCAAACGAAACAATGGTTTCTTTATTGTAGAAAGGAAGCAGTTTCTCCATATTTGCATAAGAATATCCACGGTCAAATTGAGCATTGTTTACTTCACCATAGTCGACAAAACGCATATTTAGATTCGTGTCATCTAGGCTAGTTGTTATGTCCATAGCAGTCAGTTTTTCTTCCATTTCTTCTTGAGTAATGGTGGAAGTAACAAACTGATCGTTTTTCAAGGTTTCACTCTTGGCAACTTTATATGCTTGCGTAATACGGTCGTTTTTGTAGCCCTGATCTCCAGAAATACTGTAAACATTTGTACCGCTAACATTACTAATCACATTATCAACTAAACCATTAAAGTAGTTCGAGCCGACTACTCCACCGATTTGACCGTTAATGGTTGCATTATATAATTTTCCTGTCACATACGATTTGGTAATTCGAGCATTATTTTCTAAACGTCCAACCAAACCACCGATACGTTGTTCATTTGATCGTGCACCACTAATAATCGTTACATCTGCTTTACTTTGGCTAAGAAGAGATTCTCCTCCTTTAAGGTTTGCAACCAAACCACCTACATTATAAGCTTTGATGTGTTGACTGTTAGATAGGATAGTCCCCGTAAAGGAACTATTTGTAATTTTCGTATTGGTTCCATTAACTACTAGACCCGCTACGTTAGAGGCGTTGCCTACTACCGATACTCTCCCCTGAACAGAAACATCTGTGATTCGCGCATTCTCCGCATTGCGTGCCAACGCAGCCGAGTCATAGGTACCCTCTATATTCACATCTTTAAAGTCGATATTTGAAATGGTAGACCCACTCTTGAGGTTTTCAAATAAAGGTTTGGCTAGATTGTAAATCGCGTATTGCTTACCATTTTGACTACCCGTCAGACTGCCGGTGAAGTTCCCTTTGAGGTAGACATAATCCGCAGGAGCTAGGTTGACCTCACTCGCATCCAAATCAGCTCCCAGAACATAATTTCCTGCCATATTTCGCTTCATAGCGTCTACTAACCCAGCAAAGCTAGTGTAGACATTTTGCTGGCTTGGGACTGCCTTACTGATGTAGAAGTCGTGCCCAGACTTGTAGCCCGCTTCACTTTCTTGGACGAGTTCAGGAAGGGTTACATTAACCTTATAGACTGCCTTGCCATCTTTCTCTGCTTCAGAAATGCTGTGAACTGGTAGGAGAATTTCCTTGGATTCGCTTGATTTGATCTTGACGAAGTAAGTAGACAGATCCGTAGGCATAGAGCTCATCGACACAAAGCGCTTGTATTGGTCGTTTTCTTTATGATAAAACTCAACAGAATCAATATCACGGAAGGCAATCTTCTTGTATTCTAGCTCAAAGTTACGACTGTCTGTTTCAAACTCAGTAAAGCTGCCATTATCCAGTTCATAAGTCAACTTGGTTTTCAAAGTGTAGCCTGTGTAGTAGTCTAGGTCGCCAATTTTCAAACTGCCAGCAAAGTTGGTAATCGGAAGAGTGCGAATTAGCTGATCTCCTTGGTACAATTCTGCAGTCGCTGAACGGAAGGACTGGGTCTGATCTTCCAATCTATATTGGACCGTCACCGACTTATCATCAGCATTCTCAGTCAGACTTAGAATGGAAACAGTCGGCTTGACTTTAGGCACTCCATTTAGAGCTTCTTTGGATGCTGTCAGGCTAGCAAGAGCTTGGTTGACCTGTACTTGTGTAGCAGTCTGATTGTTCAAAACTCCCTCTGCCTTGGTCAATTCGTCAGTATAAGCTGTCTGCTTTTCTGAATCCGCATTCTTATATTTAACCGAGGTTTTAACCGTTGGATTTAAATCGTACTCAGTCTGAAGAGCCGTTTTGACAACTTCAAGTCCACTTAATTGAGCCTTAGCTTGATTGATTTGTTCCACCAGTTGGTTGACTTCTGCTTGGCTGGCTTGGGATTGGCTCAGAATCGCTTGGCCTGCCGTCAAAGCAGCATCATAGTTAGCTTGATGACTCTGACTATCATTGAAATAACGGGCCTGAGCTTTAATCTGATCCACTTCTGCCAAGAGATTATGCAGTGAAATTAAATCGAACTCCTCTAAAGCATCTGCTTTCGGCGCATCGTTCGGTACCATATGCGGTTTAGCTGTGCCGACTTTGACGATTTGCGTTACCGGAGCCAAGGTTTCTTCATTAGATAACTCTTGACGGTCAACCTCTTGACCGTTAGAGCTGTAGACACGAGTCTTGATAGTTCGTTCACCTTGGACTCCCGGAGTTGCGATTTGACGAGCATCTCGAACAAGCTCATCCGTATATTGCTCCTCTACGTTGAAGGCTATTTTCTCTACACGAGTTTCATCGGTATAAGTTAGCGGATACTCTGGTAAAACGTCTGCTTTCGGTGCTTCATTCGGTACCATAGTTGGTTTAGCCGTGCCGACTTTGACAATTTGCGTTACTGGAGCGAGGGTTTCCTCATTGGACAACTCTTGACGGTCGATTTCCTGACCATTGGAACTGTATACACGAGTCTTAATCGTGCGTTCACCTTGGACACCCGGAGTTGCAATCTGACGAGCATCTCGAACAAGCTCATCCGTTTCTTCTTCACGAATGCTAAAGTTGATTTTTTCAACGCGCGTTTCATCGGTATAAGTCAGTGGATATTCCGGCAAAGCGTCTGCTTTCGGTGCTTCATTCGGTACCATAGTTGGCTTAGCCGTTCCAACTTTGACAATTTGTGTTACAGGAGCTAGAGTTTCCTCGTTGGACAACTCTTGGCGGTCGATTTCCTGACCATTGGAACTGTAGACTCGAGTCTTAATCGTACGCTCACCCTCAGCACCCGGAGTTGTGATTTGACGAGCATCTCGAACAAGCTCATCGGTTTCTTCTTCACGAATGCTAAAGTTGATTTTCTCAACCCGAGTTTCGTCGGTATAAGTTAGCGGATACTCTGGTAAAGCCTCTGCTTTTGGCGCATCGCTTGGTACCATAGTTGGCTTAGCTGTGCCGACTTTGACAATTTGTGTTACCGGAGCCAAGGTTTCCTCATTAGACAATTCTTGACGGTCAACAACTTGACCGTTAGAACTGTAGACGCGAGTCTTGATCGTGCGCTCTCCCTCAACACCTGGTGTTGCAATCTGGCGACTACCCTCTGGAATCTCATCTGTATATTGCTCGTCAATAGAAAAATCAATCTTTTCTATTCTAACCTCATCATTTGTAGTCAATTCCAACTCAGAATTCTCATGAATAGGAGCTGTATCAGGATTTGTCCCATATTCCGTTAGTTCTGGAATCTCTTGAACTGGAGGCGTATCAGAACTTGTGCCATATTCCGTCAGTTCTGGAATCTCTTGAACTGGAGGCGTATCAGAACTGGTGCCATATTCTGTCAATTCTGGAACTTCGTGAACTGGAGATGTTTCAGGACTTGTGCCATACTCTGCTAATTCTGGAACTTCGTGAACTGGCGCTGTATCAGGATTTGTCCCATATTCCGTTAGTTCTGGAATCTCTTGAACTGGAGATGTCTCGGGACTAGTGCCATACTCTGCCAATTCTGGAACTTCGTGAACTGGTGCTGTATCAGGATTTGTCCTATATTCCGTTAGTTCTGGAATCTCTTGAACTGGAGATGTCTCGGGACTAGTGCCATACTCTGCCAATTCTGAAACTTCGTGAACTGGCGCTGTTTCTGGACTGGTGCCATATTCTGTCAATTCTGGAACTTCGTGAACTGGCGCTATTTCAGGAGTTGTACCGTATTCCGTCAGTTCTGGAACTTCGTGAACTGGCGCTGTCTCAGGAGTTGTGCCATATTCTGCCAATTCTGGAACTTCGTGAACTGGAGTTTCTTTTTGTATCGAGTTAGCTGGAGCTGTTCCAACTAAAATAATTTCAGAAACAGGTTCAAGTGTCACTTGATCAGAAATCATTTCGCTTTTCACGATTTCTTGACCCTTACGATAATGACGAGTCACAACTGTACGTTGACCTCGAACACCTGATTGTATAACTTTTGATTGACCTTGAGCCAATTCATCTGAATATTGGTATTTTGTCTGATAAGGAAGTTCTTGGACTGACTTTTGCTCACTAATTTTTAGTTCTGGTAAGTCATAAATAGGAGTTGAGCGTGTGAATTCAATCTCCTTAGCAGCTATAGCTTCTCTTTCTTCCTCAGTTAAAGCATCCCCCTTATCTGAAACAATCTCTTTCATATCAAGATTTGTTTCACTCGGTTTAAGTTCACTTCCCTTCTCTTTCTCCCAGTCAAGTGTCGGATTTTCCTTCAGAGCAGAATGAGCTAAATGACTATCATTTTGTTCTTCATTCTTTAGATAACCGATATAGTCGTAACCGTCAATTTTCAATGGCGCTGGCAGTGCATCTCCAAGACCCAAGTTAAGACTTTGATTATATGCAGCGAGCTCGATATTCGTCACTGCTAAGACTGTTGGAGATAGCAGCATGGATCCCATTCCAGTTACCAACAAGAGCGAAGATAAATACCTCTTCCCATTTCTGCCTCTAACAACTACAAGCACTAGTAATGCAAGACCCATCGCTGTAAAAGTTGATTCCCAAAGGCCGGAGTGACCTGTCTTAGGCAGTACTCCAGACGAATCCACATGAGTAGTCGGACGATAAACTAAGTAATAGGTCTCTGAAGCATCCTCAACATACTTTGGAATCTCCCTAATCAAGGCACTCTTCTCTACCTCCGTCAATTCAGACTCCACTACGTAGTGGTATTTAACCTGAGCAGACTGCTGACTTTGAATTTCTGATGCTTTCACAGAAGTCAAGCCCCCAGCCATTTGCCCATTCAAAAAGAAGCTTCCAATAGTCGCCGAAACGAGCCCAACGGACAACTTTCGGAAAGAGAAACGCTGTCGTTTTTCTCCATAAAACTGATGTTTCATTCTCAAAATTTCCTCTTCAATATATTATTCAATTCTTTCTATTCTACCTGATTTCACTTGATTATTCAAATTATTTGTCGCGATTTTTAGAAGCAACACATGCTTTTGAAAAGTACCAAAACACGACTCCTATTTTAAAAAATCTCAGAAAATCAACTTAAAACTTTTCCTACAAATGTTGAATTTCTACATCTTTATCCTAAGCTTTTACCAGCAAAAAAAGAGAGAAATGACTTTCTCTCTTTTACCTTTCCTCTCATCTTAAACTATGAGAAGACATATTTTTAATCTGATTATTTCGCTTCAAATCCTTCTGCAACTGCATCCGCAAAGTTTTCTTCTACGATGCTTGCACAGTGATCACAGATGACTGCATGGTAGCTGCGTTCTGCTGTTGTTGGGTCGATACGACGGCAGCGGTCACATACTTCACCTGTAGCGCGTTCAACTGTGAAAGCTACATCCTCAAAGCTAACTGCACTCTCTGGAGCTACACCTTCTGCGATGGTCAATTCAGACACGATTAGAAGTTGAGCTTCATTGCTGTTTACTGCTCCAAGAAGAGTTTTCACCACTTCGTTTGGATAAACTGTCAAGTGTGCTTCAAGCGATTTTCCGATTACTTTTGCATTACGTGCTTCTTCCAAGGCTTTTTGAGCTTGTCCGCGGAAGTCCATGAAGGCTGCCCATGTATCCAGGATTTCTTCTTGGTTGGCAAAAGTTTCAGCTTCTGGTAATTCAGACAATTGAACAAATTCTTCAGCTTCAAACTCAAGATATGACCAGATTTCCTCTGCTGTGTGAGGAAGGATTGGTGTCAAGAGTTTGGTGATTTTAACAAGTACGTCATAGAAGACTGTCTGCATTTGACGACGTTCGAGTGATTTGGCACCTTCGATATAGACAACGTCTTTAGCGAAGTCAAGGTAGAAGGCTGACAAGTCAACGTTGATAAAGTTCACCAAGGCCTTGTAGATTGTCAAGAATTCAAAGTCAGCGTAAGCATCACGAATAGTCTTGACAAGCTGGTTAAAGCGGATGGTCATGTACTTATCAACTGAGCGAAGCTCATCGTAAGCCACTGCGTCTTGAGCTCGGTTAAAGTCAGATGTATTGGCAATCAAGAAGCGAAGAGTGTTACGGATCTTACGGTAAGTTTCAGAGACTTGGCTCAAGATATCCATAGAGATACGCACGTCGTTGCTTGAGTCCACGCTTGTTACCCAGAGACGCAAAATTTCCGCACCAAATTGTTTTTCAACATCACTTGGAGCAATGGTATTTCCAAGAGATTTAGACATCTTCTCACCTTTACCATCAAGGGCAAATCCTTGTGACAAGATTTGTTTGTAAGGAGCAACGCCATGGTTAGCAACAGATGTGATAAGTGATGAGTTGAACCAACCACGGTACTGGTCAGAACCTTCAAGGTATAGATCTGCTGGGTATTTAAGTTCTGGACGGTTGACCACCACTCCATTCCATGATGAACCTGAGTCAAACCATACGTCCATGATATCTGTTTCTTTTTTGAACTCGCCATTTGGTGAACCTGGATGAGTAAATCCTTCTGGCAAGAGGTCCTTAGCATCACGTTCCCACCAGATGATAGAACCGTGTTCCTCAAAGAGTTGAGCTACATGTTCAATAGTCTCAGCTGTCATGATTGGCGTTCCGTCTTCAGCATAGAAGATAGGAAGGGGAACTCCCCAAGCACGTTGACGAGAGATTACCCAGTCACCACGGTCACGAATCATGTTGTAAAGACGAACTTTACCCCATTCTGAGTGGAATTTCACTTTTTCAATTTCATCCAAGATTTCTTGGCGGAATTTAGATACAGAAGCAAACCACTGTGGTACTGCACGCCAGATGATAGGTTTTTTCGTACGCCAGTCAAATGGATATGAGTGAGAAATTTCTTCCTGAGCAAGGAGTAAATCACCCAGTTTTTCGATAACAGTCGGCACAACCTTGTCATAGAACTGACCCGCAAATTCAGGACCAGCATTTTCCATCATAATACCGCGTTCGTTAACTGTTACAGCAACTTCAAGGCCGTTGGCAACACCGACATTGTAGTCGTCCTCACCAAAACCAGGGGCTGTATGGACGATACCTGTACCAGAGTCAGTCGTAACATGGTCACCAAGGATTACCAACTCATCTACAGCCGTATCCCATGGGTGGACTGTTACGATGTGATTCAATTCTTGACCACGGTAGGTCGCCAAGACTTGCACATCCGCCCAGCCAAATTTCTCAGACAAACTGTTCAATAATTCTGAAGCAACCACAAACTTACGAGATTCACCAGCTGGTTGTACGACTACGTAATCAATATCTGCTCCAACTGTCAAACCGCGAGAGGCAGTAATGGTAAACGGAGTTGTTGTCCATACGACGATGTAAGTATCTGTGTCCAGTACCCCTTTTCCGTCTTTAACGCGGTTAGCATAGTAAAGGGAAGTTGAAAGCAAGTCATGGTATTCAATTTCCGCTTCCGCAAGGGCTGACTCAGAAGACCATGACCAGTAAACTGGCTTGGCACCACGGTAGATGTAGCCTTTCTTAGCCATTTCTCCGAAGACACGGATCTGAGCCGCTTCATAGTCCGGAGTCAAAGTCACATAAGGATTTTCCCAGTCACCAGAAACACCCAAACGTTTAAAGTCTTCACGTTGTTTATCTACTTGAGAAAGAGCGTAATCACGGCAAAGTTTCAAGTACTCAACCAAGTCCATTTCTTTACGTTTGACACCTTGTTTTGCCAAGACTTGCTCGATTGGCAGACCATGTGTATCCCACCCTGGGATATAAGGAGCATAAAATCCAGACATAGACTTAGAACGAACAATAATATCTTTAGAAATCTTGTTCATGGCATGTCCAACGTGAATATTTCCGTTTGCATACGGAGGTCCATCATGCAAGGTGAAATGCGGTTTTCCTTGGTTCAATTCTTGACGACGTTGGTAAAGTTTTGCTTCTTCCCATTCTTTTTGCCAAACTGGTTCTTTAGTTGGAAGACCAGCACGCATAGGAAAGTCTGTTTTCCCTAAATTGAGGGTTTCTTTAAGTTTCATTGTTACTCCTTTAATTTAAAATGACAAAATAAAAACCACGATTCGCAAAAAGGACGAAAATCGTGGTACCACCTTTGTTCGAAAAAAGACAGGGTCTCTTTTCCTCTTTTCCCGTAACGTGGGGGACGTCCAGTCTTACTGTTTTCGGACTGAATTCATTGAGAGGATAATCTAACCACTAGGGATTGCAGGACTCTCACCATCTCCCGCTCGCTGAAAATATAGTTGGTTGGATCTTGTTCTCACATTTTTTATAGGATAAGAACAGATTCTTTATTTGCATCGTTCTCAGTTGCCGCAGTAGCTTCTACTTCAACTGACTCTTCATGCTGGTCACTTTCTTCTGTCTGTTGATTTTGTTGAGCTTCAAACTCAGCTAATTCTTTGTTACCAGCCTCGATACGAGCTTGCAATTCAGCAACCTCTTCTGGTGTGAATTGACGAGTCATATCAATAGGCTCTTCCTCTGGTTGTAAAGATACAGTTTCACCAAGAACTTCACCCACCACTTCTTTGAAGGCTTCATCACTTGTCTGAAGGTAAGTAGCTGTTGGGCGAAGAATATCTTCCCAATCAGATGACTCGACAATAGCCAATTGACTTTCAATCGTAGACTTGAGGCGTTGATGGAATACACGGCTCTTGTTCTTCAACTCTTCTGTCTCAACAGCCACTCTCTTCGCATTATCTGTAGCCTGACGGAGAATTTCATTTGCCTTGTATTTCGCTTCTTCAAGCAAACGCTGAGCATCTTGTTCAGCTTGTTGAATAATATTGTTTGAACGTTCTTGAGCAGCTTGTTTAACACGCTCAGCTGTATCTTGGGCAATCAAAACTGACTGACTCAAGGAATCCTTCATCTCATCAAAGTAAGACAAACGTTCTTCCAAACTCTTGATGTGTGTCTCTTTATCGTGATTGCTACGAACCAAGTCTTCATAGTCACGAACAACGATATCCAGAAATTCATCTACTTCTTCTGGGTCAAAACCTCTAAATCTTGTACCAAAGGTTTTATCTTTAATTTCTAACGATGTAATTGGCATACTTTTCCTCACTTACTTAATAAAAAATAGAATCATTAATTGCTTCTGGTTCTTGCTCGCTTGTTACTGTTCTCTTAGGAATATCATTCGTATAATAGGAAAGACGTTCTTCTAGTTTTTTGATATAGAGTTCAGTTTCATCTTTGTATCGAATCATCTCCTCTAATTCAAAGTAAATCTTATCTAGAAAGAGGTCAACTTCTTCCTGATTGTAGCCTCTGAATGTTCTTGAGAAAGCTTTATCACTTATTTCTTGTGGTGTAATCGACATATTTTTTCTCACTTGCTTAAAAGTAGCCGGACTGTTAGTTTTTTCTTATCCTTTTTGGTCTGACCATTGTCTTTGACAATTTTTAGACGACCAAACTTTCTCACACTGATCAAATCTCCAACTGCAATCTGGTAATCACTTTTTTCAACCAGATGATAGTTTACCTGGACAGATTTTTTCTCTATCAGTTGACTAGCTTGGTTTCTAGATAATTTCAAGGCACTTGATAAGAGGGCATCCAATCGAAAACTCGAAACTAAAATTTCTCGTTCTCTATAATCAATTTTAGACAAAATCCTATCGGTAAAAGGACGTTCCTCCAGCGATACAGGAAGTCTGCCAATCTTTCTTATTCCATCCTGAAAAAGAGGAATGAAATCACGATTGACAAAAATCTGTGCTCTCTTTTCATCTACCAAGATATCACCAAATAATTTACGGTCAATTCCTAGTTGGTTGATAATTGTTCCCAATATTTTTCCATGACTCAGTTGTTCAAACTTACTCGGATAGCAAATTTCCAACAAGGCCATTTCAAAGTCTGATATCTCCGGTTCAAAGTAATCTGGATAGAGAAGAACTCGAACCGACTCTGTCGGAAGAACATCACCACTACTTTGGCAACCCAGTCCATATGTCCCAGCTAGCACCCTCAAGATCTGTTCCTGATGGGGATTGATAAAAGGAGTAAGTACCGGCGCATAGGTATCTTCTACCCGCTTGATCCACTCTAAACCCTTATCAATAAAGGGAATATCATCTTGGGAAAAATGCTGATAAATGGCTCGATTTACTGTCATAGTAATAGGACTAGTCGTGTTAAGAGATTTCCAACAAACTGAATCAGAATTAGCGCTGCCCAAACCGTAAAGTCAAGACCAGCAAATTGTAGATTGAGTTTACGAAGTGGCTCAATAACTGGGCGAGCAAGTCTGATAACTAAGCGACCTAGTTGGCTTTCATAGGCATTTGGAAACCATGAAAGAAGAGCAAATGCAACGAGAATGATGGAATAAATGCTAACCGCATTTTGGATTAAACGGATTAAGAAAATCATTATCTTGCTCTATTTCGTTTAATATCAAAACCAAACTCAGCGCTTTGTGATTCATCTGGAAGTTTGATATCTTCAATATTCACGATAACGTTGACAGGAGTCAATAGATACATCGTACTCGCAACTTTTTTCATGTTTCCAGCCAAGACATGACGGGCTCCATCCAAGTAATCAAGGCAACGACGGGCTTGTACTTCTGTCATATATTGGAAATCAATCAAAATACTTTCATTTCCAGCCAACAAATCTACAATTTCCGTTGCATCTTCATATTTTCTTGGATAGCGAACGTCAATTGTCACTTTCTCATCTGAACGATGGCTTTGCATTGCCAATTCTTGCTGACGCGCATGTAGACGAGTAATATTTGCGTCTTTTGCTGATCCTGACTGAGCAGGTGCTGGTAATTCTTTAGAAGATGAGATGGCTGGGCTAACTGTTTCCTCTTGTTGAGTCTGGTAGTTAGTCGTTTCTTCTCCGTCTTCTGTAAAATAATCTATAAATTTATCGAATCTATCTTTTAAAGACATAGCTCTCTCCTATTTAAAAAATGCTGTACCGATTCGAACAAAGGTTGAGCCGAACTGAATCGCTTCTTTAAAATCACGACTCATTCCCATGCTTAGCTCTGTCATCGGCATATTAGGGATTTGTTTTTCTCTAATCTCTGCTTGCAGAGCCTGCGTATCCTTGAAAATTTCTTTCAATTCATCACTGTCTGCCTCAAAAGGAGCCATGGTCATTAAACCAACATACTCAATCTGATCTAACTTAGCCAATTCTGGCAAAAGTTCTAGCAATTCTTCTTTTGAAAACCCATGCTTGCTTTCTTCCCCAGAAATATTGACCTGCAAGAAACACTTGACAACATGATCTGTTCTCTTTTGAATTTCCTGGGCTAACTTTAAGGAGTCTAAAGCATGAAAGTAATCCACAAATGGGATTACTTCTTTCACTTTCCGTCTCTGTAGTGTTCCTATTAAATGCCAAGTAACTGGGTAATCTTTCAAGGCCTGATATTTTTCTAAAAATTTATCGACTCGATTTTCACCTATATGACGGACACCAAGCGGAAGCAAGGCTTCCGCTGTTTGTACATCTACATACTTTGTCACTGCGATTACTGAAACAGCATCTAGAGCACGGTTGGCTTCTTGACTAGCATCAGCTATTTGCTGAAAAACTAATTCAGTATTTTTTTTCAAATTCATTGATTAACGATTTTTGAAGAATGGAGGTGTATCCAATTCATCTTCATCTTGTGAAACTGGTGTTTCGAAGCGTTCTACTGGTGAAACAACTGAATCTGTTTGGCGAACAATAGACTCACGACGCAAGTCCCAGTCTCCAAAAGCAGAGGCTTGGTTAGTTTCAAAGCGACGAGGACTTGATTTAGGCAATTCTGCCGTCTCTTCCAAGTCGAATTGACGGTCAAATGTGTGTGCTTGTGGCGCTTTAGTTGATGGACGTCCAACTGGTTGGTTGTTACGAGCTCCAACTACTTTTTCCACGCGCTCTTGACGAACACCTGTCGCTACAACTGTAACACGGATTTCATCCTTCATGCTTTCGTCAATTGATGTTCCAAGCCAGATGTTTACACCTTGGCCAGCTGCTTGGTTGACAATTTCTGAAGCTTCTTCTGCTTCAATCAAAGTCAAGTCAAGACCACCAGTAACGTTGACGATGACATCCTCTGCACCATCGATAGTTGTTTCAAGAAGTGGAGAGTAAATTGCTTTACGAGCCGCTTCAACAACGCGTTCTTCACCACTACCGATACCGATACCCATAAGGGCATTTCCTTTATTTGCCATTACAGTTTTCACGTCAGCAAAGTCAAGGTTAATCAATCCTGGGTTCGTGATCAAGTCAGTGATCCCTTGAACACCTTGACGAAGAACGTTATCTGCTTCGCTAAGAGCTTCAAGAAGTGGCGTTTTCTTATCAACGATTTCAAGCAAGTTGTTATTAGAGATAATCAACAAAGTATCAACATGCTCGCGAAGTTCGTTGATTCCTTCTACAGCGTACTGACCACGTTTGCTTCCTTCAAAACCGAAAGGACGAGTCACAACACCGACTGTAAGGGCTCCAAGATCTTTAGCAATACGTGCAATCACTGGGGCAGCACCTGTTCCAGATCCTCCACCCATACCAGCAGTGATGAAGACCATGTCTGCACCGCTGATTGCTTCAGTCAGAGCTTCTTCGCTTTCTTCTGCAGCCTTACGTCCAACTTCTGGACGACCTCCAGCACCCAAACCACGAGTCAATTTAGGACCAAGTTGGATAACTGTTTCTGCTTTCGTACTGCTAAGGGCTTGTACATCAGTGTTGGCTGCGATAAATTCTACACCAGCAACACCTTCGTCAACCATGCGGTTGATGGCATTACCACCACCGCCACCGACACCAATTACTTTAATAATTGCGCCTTGAGCTGCTGCTGTATCAAATGAAAATGTCATAATTTCTTATCCTCTTTTATTCATCAAACATGCTTCCGATCAAACCACGGAAACGTTCTGTTAGCTTCGGTTTACTTTGAGAACTTGCTTGGAATTCTTCCTTAGGAGCAACTGGAGCTTCCGTCACAGTTTCAGCTGGAGCTGCTTGTGTTGGACTTGGTTGCGCTATTGGATTCAAACGTTGATTTGGAATGCCAAAGTTGATTGGTTTTTGACGAAGGAATTCATCTCCTTTAACCGCTTTTTGAGCAAGAAGATTCACTTCAGTCAATTTACCAGCAAACTCAGACAAACTAATCACATGAGCAAATGCAGGGTTGCGAATTCCCACTTGGTTTGGTACGTGAAGTTTTACTCGAACACCAAATACTTCTTGGGCCAATTCAACAATTCCTGGCAAAATTGCATTTCCACCGATAAGGACGATACCACCTGGCAAATCTAACAAGTGTCTTCTTTCCAACTCTTGTTTGATTTGGTCAAAGATATGTTTGATGCGTGCTGAAATAATTTCTGCCAAGTAGCTTTCTGTCACTTCAACAGGTTCTACCTCACCGATTACTTCAACTTGGAAAGTTTCGTTACTTGCTAGTGGAACATAAGCTTCACCGTAGTTTAATTTCAAACTTTCAGCAATTTTTTGAGATGTTTTCAAGACTTTAGAAATGTCTTTTGTAACGTAATCTCCACCTTCTTGGTAGATGTTAGTGAACTGCAATTCTTGGTTACGGATAGTCGCTACAGTAGTCTGACCTCCACCCATGTCAATGACAGTCGCACCAAATTCGCGTTCGCCTTCATTGAGAACGGAGTTCACGATTGCTAAAGGTGAAATAATCACGTTATCAACATGAATACCTACACGCTCAACCGTCTTGCGAAGATTGTGTAGAATTGTACGAGGACCTGTGTAAAGCAGACCACGCATTTCCAAGCGGACACCCATCATACCACGAGGGTCACGAATTCCTTGGAAACCATCCACAATGAATTCTTCTGGAATAAAGGTAATCACTTCACGGTCAGGAGTCATGCTCTTTGTCAAAGCTGATTTGACAACATTTTCAACATCTTGATCTGTGATTTCTTTGGTATCTGAAGTTACAGGAATCATTCCTTGTGTTGGTTCAACCTGCAAGAGGTTTGCTGGAAGGCCAACGTTAACAGACTTAATAGAAATACCCGCTTTCTCTTCTGCCTGTGTGATTGCAGATTTGATTGCTGAAGCAGCTGCTTCAATATCAACAATAATTCCGTCTTTTACACCTTTACTTTTGGCATTACTAACACCAATTACATTTACTTCGCCATCTCTATGCTCAGCTACTAGCACTTTAATCGAGCTAGTTCCGATATCTAAGCCTGTAAAAAAACCATCTCTAGTCATTACATCGCATCCTCTCTGTCTTCCAAGTTTCTCACTTCTATTTAATAACTATGTTTGGGCATAGCTATTCAAAGAATATTATAACACAAAAAATCTTATTGTGCTTAGTTTTTGATAAAATTCCTGCATGTTTTTTGAGAAAATTCTAGAAAAATTCTTCTTCTAAGAGATTTCTTGAAGTTAACGTTCACAATTTCCTTTTTGTTTCTTAAAAACCAAAAAAAGAGAAGATCATTTTAGATCTTCTCTTGAATAAATTCTTCCGATTTTTGTTGTAAAAAATTTTCTACTAATTTCCCTGTTAAGCGAATTGCTATCACGATAACAGTCGAAACAATGAAATAATTTAAGGGCTGGCCGAAGCTTCCAACAAGTGGTGGTTTGTTTAAAAATCCATAATCTCCACCTACAACTAAGTTGACAACCCATATCAAGCCATTTAAGGCGAAGGTAATCACCACCACATTCTTCAAATCGAGAAGGGAAGGTTGATAGTTTCTAAACAAGTATAGGAGCGCATTTCCTAAAAGGGCAACATGTCCGATAATGAAGGACAAAATGGTCACGTGTGGAAATGGGTAGGGATCAAAGAGTGGGTAAGCCAGTGCTGCTGTTGCTCCAAAAGTTCCTAAAAGGGCAAAGTACTGTTTGTACTTGGATGTCCCTGGAATTAAGAGCATCACAAACATGGCGATACGGCAATGATAGAAGGGCAAACTTTCTGACAGAGGCATGAGATTCCCCCAATACCAGCTATACAGAACAATCAGTTGAACAGACTGAAGAATCTGAATAAAACGCTGGTAAGCAACTTTGTCGCGAAAACGATAAGAAGCATAAAAAGTAAGAGCCAATAAACATAACAAACCAATGTACCAGTGAAGTTCAAACTGGGGCGGTTCTGATATCTGTGTGGTAAATAATTTATCCCACAAATTCATATTCTATTCCTCGTTCATCTAGCTAGAGGCAGTAAAAAAAATTCACTCCCCCCAGCTTTTAAATTTTTTGAAAAAACTTGATTCTATGCCATGCATAGAATACTTGAGTCTTAAATTCGCAACCTATTATATCATTTGTATTGCAGAAATGCACCTTGTAGATACCCTTTTTTGATTTGTCAACTTCTCTAGCATAAACTAATCAACATATTGGTCTCTTTGTCCTTTATAAACTTGCCAAAGAATCTCCATTTGCTCCTTGGTGATGCGTTTTTCAGATAAAACTGGCAATTGGTCAATGGCAAAAAATTGAAGCTCAGCAATTTCTTGATTCTCTTGAAATTGTCCATCAAGAAGTTGGCATTCAAAGACAAACTTTGCATATTGTTTGCTCTGTAGTTGGAAACGATTGGTATCAAAAACTGCAAGTAACCTTTCAGCTTTTGCTGTAAAACCGGTTTCTTCTTCAATTTCTTTGAGAATATTTTCGGTTGGAGAGTAGCCGACTTCACCAAAACCACCTGGCAAAGCCCAACTATCCTCTCCTTTTCCTCTAACTAAACAGACTTTTTCATCCTCAACAATCCAAGCACGGACGTCCATCAGAGGAGTTGCATAAGCGGAAGTTGGTTTCAAGACTTCTGCAACTTCTTCTGCATCGAGGTCTGATACCTGATTCAACATTTCAGATAACAGGATTCGCAAGTCCTCGTAGCGCTCACGGTCAAACGGATCTTTTGTAAAGGTTAATCCAGTATCCGTAATGGCTAGCATTCTTTGCAGATACTTGGTAAAATCACTTGCATTCATTTTCTAAACTTTCTACCAGCTTGGCTAGATTCATGGAGTTCGATCCTTTGAGCAAAATTTGGTCATTGGCTCCAAGGCTTTCCTTAACCTGCTTGACTAGGTTTTCAAATTGGTCCTCGTCAGCTGTTTTCTTGAAGTAGAAAACGTGACCGATTGGGAACATTTGACTAGCAAGTTGGCTTAATTCGGCAATGTCTTCTCCATAGAAAATAACGGTATCCAGCACATCTGGCGATAGGCTTAAAATCATCTGGTTATGGAGTTGGACTGACTGGTCGCCGAGTTCCTTCATGTCTGCCAAGACTGCGATTTTCTTGCCTCCTTCGTTGGCTGGAATGGCAGAGAATGTCTCCAAAATCAACTTCATAGCAGTTGGATTGGCATTGTATACGTCAGACAGAATATCTGCTCCATTGGCTGCTTTCTTCCACTCAGTACGATTGCGGGTCAATTCTAGGTTCTGGAAGGCCTGATGAATTTGCTCCTCTGGCACTCCTTCTTGTAGAGCCACATAAGCAGCAATCATAGCATTGGTGGCATTGTACTTACCTGTCACTGGCAAATCGAGGGCTTGTTCCAAAAAATTAGCCTTAAAGGTCAGACTATCCTTGCGCTCAATCAAGTCCGTGATTTCTAACTCAGCTCCTGGCCCAAAACGGACCACTTTTTTATCTGTAGGCAAGTAGTCCTCTACAATCGGGTCAGCTGGTGCCAAAAGCAAAGAACCTGGTGCCATACCATCAGCAATTTGCATCTTCCCTTTAGCAATCTCCGAACGGTCTTTGAAAAAGGCCAAATGAGCCTCTCCAACCAAGGTCACAATGGCTGTTTTTGGATGAGCTAATTCAGACAAGAGATGGATATCTCCCAAGTGATCCTGCCCCATCTCCAAGACCAACTTTTCAGTCTCCTCAGGCATATGGAGAACCGTATAGGGAAGACCAATCTCGTTATTGTAATTGCCTTGCGTTTTGTAGGTCTTGTAGGTTGTTGACAGTAAATGCGCCAACATATCCTTGGTCGTCGTCTTGCCATTTGAACCCGTTACTGCAAAGACATCAACTGCCGTTTTTTCAAGATAGTAGGCTGCAAGGGTTTGAAAGGCAGTCAAAACGTCGTCTACTAGAATGTAGGGATGATTTGCAACCTCTTTCTCAGACAAGGTTACTACTGCACCATTTTCAAAAGCTGTTTCGATAAAGTCGTGACCGTCACGCGCACCTTTAAGTGGCACAAACAAATCACCTGTCCCAATCAAACGACTGTCAAACTCAGCCTTTTCTAACTGAACGTCCGCAAAAAGACTAACGTCATTTTTAGCTCCTACAACTTGGGCCACTTCATGGATTGTTAATTTCATTTCTACTCCTTTAAAAAGGGTTGAAGTCCAAGAACTCTAGTCACCATGCAGTGATCGTTCTGACTTCTACCCCTTCTTTCATTTTTATAGCAAATGCGCTTCGCGCTTGTCAAAGCTTTCCTTAGCAAGGTCAACCAAATGCTCGATTAGTTCTGGGTAGCTGAACCCCATATTGTCCCAAAGCAGTGGATACATAGACCACTGGGTAAAACCTGGCATGGTATTGAGCTCATTTAGGAAAATCTCGCCCTTATCGGTATAGAAGAAATCACAACGAGACAGACCGAGGCCACCGATTGCACGGAAGGCTGTTTCTGCATTATGACGCATGACAGCTACTACATCATCACTAATCTTGGCTGGGATGTCCATGGTAATCTTGTTATCGATATATTTGGCATCGTAGTCATAAAAGGCAACATCCTTGACCACTTCACCAGGAAGCGTGCTCTTCACTTCGTAGTTGCCCAAGAGACCAACCTCGATTTCACGGGCATTCACCCCTTGCTCTACCAAGACACGGCTGTCATATTGGAAGGCAAGTTCCAAAGCTTGACGGAGTTCCTCTTGGTTTTCAGACTTAGAAATACCGACACTTGAACCCATGTTTGACGGCTTCGTGAAGACTGGATAAGTCAGTTTTTCTTCAACTTCAGCTATTTTAGCAGTCACATCATCACCTTCGACGATAGCCACATAAGGTACTTGGGCAATCCCAGCAGACTCCAAGACACGCTTGGTCGTGATTTTATCCATGGCAAGGCTGGATGACAAGATATTGCAGCCGACATAGGGCATTTTCAAAACTTCAAGGAATCCTTGAACAGAGCCATCTTCTCCCATCGGACCATGAAGAACTGGAAAGACCACTGCGCCTTCTTCGTAGATGGCACTTGGCGCTATTTTCTTATCCCAGTCAATAGTCGCATTGGTCATGAGACGATCTTCTTGACCTGGAGTCTGGCTAAATTCTTGCGTTTTAATAAAGTCACCTGACTGGCTGATGAAGAAAGTCTTGACTGTGAAACGGTCGTAGTTGACCGCACGCATAACACTTTCAGCTGAAAGGACAGAGACTTCACGCTCTGCACTACGCCCACCGTATAAAAGAATAATCGTTTGTTTCATATTGCTTGTCCTAATTCTAATAGAATACTCGTTCTTTAGTATATCATATTTGCTTCTTTTTTGAAACTTGAATCTAAAAAAGCCCTCATTTGAGAGCTGAAATTTTACCGATCCACCACTTGAGCTTCAAAGTAAGCTGGCTTGTCGTCTACATTGGTGATGGTGATCGGTGATGGTGATCGTGTAGGACTTGTTATTAGTTACATAAAAAACTTTCTCCCCTTGGTAGCTGACAACAATCCCATTCTTTACCAAATGAATATCTTTTTGATTGTTTGGAAGCTCTTTATCATCATACCTTTTGGGAGCTCTATCTATTCTGCAAAATTTCGTTCTCTTTCCTTTTTCTACGCTGACCCGACCACCTGATACACTGCAACAATACTATCATACGAAGAATCAAATAAACCAAACGAAGGATTTTCATCTTTCCAAGAGCTGATAAGAAGGTTTTCCTTGCATTCCCCACTTCTTGAACTAACTGTTCAACCGTTTTACCTGTTTCCTCTTTAATAGCAACTGCATTCTTTGAAATCAAATAATAATTTTGTTCTAATCTGCTGATATAGGCTTTGGAAATTGGCTCGTCTAAGAAAAAATATACTCTATCAGCATACTCATCCTGAGACAGCGTATAGTAAACTTCAGCTTCACTCTCCCATTTTTTAGGAAAACTAGTTATTCTTATATTTCCATAGTCTAAATGCATCATTCCAACTAAAACGTCATTAGTCCATTCTTCCGCATAATGGTATAATTTCATTTTCTTATCTACCATTGGCCAAACTATAACATACCGACTATGCATGAATTCCTTAGTTAATGCCGAGTTACTTGCCAAGCTGGTCGCACCAATCTCATATACTGACCAAATAAGAACTATGAGCATTAGGACAGCTTGAGTTGGTTTGTTTTTATAATAGTTTCTTATTCTTTTTAACATTTTACTCTCCAACTGCGGGATTAGGTTTATCTAAATCTTTTTTGACATTTTGACTAGTATTCGCCACTAGAGCCTCTCTTGCATATTCGAAAGAAACAAGCTGATTGTTACTTTCAAAGCAAATAAGTCTCCTTTACCAAACAATTACAACAACTGAGGCCTAGTTTACGGTTCCTAAATCTACCGATCCACCACTTGAGCTTCAAAGTAAGCTGGCTTGTTGTCTACATTGGTGATGGTGATAGTATAGGGAGTTTCTTTCGTCACACCAAAAGAAAGCAGACCAAAGCTATCGAATAAAATAAAATATTCTTAAGAACTCTGTCATAGCACCCCACCTGTATAACACTATTGCCTCGCCGTTTCGTTTGTTATTCTGTTCTCCATATATCCTTAACTGTCACTTCTCCCCAATTATCTGTGCTAAAACGACTAGAGTAGATAGTGGTCCAGTCTTTAAGGACTTTATTACGGAGTACATTGTCTGCTTCCTTGCGAATCTCATCAACAGTCTTACCGCGTTTGGCAAGAAAGTTCTCTACTTGAGACTACTGAAAATATCCTGTACTCTCATCATCATAGTACCACATAAACCGTTCTAATTGCCGATTGTTTACATCGTACAGGTAATCTACATTTATGGTTGTCTCTGTATCTGGCAGTCTCAAACGCATCTCTATCCCAACTTTCGTCATCTCCTGAAATCCAAATTAAAAATAATAACCTAGAGATTGAATAGTATTTGGTAAATCTACACTTTTATAATCAATAGAATGAATAGAAATTTCTTGAGAATCGTTGTCCACAAATTTTAAACTTTTTAACTTATAAAAAGCTCGTCCTTTCCAGAGAAATGTATAATTGTGATAATCACTTTCTTCGTAGTATATTTCATCAAAAATATTATGAACTCTCTGATATTTATAGTACTGAAAACCAGAGAAAGATAATAATAGAACTATTAGCAACGAAAAAATTACAAATTTTCTCTTCTTCATCTAATCACCTCATCTCTGTCAACTCTTGATTCCCTGTTTCAATATTTCGAATGAAATTATAAGTACTTGGGTAATTTTTTTGTATCTCATCTACGGTATCTTTTTCTAGTAAAATCCCTCAACACACCCCGTTGTTCATACAGCATTGCGTTGAGCAAGAAGCTACTTTCTCTGGCAAACTATCCATACAAAGTCTGATATATCTTTTTCATGAAGCCATCAAGCTCTTTTTGAACAATCTTTAATAGGCGCTCTTCTTCGACTTTGGGAATAGTCACCCTCTCATTTATATTTTTTTCATTTATTTGAAAATAGGCGCTAGAAGTTAAATCAAAGTTCTTATCCAATTCATATAGTACGCTAGTTATTTTACCATCTATCTCTATTTCAAAATAAGCAGTAACCCCATTACGTCCAGGATGTGATATTTTCAAATCGATGTCTCCTTTTATCTCTATGGAGTCAATTCCTCCATCCAAGCGAATAGCTCCATCGGGAGGAACGACATAGCCCGCTTTACGGATGTCAGACGCATATTTTTCTGATGCCATCAAACGTTGTAAGACGACTATATTGTCCCTCTCTTCAAAGGAGGTTTTTAATTGCATATATTCTTGGTGGTTTTGATACTGAAAATAAAGATTCAAGCCAGTAGCTAAGACAATTACAGAACCAATCACGATTAGTATTTTTTTAAGTCCCGACATTTTTTTCACCCCCTCTGTCTAAGTAATCATAGAAGTGTTGTTCATACAGCATTGTGTTGAGCAAGAAGTTACTTTCTCTGGCAAACTATCCATACAAGGTTTGATACATCTTTTTCATGAAGCCATCAAGCTCTTTTTGAACAATCTTTAATAGGCGTTCTTCTTCGGATTGAGAGATGTTCACACTCTCTTTTATATTTTTTTCATTAAATTGAAAGTAGCTGCTAGAAACTATATCAAAGTTCTTATCCAATTCATATAGTACGCTAGTTATTTTACCATCTATCTCCATTCTAAAATAAACAGTAACCCCATTCCGTCCCGGATTTGAGATATCCAAATTGATGTCTCCTTTTATCTCTATGGAGTCAATTCCTCCATCCAAACGAATAGCACCATCGGGAGGAACGACATAACCCGCTTTACGGATATCAGACGCATATTTTTCTGACGCCATTAAACGTTGTAAGACGGCTATATTGTCCCTCTCTTCAAAGGAGGTTTTTAATTGCATATATTCTTGGTGGTTTTGATACTGAAAATAAAGATTCAAGCCAGTAGCTAAGGCAATTACAGAACCAATAACGATCAGTATTTTTTTAAGTCCCGACATTCTTTTCACCCCCTCTGTCTAAGTAATCTTAGAAGTCTTGTTCATACAGCATTGCGTTGAGCAAGAAGTTACTTTCTCAAACAATCTAACCATACAAGGTTTGATACATTTTTTTCATGAAGTCATCAATCTCGCTTTGAACACTTCTCAACAAGTAATCTTCTTCGGCTTGTGAGACAGAAACAATCTCTCTTTTCCCGTTTCCATTTTGCTGAGAATATCTGGAATAAATTAAATTCAGATTTTTATCTAAAATGAAAGCTACATGCGTTTGTTTTTCATTAATCTGTGTAATGAAAAATAACTGAAAATCCTTAGCATCCTTTTTAGGAGGGCTAATTTTCAAATGTAACTCTCCTTCTATTTCTAATGGATAAATAACTCCATCCAATCGAATAGCTCCGTCAGAAGGAATAGTATATCCTGCCTTGTGGATGTCAGACGCATATTTTTCTGATGATGTCAAACGATGAAGAACTTCAATTCTTTCATTTTTTTCAAAAGCTTCTTTTAAAGCACTAGATTGTTGGAAATGATTGTAAGTAAAATATAAAGGAATCGCTAATAGGAACAAGGACAATACAATCAACCACTTAAACTGTTTTACTTTATCTAACATTCGCCTTTCCTCTATCAACACTCTCTTTCAAATAGGTGGGATTATAAATTCTCACTCACCTTCCTCATCATCATAAACTGGCTCGCCATGGATTTTGATGTATTCTTCATTTCTACGGTCATCTTCTTCCCAGACTGGGTCTCTCACATGGTCCATAAATGAAATTTCTTCCAAACTCAGCTCATTAGCTTCTTCATAACTCATCGAAAGGATATCCTCATGCCGGTTTTTAAATTCCTCCACACTTAACCAGCTCTCTTTATCATCTTCGCTAATCTGACCATCAATAGCAGTCGCAATTTCAATGGCCATAATATACATAGCTCGTTTATCAACAGTGAGAAGGTCAAGGTGCTTAGAAGAAATTCTTAAACATTCACCTTTCTCACGAAAATCCGACATCATTGCATCTTCGTAATCTAGCTGTATATATTCTGACTTATGGGATAAAAAATCATATTTTATCCCTTCCTTAATCTGAACACTTTTCCACCTATCATCATGAGTTTCCTTATCTAATTCTAAATGAATAGAAAGTTTCTCGATTGGTAGTTCTAGAAACCCAGCATACGACAAATCCGGCTCTATTCCATCTTTTTCCTCAAACCACATCCTTTTCGCTAGTTCCATGTAATCAAATGGAATTTCTTTGGTGTACTCACCTTTGATATATAATCTCACTCATCTTCCTCGTCGTCATAAACACGTTCACCATGGATTTTAATATATTCTTCGCGAAGCCGTTCTTCTTCTTCCCATAGCGGATCTCTTACTGGTATCATTGTCTTTAATTCTTCCAAACTAATTTCAACCGCTTCATCATAAGTCAGTGAAAGAACATCCTTGTGCAACTCCTTAAATGTCTCTACATCCATCCAGGTCTGCTTGTCATCCTCACTGATCTGCCCGTCAATAGCAGATGCTACCTCGACTGCCATGATATACATAGCACGTTTATCTACGGTTAAAACATCTATATGGGATGTTGCGATACGTAGATAATCTCCACGTTCTCTCCACTCTGTAATGAAAGTTTTTTCAAATTCAAGGGATATATTTTCATATTTATAGGAATTCCACGGATTTTTTAAATCATAAGAGGGAATATTATTCCATCTTGAGTCAAAAAAACGCCATTTATCAAAGCTTACTACAAAGTAAAAATCATCTTGTAACATCTCATCATCACCGACGTTTGAGTATGTAATAGGATGACCATGCCACTCCTTAAACCACATTTTCCAGAGCAACTCTCTTGTTGTAAAGGTTATTTTTTGCTTAAAATCGCTTTTTATGTATAGTCTCATATTCTCTCCTAATTTCAGTAATTATTTTGATAAGTTTTCCAAATTCTATCTACAATTTCGTTCTTTACACTATTCTTAAGGTTTCTTAGTTTTTCATTATTATTCACCCAATTATTTATGGATTGTTTGCTTGAAATCTTACTAACATCAATATGTTCATTAGCTGAATACCCCGATTTACCACTTCCAGATTGAACCTGGAAAACTCCTTCACCATTAGTACCACTAGTTGGCTCCCAATCTACACGAAGGTTCACTTTTCGATTTCCTACTCGGGCTTCAATTTGTTTACCACCCCTGCCAGAAATGGTCTTACTCGTAGGTTTATTGGCCTTCCAACTATCGTAGTTGCTAGAATAATCAACCTGAATTTCGCCATTTTGTAAGGCTGTCTTTGTGATAGCTGATAAGCTAGTTACTGCTCCACTAGCTATCAGTACATTCCCATATTGTACCCCTGATACAGATGCTGCCGTACCAGCTACGATACTTGTCCCTGCTGTTGGTGGACCAGCCATGATACTCAAGACTTCAAGGGCACCACTCGCAAAGTAAACTCCCAATCCAGAGAATATTTGAGCTACTCCACTCCAAAATTCGACTGAATTTGCTTCAAAGTTTTGGGCTTTTAGTTCATCAAACTTTTTGTTAACCAAATGAGTATAGTCAGCATCGTATTTCCCGTTTTTTGAAACGACATAGCCTTGTTCCAAGGGGGAAATTTCAATGATATTCCCTGTTTCATCAATCTTAAGAGTGTGATTGTAGTCGTCAATTATTTTATCCCATTCGGACTTGTCGTGGCCTTTTAAGCGCTTCTTTAATTCGGCACGATAGTAGGTATCACCATCTTCCGATAGCATCATATCCCTAGAAGCTTTATGGATGGCACGAGTTTCAGAGTCTTGAAAATCTCTTTTGGCATGCGAAACAATCTTCACATCCTTCATCTTTTGTACCCAGCTCATGTCCAGACCGTCCGCATAGTAGTTGCCATCACTATCGACAATGACTTTACTTAGTTGCGTAGCTCCTTGAATCGCTAAGCTAAGGACTTCTAGACTATCGCTGAAATACTGGGAAACCTCTGAGACAAAAAATTCTAGTTTTTCAATCTTGTCATCCAAATCCTGAATACCTGACTCGATTTGAGACTTAGTATTGTAGAGGATGGTCTTCTCAGAGAAAGCTTTCCCCCAATTGAGACTAAAGAAATCTTTGATTTGATTTAGCCAGTTCTCCCTCGCTTGAATCTGAGCTTCTACGATAGCTAACTGCTCTTCCCTCAATTTTTTCAGTTCCTTGAGCTGATCTAGGTCCAAATCTCCATATCCAGAGACCTGAGCATCCGCATTTTTGTAGGAGGTCAACTCTAGCTGGATATCATCTATCGCTGCTTGTAACTTCTTGATGCTGGGGATGATAATCTCTGTAAAGAGACCCTTCCCAGCTGTGTAGGCTGCTCCTGTCAGCTCACCTGAGTCTAAAGAGGAAATCAGGTGGTCACATCCACTGGATAAGCGATCCGTAACTTCATTTGCGACTTGGAGGTTGTTAGTCATGGCTTGAATCAATTCTTGGGATTCTTGTGAGCTGTATTTTACTCCCATGGTAGCCGATTCCTTTCTGATATCAGTTCTTCTCTAGCTTCATCGAAAGACCGACGAGCCTTCTTCGTTTGTTTTCCCAATTCATCCAGTTCCTCTTCTACATAAGAGTTGATCTGTCGTTGAATGGTTCTATTATCACTTTCGATTTGCTCTATCACCTGACGAGAACTGGGCGAGATAGCTAATAGAGTCGCCATACGATGGTGGATACTCTGGATTTCTGAGTGAAAGTGAGTTAGCTGCTGTTCATATTGTCTTTTTAGAGTCTGAAGATTTTCTTCCTTATCGTCAATCTTGACAATTTCTCGCCAAAGTTTGTAGCGTTTTTCTTCGTTCTTATCTGCCATTTTTAATGTTCCCATCTCTTAGCCAGCTCTACGTCGCGTTTTTCAATCTTATGAGCAATTTCTGGAAACTTATTTGCTTGGGTCAAAACAGCCGAGCTGAAATCACTGACTGCCTGAAGCATTTGATTGCAGGCCTGACGTCCCGCTTCCATCCCAGCGATTTCAGAAGTATACGAAAATTCTACTTGCTGATTTTGCTTCTTGCTCGTGTCATACCCAACCAATTCATTAATAGCTACCTCTGCTGCTATCGTGCTAGATTTTATCTTTCCACCCATACTTCAAACTCCCTTTATTCATTGTATATTGACCATATCATAACACAAAAATAGTACGATTTCAAAACAAACCCTAAGGGCAAGTGAGCTCATCTCCTTAGAGTAAACTCTATCGCTCGGTGAATGAGTTTGACAAAGACGGCACTAGTCATTTTGGAGATCCCTTTTCTGATGCCTTATAGTTTGAGTAGTTTTATTAGCAAGGCTTGTTCACCTCTCGTGAGAAACAGAAAAAACAAAACCCTAGAAAAATTCCTAGGGCTTGTCTTATATGTCAAAATGAGCTACGTTTTAACTGACTCCTACAACTCTGTCCGATTTTCAATGGCTCGTAAGAGTGTGACTTCGTCCGCATACTCGATATCTGCTCCCACGGCTAGACCTCGTGCTAGGCGAGTGACCTTGATACCAGCTGGCTTGAGGAGACGAGAAAGGTACATAGATGTCGCTTCTCCATCTGCCGTCGCATTGGTTGCCACAATAACCTCTGAAACTTCACTGTCCATAAGACGAGTCATGAGGCTCTTGAGATTGATATCGTCTGGGCTGATGCCATTCATCGGAGAAATGAGGCCATGCAAGACATGATAGAGTCCATGGTATTCTTGGATGTTTTCCATAGCAGCCACATCGCGACTATCCTCTAGCACCAAGATGGTTGTTTGGTCTCGAGTCGGGTCCGTACAAATTGAGCAAGGGTCATCATCCGTCAGGCGGCCACAGATGGAACAATAGGTCAATTCCCGTTTAGCAGACAGGAGATTTTTGGCAAATTCATTGACATCATCATCAGACATTCCAATGGTATAGAAGGCTAGGCGGGTAGCCGTTTTGATCCCGATACCTGGTAACTTTGAATAGCTATCAATCAGCTTGGCAATAGGTGTTGGATACAGCATAAGTTCCTTTCTAATTCATTGGATGGTGTTGGTGATAAAGATTGATAATGTCGCGTGCAATTGAAGGTCCGACACCGTTTGTAAGGTTGGTGTTATGAGGAAAGACGACTGCGACCGCAATTTGAGGATTTTCGGTCGGTGCATAGGCGACTGCGTTGGTATTATTGGCTTTTTGACCACCATTAACGTAACTTTCGGCAGTACCCGTTTTCCCGCTGATGGAAACGGCGGCGCCATTTGAAAAGGCACGACCAGTTGTCAGAGCACTCGTTCCATGCGAAACTTGATAGAAACCTTGCTGTAAGATAGCCATATCTGATTCTGAGATATTGACCTTGTTTAGTTCCTTAGTGGCTGTTTCTTGAACCAGACTGCCTAAGCCACCTTGGTCATTGTTTCCATAAACTCCTTCAACGATGTGAGGAGCCAAACGTACGCCATTGTTTGCAATGGTTGCGACATACTGGGCTAGCTGCATCGGTGTGTAGTTGTCAAACTGACCAAAGGAATTATTGATATAGTTCCCCAAATCAAATTCTTTTGGCGTAAATCCTGTAGATTCATCTGGGAGGTCGATCCCTGTTGAAGCTCCGAGTCCATATTCCCCAAAGGTTGATCGCAATTTGCCCATTGCAGTCTCTAACTGTCCCGTTGCGACTGTCATATTTGGTGTGTAGGTTTGTCCCATGATTCCTAGCGCAGTTTGAACCATGTAAGTATTAGAAGAGTACTCTAGAGCCTCAACTGCTGTGATAGGGAAAGAGCCATAGGACAAGGTATACCATGAATTGATAGGGGCCGAACCTTGGAAAACGATCGGCTGGTCTGTCAAGGTTTGATTACCTGACAAGACTCCATTTTCCCAACCAGAGCTAAGGGTTGCTGCCTTAACAACAGATCCTGGCACAAAGACGTTGGTTATTGTTCCAAGCGAATCTGAACTTAATTTACCGGATTCGACATCATGCTTGACACCTGACATGGCCAAAACTGCACCGGTTTTAGGATTGAGGGCTACGGCGTAGACTCCTTCAGAATATTTGGCTCCACCGTTACCCAACTCTGAGTTGAAGTAGCTCTTGAGTAGGTCGTCCACACCATTCTGGAAAGCTAGGTCAACCGTTAACTTGATGTTGTTTCCTTTGCTTCCTTCTTCGACATTTTCCACACTTTCCATATTTCCGTGTTTGTCGAGGTGGATTTCCTTGACGGAGCGTTTACCTTGAAGAACATCTTCATATTGCTTTTCAAGATAGGAAGTTCCCACTCGGTCATTGAGAGAATACCCTTTTTTGAGATAAGCATCAACTTCCTCAGCTGGAAGTCCTGACTTTTCATTTGAAACGCTACCAACGATTGTTGATAAAGATGTATCCAGTACTTTACGATCCCATGAGGTTGAAATGCTGATACCTGGTAATTCCTTGGACGCTGACGCAACGAGAGCAACTTGGGTATCATCTAAGGCATCCGTAGAAATGGTACCCGTCGCAAAATTTTCAACGGCATTGAGCTGACTAAAGAGATAGATTTCCTTTTTCTGGTCATCTGTATAATTAAGTTGACTCACGTCAATGCTTTCAACCGCATTATTGTAAAGTGTCGCTTCCGATAAGCGGTTCCCATCTGAATCCAGGCGTTTATCGCTTGGCAAGGATTCGACTGTTTTTTTGTAAATATCCTGGTCCGCCAAGTAGTAGTCTGCAATCTGTCGATCTGTCAGATCAGGAGAGGTTACATTTACATATATGAGGAGTTTCTTGGCTGTATCCTTCAATTCAGCTGCCGTCATTTTATTGTTTCGTGTGAAAGAAACAACCTGCTTGACAGTATTTTCCACCAAGGGTTTCCCTGCCGCATCATAGATCTGTCCACGAGCTGAACTGGTTGTTACCCTTGTTTGGCTGGCTGAGGCCAATTTTGTTTCATAGAAATCTTTATTGAGCACCTGCATGTATAACAAACGACCAATAATGGCCATAAAGAGCAAGATGACAATCGCAAATAGTAAATTAAGCCGAATCGGAATCGAATGGCTATTAAATTTTCTCATACAACTAAGACTCTTTTCTAGAAAAATTCCCGATTTCCACCTTTATTTTCCCTAAAATAATAGAGTAAATAGGTGAATCTCAGTACATTTCATTGTACCATATTTTACGGAGAAACTCTTGGAAAAGTCGAAGCATTTTTTGACTTTCAATTGAAAATGCCTTTTTATTTAGTTATCCTAACTTCTATGATATAATGATAGTAATAATTAGGAAAGCGTTAACCTTTAAGACTTTGACTCATAAAAAGGAGCCTCATGAACAAGCCAGATATCGCAACCATAATCGACCTCCATTTTGAAGAATTAACAGAGCTTGAGCAAGAAATCGCTCGCTATTTTTTGCAAGCTGAAACGATCCAAGATGATCTTTCTTCTCAGCAAGTTACCCAGAAATTACATATCTCCCAAGCAGCCTTGACCCGCTTTTCCAAAAAGTGTGGTTTTACAGGCTACCGAGAATTCGTCTTTCAATACCAGCATCAGGCTAGTAAACCGGACACTCATTCGCACAAACACAGTCCCTTGACCAAACGTGTTTTGCGAAGCTACAGTATCATGCGAGAACAAACACAGGATTTGATCGACGAAGAACAACTGGAACGAGTTGCCCAATTAATCGATGACGCAGAACGAGTTTACTTTTTTGGAACGGGAAGTTCTGGTCTGATTGCCCGTGAGATGAAACTGCGCTTTATGCGTCTAGGTGTTGTCTGTGAAGCTTTGACCGATCGGGATGGCTTTGCTTGGACGACCAGTATCATGGATGAAAACTGTTTGGTACTTGGCTTTTCTCTATCAGGCACTACCCAATCCGTCCTCGATAGTTTGTTGGATGCCAAGGAAATGGGGGCCAAGACCATTCTCTTTACCAGCGCTCCAAATAAAAATAGTCAGGCCTATACCGAAACAGTCCTTGTCGCAAGCCATAGTCAATCTTCTTACATCCAGCGTATTTCCGCTCAACTCCCTATGCTCATTTTAATAGATTTGATTTATGCCTACTTTTTAGAAATCAATCGCGAGAGCAAGGAAAAAATCTTTAATAGTTATTGGGAAAACAAAAAGCTCAACGGCTATCGTAGACAAAAACGTGTTAGAAAATCCTAGTTTGGTTAAGCCAAACTAGGATTGTTTTGTTTTGAAACGGTAATAGGCTCCCAACATCCCTACTGTATTTTGGTGATGGGCAAATTCTAATCGTAAAATAAAACGAGCTATTCTCCAGAAGTACGTTCTATAATATCATAGTTTAATGCAGAGTGTAGCGATATAGTCATTTCCATAACGTGACAATCGATGTCTTTTGTCACACGATTCATAAAAATCGATCATAGCGAGACCGTTTTTTAGTTGTCCTCTAATCTGACTTTCTAAGGTATGGCTAAATTCATATCCATATTCTGGATTGATGGTAATTTTGTCTTCCTCTTCAAGCTCTCTTGAATTAAAAGGTAGTGAAAACTTTAACTGTAATTCCTCATCAGGTTTGTCCCATACAGTGTCAGCATCATACATGTAGATCCAAGGATTCATAAATCCGACCATTAACAAACCGCCCTTTTTCAATACGCGAGAGGCTTCTTTATACATGTTTTCTAAATCTTCTATATATACATTTGAAACTGGATTAAAAATAATATCAAAAGTTTCATTTTCAAATGGAAATGGTTTTGTCATATCGCCTTGAACGGTATTGATTTTTAAGCCTTCTCGTTTTGCAACCATCTCATCTCTTTCTAATTGCGATTTAGAAAAATCCATGATGGTGACATCATAACCTTTTGCAGCAAAAACCGGACCCTGCTGGCCACCACCACAAGCTAAACCTAATATCTTTTTTCCCTTGGCTTTTTCAAACCATTCTGTCGGAACTTTTTTCCCCACAGTTAAGGCGACAGAAATTGGATGCTTTCTAGCTTCTTCTAATTCTTCATGTGTCAATGGCTCAGTATAGTCGTTTTTTACATTATTCCATCTATCTTCATTTAATTTTATATAATTACTCATCTTACAATCTCCTCGTAATTTTATATGATTTCGACTTCAGGTGAATAGGTTCCCATTACATTTTTTTCACCTCTACAAATTCTAATTTACCAATTTTCGCCCATCTCATTATATCACTTTTTTCTTCTTGGCTTAGTTTAGTTTCTAGAAACAAAGTAGAGTGTTTGTACCGTCTTCTAGAGCTATCTCCTCTCATATATTTTTCGATGGTAGGAAATCTGTTCCTATCGTTCTTTTTTTGTAATTCTCTTTGTCTTTCCACTACTTTCATATACTTGACAGTTTTTCTACCATCAAAAAAAGAATTAAGTAGAAGATTTTTCACTTGATTAGTGATTAAATGTTCTACTTAATTCTATAGTTCCAAACTAGGATTGTTTTGTCTTGAAATGATAGTATGCTCCCAACATCCCTGCTGTATTTTGGTGATGGGCAAATTCTAATCGTGTTTTTTCAGCTAGGCTTGGTACCAAGGTGGCCTTCAAGGCTGTGCGGATCTTCGGTTTGAGAATAGCTTCTTGCCCCATGATACCGCCACCGAGAATGACTACTTCTGGATTGGCAACGTAACAAATATTTGCCAGACCTTTTCCTAGATAGTCTACCATGCGGTCAATGCCAGCCATACAGATCTTGTTTCCTTCAGTAGCTTCCTTGAAAATTCTGCGACCATTCCACTGGTCAACTGAGTCACCATGAGCTGCTGCTACATATTCTACCAAGGCTGTGGTAGAGGCGAGATCTTGGAAAGCTCCATCCTGCATATGCATATAACCGACTTCGCAGGCTGAATTGCTAAATCCATGGAAGACTTTCCCATCCATAATCAAGCAACCACCGATACCTGTTCCAATGGTCAAGCAAAGTGTCACACTCGCTCCCTTGCCTGAACCAGATACTGCCTCAGCTAGACCTGCACAGTTGACATCATTTTCAATCTCACAAGGGATATTAAAGCTCGTCTCAATTTCCTTCTTGAACTGAGTTCCTGCATAGTTGGGAATCTGAGGACCAGCGTAGAAAATCTCACCCTTATCTGGATCCACCATCCCTGCCGAAGAAATGGCAACACCTGCTACTGGGCCTTTTTCTAAATAGCTGGCAACGATATCTTTTGTCTTTTGTAAGATATGAGGTCCACCCTTATGCGCCTCAGTTGGCATTTCATGCGATTCAACAAGTTGGCCTTCTTGGTCAATCAAACCATATTTGATGTTGGTTCCACCAATATCAATTGCAACGTAGTGTGTCATAAATACCTCCTTATGGATTAGAGGAAGCGCTCCTTGGTTTCACGAATCAATTGCGCTGCTGCTTCTACAACTGGTCGATCTTCTTCAGTCACTGGAGTCAATGGTGAACGGACAGAACCAATGTTCAAGCCTTCATTGATTTTCAAGACTTCTTTAATCACACCGTACATATTTCCATGTGCAGCAGTCAATTTACCAATGATTGCATTGATAGCGTATTGCAATTCACGCGCTGTTTCCAAGTCTTTCTCAGCAATCAACTCATTAAGTTTCAAGAAGAGTTCTGGCATAGCACCATAAGTACCACCGATACCAGCTTTGGCACCCATGAGTCGTCCACCTAGGAACTGTTCATCTGGACCATTGAATACGATGTGGTCTTCTCCACCAAGGCTGACAAAGGTTTGGATATCTTGAACTGGCATAGAAGAGTTCTTAACACCGATAACACGAGGATTCTTCAACATTTCAGTGTAGAGACTTGGAGTCAAAGCAACACCTGCCAATTGAGGAATATTGTAGATAACATAGTCTGTATTTGGAGCTGCAGCACTGATATCGTTCCAGTATTTGGCAACTGAGTACTCAGGCAAGCGGAAGTAAATCGGTGGAATCGTTGCAATAGCATCTACACCCAAACTTTCTGCGTGGCGAGCAAGTTCCATACTATCCTTTGTATTATTGCAAGCAACGTGAGCAATGATTGTCAATTTGCCCTTAGCAACTGCCATGACTTCTTCCAAAATCAACTTGCGGTCTGCCACACTTTGGTAGATACATTCACCAGAAGAACCATTGACATAGAGACCTTGAACTCCCTTATCAATGAAGTATTGAACCAAGGCACGCGTACGCTCTGGACTGACTTCTCCTTGATCATCATAACATGCGTAGAAGGCTGGAATGACACCTTCGTATTTTTTCAAATCTGACATAGATTTTCTCCTAAGATTTCTTTTTTCTGCTGAGAGCAGTTCTATTTTTTACAAGTTTAGTATACACCTTGTGAAAATCGCTTTCAATATCTTGTATACACTTAGATTTTAGTTTCTACTTGTATTTTAGAAACTGTAACGATTGAAAGTAGTTTCAGAAACACCTCATCCTACTGGTATTTGGCGAAGATTTTCTCCATCAATCCTGCTTGGAGAAAGACTAGCAAACCAAAACCAAAGAGGATAAAGGCTGACCCACCCAAAAGGAGAGTGAAGGCGGATAGATAAAGAATCATCACTATGAGAAAGAGAATGGCTAACATGAGGAAGAACCATGGAAAGTTAAAACTTGCCAAGATAAGCCCTTTTTGCAGCACTTCTTTCCAAGACAGATCATAGCGGGCAGCGATGGGATAACTAGCCAGCATCACGAGAGTGAGGAAGATGAGAATCCCCAAACAAATAGCTTTCACAATCTGGAAAGGCAAAGCAGTCTGTCCCCAGAAGAGATAGAGGTCTAGAAGGCTTAATGACACAATGCCCAACTCTAACAGACCTAACTGAAGCCCCAGTTTCAGATTTTGCTTGAAGGCTCTTAGATAGGTTCTGAAAACTGGAACTCGTCTGCTTCTCTTAATCTCAAACATGGTCTCGTAAAGGCTGATTTTCGCCACTCCAATCGTCACGATGGGCAAACAAGAGACGACAAAAAGAAGATTGACTGTCACGATATCCAAGACCTTCTCACTGAAACGCATGAGAAAATTATCTGTATCAAATGCTGCCTTGATAAGGCTTACTCCTTTTTGTGCCATGTTTGCTCCTCCTGATTCTTTTAATCAATCAAAATTTTAAAGAGATACTTACGAACTTTTTCTTCCATCCCTGCGTAGCCATTTGGCTGGTGTGGTTCTCCTGGGAAGAAAATTGCAAAATTGTGATAGCCCAACAAGAGTGGGTATTTTTCATGACAATGGACAAAGCCAATGTCGCTCGCTTCGTCGAATGCTACCGCTTCGTCTTTGATACGTGAACCGTAGCTCGAATATTCATGTCCTTCTACCAGCAAATGCAAGTCTGCATAGTGTTTATGGTGCTCAAACTGATCATTTTCAGCTTGATTGAGGACATTTTCCTGAACAACTAGAAAGACCTTGTCCCCGTCAATCTCATACTTACCGAATTCGAAAGAATCCTTACGGTGCTGATAGAGATAGTCGATAGCCTTGTCTAGATTGGGATGAATCCCCTTGTAAAAGTAGATGTTTTTCAAATCGTCAAAAATCATACTGTTTCCTTCGTTTCTGATAGTTACTATTTTTCAGTTTCGAATTATCCTTCTCTATTTCCCTGTAATAGTGCGGACGGAAGCAAATTTCTTCGGTATTTCATTCCTAATTTTTGAGCCTTTTGCTCTTTCATCGTCAGTCTCAAAATTCCGTCTAAGATAAGCGTAAGATTCTTATCTTAGATACCACTAAAGCGGAAAATAGCTACCATAAAACGAACCTACTCTAACTAGTATCATGAAAAGAGTTCATTCTTAAGTTTATAAGTGTCTGACAAAACTTCACGAAGTAACTGCATACTCTCCATTTTGTAGACACTTATAACTCTATATTCTCTTATACTCAATGAAAATCGAAGAACAAACTAGAAAGCTAACCCCAGGCAATACTTAAGTATGGCAAGGTGATGCTGACGTAGTTTAAATTCGATTTTCGCAAGATCTTAACCTTTGACAGCTCCCATAGTAATCCCCTGAGTGAAGGATTTTTGGAAGACAAGGAAGACGGTTACGATTGGCACGGCTGCAAGAGCTGCACCCGCCATGATCAAACCATAGTTGGTTGCCATTTCAGCCTGCATGGTCGCAACCCCGAGTGAGATGGTCAAGTTTTGACGTGAAGTCAACATAACCAACTGCATAAAGTAGTCGTTCCAAGTATTGATGAAGGTAAAGATCGCAAGGGCTGCAAATCCTGGTTTCACGATAGGGAAGGCTACGCTCCAGAAGGTACGAATCTCACCACAACCGTCGATTTTAGCTGATTCAAGCAATTCTGTAGGGATATTTTCACTAAATTGTTTCATAAGGAATACCCCAAATGGCCATCCAATCAAAGGCAAGATAACTGCCCAAAGAGTATCGTGAATTCCCATGAAGTTGACGATACGTACCAATGGTACAAGGACAACTTGTTTTGGAAGAGCCATAGCAGCGATAAAGACTGCAAAGAGGATGCGTTGACCATAGAAACGTTTTTTAGCCAAGACATAACCTGCTAGAGAAGAGGTTGCACAGACTAGGAACATAGTTACTAGTGAGATAAATACAGAGTTCCACATCCACTGCATAGCAGGGTTTTGCACCATGAGTTGTTGGAAGTTTTCCATGGTTGGCATTTTAGGGAACCACTGTGGCGGAATCATAATGGTATCAGGCTGTGATTTGAAGGCCCCTGTCAAGATCCAGTAGAATGGAAAGATGAACAGTACGGTCAACAAGAGCAAGATAATCGTTGAAATAACAGTGAAAGCTGTTAAGGGTTTCTTTTGTGTAGGTTGCATAACTGTCTCCTTTCTTTAGTATTCTACGTCGTTTCCGAGGATCTTGAATTGAGCAAAGCTGACAATGGCAATCATCACTGCCAAGAAGACACCGATGGTATTGGCATAGCCGTATTCTGTCAATTGGAAGGCTTTTTCGTAAAGGTAGTACATCAAGGTACTTGTTGAGTAGTTTGGACCACCAGAAGTCAACAATTGAATCAAGGCGAAACATTGGAATGAGTTGATGGTTGTGATGATTGCGATGTAAAGAGTTGTTGGAAGAAGGCTAGGCCATTTGATCTTCCAGAATACTTGAAATTCAGTCGCACCGTCAACACGCGCTGCTTCAACAAGTGAGTTGTCAATATTCCCCATAGCAGCGATATAAAGGATAATCGGTTGACCAACAGATGTTGTCAAAAGGATAATCATAATCGCTAGCAAAGCCCAATTTTTGTCACCCAGCCAAGAAATGTTTTGGCTGATGATGTGGCTTGACTTAAGGACAAAGTTTAGAATCCCTGATAGTGGGTCATAGATCCATTTCCATACAACCGTTACAGCAACACTACCTGTAACTACAGGAAGGAAGAAGACGAAACGATAGAAAGAACGGGCAATGGCATTTTGATGATAGGTTTGAGATGCTACAAAGAGCGAGAAGAGAACCACAATCGGAACAGATCCAATAACCAGGATAACGGTATTGATCAAAGACTTCACAAAGACAGGGTCTTTAAACATGCGAATGTAGTTGTCCAAGCCCACAAACTCAAATTTAGTCATGGAGTAGTTAAAGAAACTTGTAATGAATCCCATAATCATAGGAGCCAAGACAAAGATGACAAAGAAGAATAACACTGGTGCTAGGAAAGCGTAGGAAATCACTGTTTCCCGCATACGAATTTTATTGACTTTCACAGTCGGCACCTCTCTTTCAAATAGAATAGTTTTTGATTTTCTTGAACTGTTTTAAAACCAAAATGAAATTTTTTAAGATTCGCTTATGTAAGAACTTCATTTTAATTTTGTGACAGTTCCTACCATTTCAAACAAAAGTCCCCCTTTTCTTACACCATAGTGCACAGGGAAAAGGGGGAATCAATCTGACTTAGTGCTTATTGTTTTGTAGCTTTTTTGATGGTTTCGTTAGCTTTTTCAGTGAAGGCTTTCAAAGCATCCGCTGGTTTTTCGTCACCATTTGATACAGATTGCAACATTGGGAACCAAAGTGTTCTCATTTCAGCAAATCCATCGATAGTGTTGTAATATGGTGAGTAGTATTTAGTCCAGCCACTGATTGTTTCCATACGTTTGTCTTCATAAAGTTTGCCAAATGAAGTACGAACTGGGAAGGCACCTGTACGAACTACATCTTTAGGACCCCATTCTTTGTCATCTGCGATGAATTGAACGAATTTCTTAGCAGCTGCGACTTTCTTATCGTCTTTGTTGTTAAATACTGCAAATCCGTTTACAAGGTATTCAAGAGATGGTTTACCAGAATCTGATGGGAATGGTACTTCTACCACATCTACCTTACTTGCTTCCAAGAGTTTCGCTTGGATACCGTTTTGAGCTGGCGCCCAAAGGATTGTGTATGAAGTTTGACCGTTGGCAAAGTTTTGGATGTCTGCTCCACCGTCAAATTGTGAACCATTGTTCAACAAACCATCTTTGATCCAGCTAGCCGCTTTTTCAAGACCTTTGACGAATTTAGGATCGTCAGTTGTATATTTAGTTACATCTTTGTCTGTTACAGAACCACCGTAAAGGTTTGCAATGAAGGCACGTGTTCCTTGGTCTCCCCCTTGACCAGCACTGAACAATGAACCTGGAGTGTAGCCTTTATCTTTAAGGGCTTTCAAAACTTTTTCAAAGTCATCAGTTGTCCAACCTTCTTTTACAAGGTTAGCTACACCAGCATCTTCCAACATTTTCTTGTTCATTGCCATGTAGAATGGTGCTGAACTGATTGGATACATGTAGGCTTTGTCTCCAGCCTTACTTGCTTGTACGATGTTTTCGTTGTTCACATCTTTGACGAATTCGTCTGTGAAAAGGTCGTTCAACTCAGCCAATTTACCATTTTTACCGTATTGGATGATACGTCCTGGTGCGTCAAAGAGTACGTCTGGCGCTGTTCCAGCTTCGATAGCTGTTGTGATCTTTTCTGGACCTGACTTGAAGTCGATGGTTTCCAATTTCACTTTTACATCTGGATTTGCTTTTTCAAAAGCTTCGATGATTGATTTTTCATAAGTTCCAACACCGTCACCAGTTTTTTCTTGTGTGAAGACTGGGAATGCCCACCAAGTGATTTCTGTTTTCCCGCTATCGCTACTAGAGCTTCCAGCATCTTTACTTCCACCAGAGTTACCACAAGCCGCAAGGCCAAGAATCGCAGCACCAGCAAGTACTGTACAAGCTAGTTTTCTAAATTTCATTTGTATTCTCCTAATTGATAAGCGTATCCATATTGGATAATGAGCAAGTTTATATTTGTATACGTTTTCATTTTGTCCGACGCATCAACCACACTCCTCTGTTTTGAGATTGTGTTATTTAAGACCGGCAACAAAGCGTTCCGTAATCTCTTTTGGTCTAGTAATCGCTCCACCAACAACGATGCCTCGCACCCCATATTCAAGGATTTGTTTGGCTTGTTCTGGTGTATGAATTTTCCCTTCAGCGATGACATCCACTCCTGCTTCACAAAGTTTTTTGATCAGTTCAAAGTCTGGACCATCTACTTTAGGACTATAAGAGGTGTAACCTGATAGGGTTGTTCCAACAAAATCAATTCCGGCTTCAACTGCAGCTATTCCTTCTTCAAAGGTACTGGTATCAGCCATTAAGAGTTGATGTGGATATTTTTCTTTGACTTGTCGGATAAAGTCCTGAATTTCCAAACCGTCGTAACGTTCACGTTTGGTACAATCCAGAGCAATGACCTCGATGTCTAGTTCAGCCAGTTCATCAACTTCTCTCATCGTAGCTGTAATGAAAGGCTCCTGTGGCGGATAGTCACGTTTGATAATCCCGATAATCGGGAGTTTCGTAACCTCCTTAATCTCCTTGATATCGCGAACACTGTTTGCTCGGATACCGACTGCTCCACCTTGCTCAGCCGCTTTGACTAGCAAGGGAATGACTCCTCCCGCTTCTGTATAAAGCGGTTCGTGAGGAAGTGCCTGGCAAGAGACAATGATTCCATCTTTGATTTGTTCAATCAAGGCTTCTTTGCTGATCTGTGGCATCCTCTTTCCTCCCTTTCTTGTTCTTATGGGCTTATTATATATCATTTGTTAAGCGCTTTCAATAACTTGTAGTAGAATAGATTTCAGTTTCAAAACTATTTTATAGAACAGACTATCCTGAAAGTAGTTTCAGACCTCTTATGATTTCGAATCAACCTAAATTTAATAAAGAAAGATAGCAGGCTGAAAAACCTGCTATCTCTTCTGAGAGTTACTCAAATAGCTTTTACTTATTATTCTTTTCTCCTCTTGCCAAATGCAAACAAGGATAAAAGAACACCTGCAAGACCAAGGGAAATCAGTGAGTTTGTTTCCTTACTTCCCGTATTCGGAAGTTCATCTTGTTTAGCTGCTGGCGCTTGATAGGTCACATCTTGGCCTAGAGACAGTTTGTTGTCTGCAGCTGCTAATACTTGATTTGTTTCTCCCTTGTACTCTGGCACTTCAAGGACTGCTGCCTCAGCGCCATTGACTCCACCCTTATACTCTGGCAGGTCATTTGAAGCTGCTAAGACAAAGTTAGCACCTCCTCTATATTCCGGAAGCTCGTTTGAGGCTGCTAGAACTGCATTGACACCACCCTTGAACTCTGGAAGTTCATGGACTGCCGCCTCAACAGCATTGACACCACCTGTAAATTCAGGCTTTTCAACCGTTGGCGCTGCTTCTTCGCCTACTGTTGATAATGGACCGGTGTACTCTGGCATCTCTGCCACTGGGGCTTCCTCAGCATTGACACCACCAGTGAATTCTGGTTTTTCTACTGTTGGAGCTGGTTCTTCTCCTACTGTTGCCAATGGTCCAGTGTACTCTGGTATCTCTGCCACTGGGGCTTCCTCAGCATTAACACCACCTGTGAACTCTGGAACCTCATGGATAGCAGCTTCACTGCCATTAATACCATCGCTTAGTTTAGAGCCAGCTAAAGAAACTGGTAAATTGTGCATGCTTTCAATTGCACCCTCAGCCAGACCAGTGATTCTTTGACCCATATCTTCTGGATCCACAGTAAATAAGAGAGTTTTTGTATCGTATTGGGTCATGAAGGTTGCTGTCTTGCCATTTGCCAACTGAAGGGTAGGAGCCTTATTTACCAATACTTCCGAATCGAACTCCATGGCAATAATACCTGGCCATTTTTGGATAGCATATTTTACTTTTGCTTCTTTAGGAGAAATTCTGTCTTTGCTTAAGAAATCCCAGTTGAATTTCTTATAGGATAAAGTATAATCGTTTTGATTGCCATCCGCATGCTCATAAAGCAAACCATATTCGCCATTTCCGAGTTCTTGGAGCGAGTTGTAGGCAAACTTACCACTTTGTATAGGATTGTGTTTCAGCCATGTCAACTCACCATTCTCCTCAACACGAGCCAGGTGAACCAAACCATTGTTGCGTCCAGGACCACCAGCATTGCTGAGTAGAATGTATTCCTTTCCTTCATGCATGGTGTGAATAGCGGACATTTGAACATAAACGTCTTTTACTTGAGGATATCGTTTGATTTCCTTATCCCACGTTGCTCCCCCATCATGACTGGTCGCAACCTGAAGATCACCAGTCAACCCACGCATAAAGAGCTTGAGATCCCCATTATTCAACTGAACAACAGTTGACTCCGTATTTTGGGCGCCTGGATTATTCATGGTTGAAGAATGAATGGTTTGGTTGCCTACTGGACGGTTATCATTAACTGCTTCCCCTGCTTGCCATGTTTCACCATGATCATCTGAATAAATTACACGAGATGATTGAGAACCACTTAGGTAGGAAACGTTGTTTGTTGTATAAACTGGAATCACCAGTCTTCCCTTATGAGGCCCCGTACGCAAGGCAATCCCCGTACCAGGTCCAGTTCCTAGGAAGTGCATCCAATCTTTCCGAATCCCATGAGTAATATCTTTTGGTGCAGACCAAGTCTTCCCATCGTCATCACTGTAGGACATCCATAGATAGTTGGTATTGGAAACTCTAAAAATATTCTTCTCGCTATACTCAAAATAAATATTTCCGATTAGCTCATTCCCTTTATACAAATCTCCCTTATCGCTGTAGGCTGGTTTTTTAGGGTCAACGACAACACGATAATCTGTCTTTCTATTTTGAGGGTCGAAAACCTCTCCGTTTTCTCGAATCGTATAGCGACCTGATTCTCCTTGCTTATATAAAACTTGATAAACTTTATCTCCCACTTGTTCATAAGCTTTCGGAGCTTGCCCCGGCAATGAAAATACTGCCTTACTTTCAAGGAACATGTCATAAATTGCAAAAATTCTCTTTGTTTCAGGGTTTTGCACCAAGGCCATATCAATATTGACTGGAGATGGCCAATCTGCATGTTTAGCGTGCTCATTGTCACGAGGATTTGAGATTACGATTCGGTCTCCCCATGTTTTTCCATTATCTGAGCTGCGACGAACAACCATCCCAATATCTCCCCAGTCAGAATGGTGCAAACGTCTTTCATCCGTTCCTGCAATCAGCGTTCCTTTATCTGTCTTGAGAAGAGCTGGGATACGATAACTCTTGATACCATCTTTATTTGGTTGATTGTTCCTACCACCTTCAAAGACGTCTTCTTTCTCAGTAACTTTTGCTCCCTCAGGAAGTTTCTGTTCCAATTCACCTCTTTCAAATAATTGGCTCCGTGTTTGAACTTCATCTGGGCTTAAAGCACGATCATAAACGGTTAGGTTTCGTACTTGTAGGTTTGATGCCCAAACTGTTTTATTGCCTCGTTTGGTTGATCCAAGTTGAGCTTGATTAACATCTGGCATATCTTTGATGAAGTTCCCAGATTTTAGACTTGTTCGAGATAAGACACCGTTCACATAGAGACGAACTCGACCATGAGGTAACTCCGTTGTCGGTTGTTCGACAGTAAAGGTCACAGAATTCCATTGTCCAGGGCGAACTTTCAAAGGAGCATCTGTATACTTATCATAGAACTGCTCCCCGTTAGCGCCACGCCCTTCAATAAGAGCTGTATTATCAAGGATCGACATAGTAAAGTACTCATTTTCCTTGGTTTCACTGGATACAGAGAAGAGATTGTAAAAACGTGGAGCTGATGCATCTGGTTTGAACTCCATGTGAACTGTAGCATTTTTTAGTTGCTTTAGTTTGTCTAGTTCATTTGATAAATCAACTCTCTGACCATTTGCTGCATTGGTTTCAACATCTTCTTTTTCAAGGACAGGATTAGCATTTTTTAAATCTCTTGAGTAATAGTCACGAGGAATAGCCCCCTGATCCTCTGATTCCTCTTCCTTATTTGCTTCTTCTGCAGGGGGTTCGGTAGAGGATGGGGTTTCTGATTCTGCACTCTCATTTTTTTTCAAATGATCTTGGTCCACCTCAACGCCGTTGTCTTGAGCTGCTGCCAATTTACCAGCCAAATCCTTATCCAAATGAGCAAGATCTCCCGAGGACGCTTCTTTTGGCAATTCTGATAAACCTTGACCAGGTTCGACAGTTTCTGTATTGGCCCCTGCTGCATTGGCTTGCTCTTGAGCTAAGACTGGATTTGCTCCAAATACCACTGTACCAATCACTACCGATGCTGCCCCAACTGCAAATTTTCGAATTCCGTATCGCTGTTTCCGATCTAAAGATTTGTAATTCATGTTTGTCCTTTCATTTTTCATAAAATAAAGCGCTTTCTTTTTTCTTTAAAAATTTTTATTGTCTCTTCAAGAGACAAGTTTTACAAGAAAGTATCCAACTTAATGAGAGCTCCCAATCCTCTCCCATTTTCTGCTGAGCTCGAGTTTTTAATCCTCCAGCAGCCTTTTTCCTCCTTTCACAAGTGACTTTTCCTTTATTATACAATAAAGTCTTATATTTACATCTGTGTTCCTACAGAATAGATTTTACTTTTAAGAATATTTTAATATTTTAAATTTTCTAAAAGTACTTTCAGGTTTTGGACATAAAAAAGAGAGCTCCTGGGCTCTCTCATTCATTATCTTACGTACTTAATAAAAGGAATCTCACTGCCACAGAGCCAGTTATAGACTTGGTCATTGACAAAAACATTCATGGCTTCGTGAGCATACTCAGGCATGATGCGATAGGCCTTGTCGCAAGTTAGACGGTTGTAAATAGCAAACTGGGTAATAGGATAGCAGACATCGTCATCCAAGCCCGTAATCATCTTGACCTCACCTTGAATGCGATGGGCAAGATTTTTCACATCGATATAAGCAAGGGTCGCCATGATGTCTTCCTCTGTTTCATGGAAGGGATCGTGGAACTTGAAATAACGGAAGAGTTCATCATAGGCTTCACTGGTATTGCCAATCTCAAGTACCCGTCTAAAGTCTGACAAGAAAGGATAGATGGCAACTGTTTTCTGAATCCGAGGATTGAGCGCTGCTGCAACCAGGGCTAAAGCACCGCCTTGTGAGGCACCATAACTAGAAAGTCGCTTCTCATCAATCTCAGGTAGACTAGCAACAATTTCAATCAACTGATAAATATCCAGATAAACATCCTTATAAAAGAGATGCTCCCGACCTTCCACAGCACCACGGATGATATGCCCCTTCACCGTATTTCCTAGTGGAGAGCGCAAGCCATCTTGCGAATAACCTGACTGTCCACGGACATCCATAGAAACAACACCGTAACCAGCCACAGTATAGGCTAGCATGTCAGCCCAATCCCAACCACGGCCCATGTACCCATGGAAATGGAAGATTAGCGGAACCTTCTCCTCAGTCTTTGGAAGGACGACGCGAGCGTAGACCTTGCCTTCATTAGTTCCTTCAAAGGTTAGCTCATAGCACTTGACTTGGGGAATATGGAAATCTCTTTCCTCCAACTGGTAGGCTGGAAGTGTGGATACTTTTTTGACTTCCTCATCCCAGAAAGCATCAAAATCTTCTGGAACTTCATCCCGTCCTAGATAGGTCTTGATTTCTTCTAACAAAGCTGGATTTTTCATAGCATGCTCCTTTAGTTTTGTAATCGCTATCATAACTCTAGCATATCTAGGAAGGCAATGCAAGAAAGAACGGTAAACAGAAAGTGAATTTAGATTCTCTTTCCTCAAACCTATCGCCTGAAAGTAGTTTTAAAAATAAAAAGAGCGTTTCCGCTCTCTGTGTATCAATAGATGCTAGCTCCTTTCTCTAGTTTGACGGTTTGGAATTTCTTTTGGTAGGTTACTTTAATAGTCATGTGAGAGTCCTCGTTTCTTTTTGATGACTCTAGTATAAGGACCAAACCTAAAAGCTAGCTTAAGTTTTCCTTAGAGAAAGCTTATACTCAATGAAAATCAAAGAGCAAACTAGGAAACTAGCCGTAGGTTGCTCAAAGCACTGCTTTGAGGTTGTAGATAAGACTGACGAAGTCAGTTACATATATAATCCAAGGCGACGTTGACGTGGTTTAAATTTGATTTTCGAAGAGTATTAATCTAGATGTTCTTTCTTTTCCAGATGGAGAGCAATCATGCGCCATTCTGGATCCTCTTGCCAACCTTCTATAGAACTAATGTAGCTGGCAACCTTTCTGGCTTCTTCTAAAATCGGAAAATCTTCGATAATATCAGCCACTTGAAACTCTGGCAGTCCTGACTGTCTGGTTCCAAAAATCTCTCCAGAACCACGCATTTTCAAATCTTCCTCCGCAAGGACAAATCCATTGGAAGTTTCTGTCATGATACGCATGCGATCTTTCCCAGAGTCCGTCTTAGGATTAGCCACGAGAACAGCATAGGACTGCTTGTCCCCCCGACCAACACGGCCTCTGAGCTGGTGAAGCTGACTGAGACCGAACCGGTCAGCATCCATGATAATCATGACGGTCGCATTGGGAACATTAACCCCAACCTCAATAACCGTTGTCGAAACCAGAATATCCGTTTTTCGCTCTTTGAAATCCTGCATGATCTGGTCTTTTTCGTCACTCTTCATCTTACCATGTAAAAGAGCTACTTCAGCCTTGCGGGCAAAATGAGCTGTCAACTCCTCTGATAAGGCAATGGCATTTTTCAAATCCAGAGCTTCAGATTCTTCAATCAAAGGAGAGATGACATAGGCTTGCGAACCTTTTTGGATTTCCCCCTCTAACCAAGTCAAGACCTGAGGCAGCTGCTCATGCTTAATCCAGCGCGTCACAATCGGCTTCCGACCTGCTGGCATCTGGTCAATAATGGAAACATCCATATCTCCAAAGGCTGTGATAGCCAGTGTTCGCGGAATGGGCGTCGCTGTCATCATGAGAACGTCAGGATTGTTCCCTTTTTCCCGTAAAATACGCCTTTGGCCCACACCAAAACGGTGCTGCTCATCGATGATAATCAAACCAAGACGAGCATAATCAACCCCATCCTGTATCAGAGCGTGGGTTCCGATAATCAAATCAGCCTCACCCTTGGCAATGGTCTCCAAGACTGCTCTCTTTTCTGCAGCTTTTAAGGAACCTGTCAAGAGAGCCAGTTTCAAGTCTGGAAAGAGGCTGTGTAGACTGTCAAAGTGTTGCTCCGCAAGAATTTCTGTTGGCACCATGAGAGCAGCCTGGTAGCCAGCCGTCACCGCCGCAAACAAGGCCAAGCCAGCGACGACTGTTTTTCCGCTCCCCACATCCCCTTGTAGGAGACGATTCATGTGGTGGTCGGACTTCATGTCGGTCAAAATCTCCTGCAAACTCTTTTCCTGAGCTTGGGTCAGGGTAAAAGGAAGACTTTCTTTAACGGCTGTCACTTTTTCCTGAGACCAATTCAGAACCAGACCGCTTCCCTGAACTCTATTTTCAGACTTGAGTATCTGCAACTGCATTTGGAAGTAAAAGAGTTCCTCAAACTTGATCCGACGAAGGGCCTGCTTGTATTCTGCCAAATTCTTAGGAAAATGCATAGCGCGAACAGCCTGGCAACGGGACATGAGTTTGTATTTATCCAGCAAAGACTGGGGGAGATTTTCCTCTATCAAGAGATCCAATCCCTGATCAAAGGCTGTCTTAATGACCTTGACCAGACTGGCCTGACTGATTCCTTGAGCCAGACGATAGACAGGTTGGAGGTCATCTTCCACCTGAGCCAGAACCTTCATCCCAGTCAAACTGGCCTTGGCACGGTCCCATTTCCCAAAGACAGCAAGAGTTGCTCCCAATTCTATCTTATCAGCCAGATAGGGCTGGTTAAAGAAATTCACTGCAAAAACGACTTCTCCCTGCTTGAGGCTAAAGCGCAGACGATTCCGCTTAAAACCATAATACTGGACACTAGCAGGAGTTACTACCTGACCAGAAAGAACAGCCTTTTCACCATCTTCCAGCTCTAGGACCTGCTTGGTCTTGAAATCTTCATAACGAAAAGGAAAGTAGAGCAAGAGGTCTTGCAAGTTTTCAATTCCTAGTTTGGCGTATTTCTCAGCTGACTTTGGTCCCACACCAGGTAAGACATGCAAGGGTTGATGTAGATTCATGCTCCACTCCTTTCTTTGGTTTAATGATATTCTCTCGGAATGCGGTCGCTGAGGAGACAAACCACCTCATAGTTAATAGTGCCGCGGTAGGTAGCTACCTGAGTAGCTGTGATTTCTTTGTCGCCGTTAGAACCAATTAATGTTACTTTTGTTCCTAGTGGGTAAACCTTAGGCAGCCTAATAGTGATTTGGTCCATAGATACTCGTCCGACGATTGGGCAAGCTTGGCCATCTACCAAGACAGAGAAATTCTGCATATCACGTGTCCAACCATCCGCATAACCGATTGGCACCGTCGCAATGACTTGTTCACTATCCGCCTGATAGGTCGCTCCATAGCCTATGCAAGCTCCAGCTGGAACTGTCTTGACATGAACCAGGGCAGACTCCAAGGTCAAGGCTGGTGTCAAATCATAGGGTAAGTCCAAGACCTCTCCACTTGGATTGAGACCATACATGGCGTCTCCCATACGGACTGCATTGAAAATAGTCTCTGCATGCCAGAGGGTCGTTGCCGAATTGCTGGCATGAACCAGTTCTGGAACTTCCTTCATATTTGCCAAAATAGCTTTAAATCGTTCTAACTGGGTATTAAAATAGGCATCTGCTTCTTCATCTGCAGTCGCAAAGTGGGTAAAAATCCCCTCAACGCGAGCACCGTATTGTTGGAGCAAGGCTTGAGCCTGCTCTGCCTCACTGGCTTCTCTAAAACCAATTCGTCCCATTCCTGAGTCAATCTTGAGGTGAACCGATAAGTCAGCTAGATCAGCACCAGTAGCTAAGAGTTCTTGAATCCACTCCAGTCCAGCTACCGTCAAGGTGATATCGTATTCTTTAGCTAGGGAAACAGCTTCTAGCTCAGAAACTCCTAAGATAAGGATTTTCTTGCTGAGTCCAGCCTGACGAAGTTCGATGGCTTCATCAATATTGGAAACACAAAATCCATCAACATCGTCCTGAATCGCCATCGCAACGGCAATAGCTCCATGACCATAAGCATTGGCCTTGACCACTGCCCACTTGAGCGTTCCTTCAGGGATATGAGCTCCCATTCGCTGAATATTTTGTCGAATAGCTCCCAGATATATCAGAGCCTTGGTTGGTCTATGTGGACTAGCTTTCATGATTTTCCTCCAAAATGACACTGGCTGTCACAAACTGATCTGTATGGCTGATAGATAGCCAAATCTTTCCTGAAAATGGTGCCTGACTAAAATAAGGAGCCCCTCGTTCATTGTTCAAAACTTCCAAATCCTGAAAGGTCAGTTTGCCAATACCAGTTCCCATAGCCTTGGAAAAGGCCTCCTTAGCCGACCAACGGCCTGCCAAGTATTCGATCTGTCTACGCCCTTTGAGACTGGTAAAGCGCTCCAATTCTTTAGGGGTCAGCACGCGCTTAGCAAAGCCCTCACGTCGTGTAACTGCGTTTTCTATCGAAGCCAATTCTTCGATGTCAATTCCGTGTCCAACTATCATACTCATAAAAGGAGCTGAGATTCCCCCAACTCCATCCTTTTCACTTATTTTGTTAAGGTAGTATAAATTTCTTCTACCAAGGCTACTGTATTTTCCCAACCTAGACAAGGGTCAGTTATAGAGCAACCAAAGACCTCTGGTTGATTTTGGCGACCATCTGCTAGGTAAGATTCGATCATAAAGCCTCGAACCGTCTTTTTAATCTTTTCATTCCAGTCACGATTCAGCAAGGCTTGGCGAACAATGCGAATTTGTTCCATATACTGCTTGCCTGAATTGTCATGATTGGTATCGATGATAATGAAGGGATTTTCAAGTCCCATGGTCTCATAACGATTGATGGCATTTAAGAGGGTTTCATAGTAGAAATTGGGTTCATTTTTACCATATTCGTTCATGGCGCCACGAAGGATAACATGGGCCAAAGGATTTCCCGAAGTTTCCACTTCTTGACCGTGGTAAAGGAAGGTTTGCTTGTTTTGAGCTGCATAGATAGCATTAAACATAACCCCAAGGTTCCCAGATGTTGGATTTTTCATCCCAACTGGAGCATCAATCCCAGACGCTACAAAACGGTGTTCCTGGTCTTCTACTGAACGAGCCCCTACAGCATGGTAGCTGACTAGATCATCGATCAAAACGAGATTTGACGGATAAAGCATCTCATCAGCTGTCGTCAAGCCCGTCTCCGTAATCACACGGTAGTGCAGCTGACGAACAGCTTGTATGCCATTAATCAAGCTTGGAGCTTTAGAAGTATCCGGCTGATGAACCAAACCCTTATAGCCATCTCCATTGGTACGAGGTTTAGCCGTATAGACACGCATCACAATAAAGATTTTATCTGCAACTTTTTTCTGTAAGTCTGCTAAACGACGAGCATATTCGAGCACAGCTTCTTCATTGTCTGAAGAACACGGTCCCATCACCAAAAGGATTCGGTCGTCCTCACCCGAGATGATGGCTGCCAGCTCTCTATCGCGGGCTTCTTTCTTTCGCAAGGCTTCAGGTGACAACTGGGTCGCAGCCTTGATTGCTTCAATATCAATTTCTTGACCTTTTTCGATAAATGCCATCTTACTCTCCTAGCGTTTGGTAAATTTCGCGAACAAGTGCTTCTGTGTTGTCCCAGCCTAGACACGGATCTGTAATGGACTTACCAAAAACTTCTGGCTCATTTTGACGTCCATCTTCCAGATAGGACTCAATCATAAAACCACGAACGTATTTTTTGATTTTCTCATTCCAGTCACGGTTAATCAAGGTCTGACGAACGATACGGATTTGATCCATGTACTGCTTGCCTGAATTGTCATGATTGGTATCGATGATGATAAATGGATTTTCCAAGCCCATCTTTTCATACTGATCAATGGTATCCATCAAATTGTCATAGTAGTAGTTGGGAATATTTTTCCCGTATTCATTCAAGGCACCGCGAAGAATGGCGTGGGACAATGGATTCCCCGTTGTTTCCACCTCTTTACCGAGGAAAAGGAAACTCTGTTTATTTTGCGCTGCGTAAATCCCGTTAAACATAACATTGAGATTTCCAGATGTGGGATTTTTAAATCCTGTTGAAAAATCTGCTCCGCTCGCTACAAAACGGTGCTGTTGATCCTCTACAGAACGAGCTCCAACAGCCATATAAGAAATCAAATCATCCACCAGTGGAAGATTTTCAGGATAAAGCATCTCATCAGCTGTTGTTATTCCCGTCTCGGTAATCACACGGTAGTGCAGTTGGCGAACAGCCTTGATTCCATTAATCAAGCTAGGAGCTTCTGTCGCATTTGGTTGATGAATCAAGCCTTTATAGCCATCTCCATTGGTACGAGGTTTAGCTGTATAGACACGCATGACCATAAAAATACGGTCTTTAACCTCTTCTTGCAAAGCAGATAGACGCTTGGCATACTCGAGAACCGCCTCTTCGTTATCAGATGAACATGGTCCAATCACCAAGAGAATACGCTGGTCTTCCCCACGGATGATGGCTTCCAATTCCTGATCACGTTGATTTTTTCTCGCAAGAGCCGCTCCCTCTAATTTAGACAAGGCGCGAACTTCTTCAATGTTAATTTTAGGACTTTTAGCTTTAAATACCATGATTCATCTCCTTATAAAGCAAACGGACACCAAGCAAAAAATGATTTTTACCAGGTATCCGCCTGTATCTTATCTCATATTATTGTCTCTTACCATGACAGTTCTTGAATTTCTTACCTGATCCACATGGGCATTGGTCGTTTCGTCCGATTTGGCTCAAGTCCAAATCTTCTGGAAGGCTTGCCTGCTGCGCTGCGATATTACGAGTCGCAGTTGTACTGATATTGTGTTCAGTTTGCGGACGTTCTTGTTCATGGATTTGTGCTTTCATCATCAAGCGGGTCACATCGAATTCAATCGATCCAATCATGTCATTAAACATGCGGAAACCTTCTGCTTGATATTCTACAACAGGGTTGTTTTGGGCATATCCACGAAGACCAACAGCATTTCGCAACTGGTCAAGAGCATCAATATGGTCTGTCCACTTGTTGTCTACAACACGTAGAATCAAGACTTTTTGGAATTCTTTCACTGCATCTTCGTCACGAAGCTTAGCAACTTGGCTGTCATAGACTTTCAAGGCACGTTGGAAAAGTTCATCTTTGATAGCTTGGTCTGACAAACCTGCAAGGTCTGAACGGCTAATTGAATCTTCTGGAAGCAAGTTATACTTAGCGAAGTTCAAGATTGCTTCCAATTTTTCATCTTCTTTCGAACGAGCATGTGCATCCACGATACGTCCAATGGTACGACGGATCATAGCATGGATTTCTGGTGCCAAGTCACGGTCTGCAGTAATGACATCATAACGTTGTGCATAGATGATTTCACGTTGTTCACGCATAACGTCGTCATATTGAAGGACTTGTTTACGAGTGTCGTAGTTGTTTCCTTCGACACGTTTTTGAGCTGCTTCAACTTGACGCGTTAACATGCGAGATTCGATGGCTTCGTCAGACATGTTGAGACGTTCAAAGACACCTTTCAAACGTTCTGAACCGAAACGTTTCATCAAATCATCTTCAAGAGACAAGTAGAATTGTGACTCACCTGGGTCTCCTTGACGTCCTGAACGTCCACGAAGCTGATTATCAATACGGCGACTTTCGTGACGCTCTGTACCAATGACGCAAAGACCGCCAAGTTCACGAACTCCTTCACCAAGCTTGATGTCGGTACCACGACCGGCCATGTTGGTTGCGATGGTAACGGCACCACGTTGACCAGCGTTCATGATGATTTGCGCTTCTCTGTAGTGGTTCTTCGCATTCAAGACTTCGTGAGGAACACCTGCTGCTACCAATTTCTTAGAAAGGAAGTCACTCGTTTCAACGGCAACTGTACCTACCAAGACCGGCTGACCTTTTTGGTAACGAGCTTTTACATCTTCAACAACAGCCTTAAATTTCGCATCAAGACTTGCATAGAGAAGGTCTGAGTGGTCGATACGTTGAATTGGACGGTTGGTTGGGATTGGGATAACACGAATGTTGTAAATTTCGCGGAATTCTTCTTCTTCTGTTTTACCAGTACCTGTCATACCTGCCAATTTCTTATACATACGGAAGAGGTTTTGGTAGGTAATAGAAGCTGAAGTCTTAGTCTCATCTTGGATTGGCACACCTTCTTTTGCTTCAATCGCTTGGTGCAAACCATCAGAGTAACGACGACCTTCCATGGTACGACCTGTAAATTGGTCGACAATCAAGATTTCCTGCTCTTCACTAACCACATAGTCGATATCGAGAATCATGATATAGTTAGCACGGAGGGCATTGTCGATAAAGTGAGTAAGAGCTACATTTTCAATGTCGTAGAGATTTTCTAGTTTGAAGTAGCTTTCAGCCTTGTCAATACCAGAGTCTGACAAACCGATCGTCTTAGACTGAACGTCAATGATATAGTCATCCTTGTCCAAGGACTTCACGAAGTGGTCCGCCATATGGTAGAGTTGGCTTGTTTCAACTGCATTGGCACCTGAAACAATCAATGGTGTACGAGCTTCGTCGATCAAAATCGAGTCAACCTCATCGACCAAGGCATAGTTTAGTGGACGTTGCACCATGTTTTCTGCACGAACGACCATATTGTCACGAAGGTAGTCGAAACCAATCTCTGAGTTGGTTGAGTAGGTAATATCACAAAGATAAGCTTCTTTTTTCTCCATCGGAGATTTAGCTGCCAAGTTGATCCCTACTGACAAACCGAGCCATGAGTACAATTCACCCATTTCAGTCGCGTCACGTTCTGTTAGGTATTCGTTGACTGTAACTACGTGAACTCCTTTACCTGCAAGGGCATTGAGGTACACTGGCATGGTCGCTGTCAAGGTCTTCCCTTCACCGGTACGCATCTCTGGAACGTCACCATGGTGAAGAACAATCCCACCCATGACCTGAACCTTATAAGGGAAAAGCCCAAGGACACGTTTTGCAGCTTCGCGAACTACCGCAAAAGCCTCATATAGCAATGAATCAAGTGATTCACCCTTATTGTATCGTTCTTTAAATTCGTCAGTTTTCGCTTTTAGTTCTTCGTCTGACATTGCAGCCATTTGGCTCTCATAGTTAAGAACCTTATCAGCCATCTTTTCCAGACGACGAAGTTCTCCTTTATCATTTTCAATAATCGTTTTTAAAATATTAGCCATGATTTTCCTTACTTTTTATTCTGAATATTTTAGAATGTTCTTTTAATTTTAGCATATTTACCATTATTTTTCAAGAAAGAATCCTTAATTTACAACGGAAAAGGCCAGCCAAAATTCAGCTTTTTTTTGCATAAATCTTCTGTGGCTACCTTTTTGTTTTTTGTTCGAGATGCATGCTTGATGATCCAAGCACAACTTGGACTCAGCTCCTCCTTTTGCCAAGTTTGAAGAATCCTTTCAAACTTATCAGGATCTTCCTTGTACAAATCATTTAGATTATTGGCTACACTTTTTTGAATGGACTTGTCTCTATCATCCTTTAGATTGGTCAGAATAGTGGTAAAATCCTCAAAATAATCCAATACCACGGTTTGTCTCTTAGCCCAAGGCAGACGGATACGCATGCATTCGCTGGCAAGTCTGCGAACGCGCAAATTTTCATCCTGACTCCATTCTAACAGCAAAGCCATTGTATCCTTAGGATAGCGAGCCAGCAAAGGTCTCATAGAAAATTCTCCAGTAAATCGCTTGGTTAGTTCCTTACTAAAGGCCGCGCTCAATTCAAATTCCTTGTCCCCATATAGCTCTACATATTTTCCGATTGGCCAAAGCCAATATCCTTCTGAGAACATACCTAAACCACCCTCTAACTCAGGACCCAAAATTTTCTCAAAAACCTTGAGAGAGTCCTCATAAGATAGGGGAAGACAATCTTTGATACTTTTAGCCAAGAGTTCTTGACGCTGGCTAAACTCCAACTCTTCCAAGTCTTTTTCTACCAACAACCTAAACTTTCGCTCATCAAATGCAGGGGACGCTTCTTTCAACCGTCGACTCAAATCACTAGCATAAGCCAAGTCATAATAATCTTTTACTTTTTTAGCCATTTTTCAAATCCCTTAATCTTCTTTTTACGGGACTTATTATATCATACAGACAGCTGTCAACAAAATTATTTTTATATTTCCAACTATTTTAATAAGAAAAAAAGGACTAGAAGCTAGTCTAGTCCTTTATTTTTTAATGTTTAATTTCCCAAGAATACAGGCAATATCCCAAAATACCAAAAGAGATTGATCCAGAAGGCCAAGCAAAAGATAATTCCAAAGATGAGAAGACTGATTTTTTTAATCAGCACGGAGTATAGGATGGATAAAACTCCAAAAACTACAAAGAGTTTTTTCATAACGAAATAATATACTGAAACTCCTCCTATTTGCCAATCCCAAGGAAGGAAAAACATGAGGAACCAGAAAAGGCAAATCGTAAAGATATATCTCTTGTAGTGCGCTTCAAGAAAGGCTTTTGTTTTCTCCATAGCAAACCTCCATTCCAGTCACTGTCTCTTCCCTTTTATTATACCAAAAAAACCTGGAAAAGACTTTCCAGGTTTGAGTTTGAAATCACTAGTCATGCTAGAAAAATCACTCTATTCATAGGATGATTCACTTTATTGACTTGATGAAGATGTTCCAAAATCGACCTTAGGAACTGTCTTGGCTTCTTCTGTTTCTTTGAAGGTTTCCGCTTCTTTAAAGTTCATCATATTCGCAAAGAGCACGGTTGGAAAACTTCTCAGTTTTTGATTGTACTCGGCTGCGACCTTGTTATAATCCTTACGTGCTACAAAGATACGATTTTCACTCCCTGAAAGTTCCACCATTAGTTGCTCAACATTTTGATTGCTCTTGAGTTCTGGATAATTCTCCGTCAAGGAAATCAAACGGGAAAGAGCGGAGCTCAATTCTCCCTGAGCCTTTTGATTTTCTTCCGAGGTTACTGAGCTACTACCGATTTTAGCTCTAGCATCCGCAATCTTGGTAAAGACCTCGGTTTCATGATTCATTTGTCCTTTAACGGACTCCACTAAGTTACCAATCAAGTCCGAACGACGTTGGAGGGCTGTCGAAACATCGGCCTGAGCCTGCTCCACCTTAGTCTGTTCACCAACCAGACCATTATAGGTCGTCACTGCGGAACAACTTCCCAGAACTAGTAGTCCAAAGAAAATCGCCACTATTGAGAGAATTACTTTATTTTGTTTCATATCAAAACCTTAACACTTTCTTTTATCAACTTTTCTGAGAAAATACTCAGATTATAAATCAATTTCCCAAACTTTGCTTTTATTTTTAATTAAGGAGTGAACTCTTGCAAAGGAGTCACCTTACTGCATGGAAAAATCGGTTTGAACAATATATGATCACTCACCAGTCATCAGACGAACCACCGCCATCAAAGCCACCGCCGTCCCAGCCTCCAGATGAGTCGGAACCTGAGTCAGACCAAGAGGAACCTGAGTCTGATGAGTCACCGCCCCACCAGCCACCGCCAGAATCATCTCCACGTGAACCGCCACCACGACCACCAAATAGAAATCCGATAATCATCACGATGAAGTAAATGAAAATTCCAAATCCGATAACTCCGTCACTCGAACTGCTTTTTCGATGACGTCGTGAAGAACTGCTCTCACCAGCATACCTTTCCAGTTCCCTTAAGCGACTAGAGTTGGTAGTATAGTCGTAACTACTTTTAGAACTTGAAGCAGTCGTACTCGATCCACTATAGAACATGTAGTTAAGATTATTGACTATTGAGAGAACACCCTTGTTATAGTCACCATTTTTAAAGTAAGGACGTGCTGTTGTCAAGAACCTGTGAGTCTGATAGTCTGTGATTTTACTGGCCACATTATTACTGGTTTCAATCCGTGATTTTCTATCTTGGACTGCTACCACAATCAAGACACCGTGATTGTCTCCCGAGTAGCCAATCTTCCAAGCTCTAGCTGTTTCGTTGGCTACAGTTTCGATTGTTTCTCCATCTAGGCTTTTCACAACGTAAACACCCATCTGGAATTTTTCTGATTTTTTACTATTTGCATTATTCAATTCCCGAATCTGACTTATAGTCTCATCCGTTAGATAGTGATCCGGGTCATAGATCCCGTACTCAGGTTTTTCAGGTGCTGTGAATGCTGACAAGAATAGAAAGACCATCAGCAACCCAAGCAAGCGAACCAACAAACTATGTTTAAATAATCTGCTTTTTTTCATAATAACCTCCCTGATAAAGGAAAATTGATTTAAGGAATTATAGCATTTTGACTTTTACAAAGAAAGTGCATTTTCATTACAAATAGATTACAAAAGCTAGGAAAATGATTGAAATTTGATGACAGATTCTCCTCCAATTTGATAGGTTCTTTTCTCCCCTTTTAGATAGAAAAAAGAAGACTATGAAGCCTTCTTTCAATTTATTTTTATAGGAAAACAAGCAAGACTTACTTGCGTTTTCTTGCAATCAAGTGAATCGGTGTTCCTTCAAAGACGAAGGCCTTGCGGATTTGATTTTCCAAGAAACGCAAGTAAGAGAAGTGCATGAGTTCTTCTTCATTGACAAAGATGACAAAGGTTGGTGGCTTGGTTGCCACTTGGGTTGCGTAGAAAATCTTGAGGCGTTTTCCTTTGTCTGTCGGTGTTGGATTGATAGCAATGGCATCCATAATCACATCGTTCAAGACTGCTGATGGGATACGGGTGTTTTGACTCTCGCTAATTTGCTTGATCATCTCAGGCAGTTTATGGAGACGTTGCTTGGTCAAAGCTGATACAAAGACAATCGGCGCATAAGGCAGATATTGGAACTGCTCACGGATATCCTCTTCCCATTTCTTCATGGTGTGGTTGTCTTTCTCAAGGGTATCCCACTTGTTGATCACGATAATCATCCCTTTACCGGCTTCGTGGGCAAAACCTGCGATACGCTTGTCGTACTCACGAATACCTTCTTCGGCATTGAGGACCATCAAGACCACGTCAGAACGGTCAATAGCACGCATGGCACGCATGACAGAGTATTTCTCCGTATTTTCATAGACTTTACCAGACTTACGCATACCAGCTGTATCAATCATGGTAAACTCTTGTCCATCAGCATCTGTAAAATGGGTATCAATGGCATCACGCGTTGTTCCAGCTACTGGACTAGCAATCACGCGGTCTTCTCCCAAAATAGCGTTAATCAAACTTGATTTTCCAACGTTAGGACGGCCAATCAAGCTAAATTTAATCACGTCTGGATTTTCTTCTTCAACTTCGTGTGGTAGATTTTCCACAATGGCATCCAGCACATCACCCGTACCGATACCGTGGACAGACGAAATTGGCAGCGGTTCGCCCAATCCTAGCGCATAGAAATCAAAAATATCATTTCGCATTTCTGGGTTGTCAACCTTGTTAACGGCAAGGATAACAGGTTTATGGGTTTTATAGAGTTTGCGAGCTACGTACTCGTCCGCATCTGTAATCCCTTCTTTCCCAGAAACTACAAAGACGATGACATCCGCTTCTTCCATAGCGATTTCTGCCTGGTGCTTGATTTGCTCCATGAAGGGAGCATCGACGTCGTCAATCCCTCCAGTATCAATCATACTAAAGGAACGATTGAGCCACTCACCCGTCGCATAGATACGGTCACGTGTCACACCCTCGACATCTTCTACGATTGAGATCCGCTCACCAGCGATCCGATTAAATAGGGTTGATTTCCCAACATTGGGACGTCCCACAATGGCAATAGTTGGTAAGGCCATGTTTTCTCACTTTCTACAATAACTTTTTCTGTTCTAGATTCTTCCGAGTTGAACTAGGTTCGGCTTGACCAAACTGCTCAGCCAAACGTTGACTCCAAGTGGTAGTCGCACGCGCACCCGCATAGTCGGCCTGAACACGGTCATAGGCTTCAATTGCTTCAACTGAGACTTCTTGATACTCTTCTTCAAAAACAAGCTGGTCAAGAGGCAATCTTGGTTTCACATCATGTTTTTGATTCGGCACACCTAGTGCAATACCAAATACAGGATAAGTATAATCAGGAAGCTTGAACAATTCTGCTAACTCAGCAGATTTATAACGCACCAAACCAATAATCACTCCACCATAGCCTAGGCTTTCTGCCGCAAGCAAGGTATTTTGTCCAGCCAAAGCAGCATCCACAGAAGTAATGAGGAGACCTTCCACACCTTGAGGTTGGAAAGTATCGGTATGGAGACGAGCTCCTTTTTCTGCACGGTTTAAATCACCAACAAAGAGCAAGAATGCTGCTGATTGACGAATAGCTTCCTGGGGAACTAGTTCATAAAGAGCATCTTTTTTCTCTTGACTTCTTACTAAAATCACTGAATAAGATTGGAAATTTTTCCAAGTTGAAGCCATTTGGGCAGCTTTCAAAATCTCATTCAAGTGTTCTTGAGGAATCTCTTGCTCCTTAAATCTACGAACTGACGAATGAGCCTGCATTAATTTAATTGTTTCTGTCATCGACGGTTTTCTCCTTCTAATCTTGTTTCTTCAGCTAAATAACGGATTCGTTCCATGAGCCGTCTAGCTTCCCAAGTCTCGTCATTTCCGTTCTTTCCTTTGGCAAAATGTTTTTCCAAATCTTGGAAATTAAAGTTGGAAGTAAAGAAGGTCGGCAAATCTTCCTGCATGCGGTACTGAAGAATGACTTGAAGAATCTCATCACGCACCCAAGGTGTCGACTGCTCTGCACCAATATCATCCAAGACCAGGACCTCTGCTAACTTGATGTCATCCACCAAGGTCTTCACAGATCCTTCACCGATGGCATTTTTCACATCAATGACAAAGCTTGGATAGTGGAGAATCGTCGTTGATGCCCCACGTTTTTCAGATAGGTCATGAGCTAAGGCTGCCATCATGAAACTCTTACCAACACCAAAATCTCCGTAAAGATAGAGGCCTTTTCGGATGCTTGGGTAAAGGTCAACAAAGGCATAGAGTCTCTCAAAAATCGGCAAACGGCCTAGATCATCTAGGTCAATCTGAGCCAATTTCGCTTTCTTAAGGCTTGCTGGTAGATTGATCAACTTGAGACGATTCTTGATTGCAGCCTCTTTTTCAGCCGCGATTAGTTCTGGTGTTTCTTCATAAGACACATCCGCATATCCGTGATTCATAACCAAGATGGGCTTGTAGCCACGCGCTATATAGTCCGCATCCCCACGAAGAAACTTGTCCCGTTCTGTGATATATTGGTTGAACTTGGAGACGCTACGATTCAACTCCTCTGGGCTGAGGGATTCTTTCTGGATAAAAGCCGCTACATCGGGGTCCTTCATAATCTGCTGGACTAGGTCCTGATACTGAAAACGACTTGTCTGACGCTTGATAACGTCGCCAACACTTTCCATCTAGTCTCCTCCTTCTTCTAATCGGGCTAACATTTCTTGTTTTTTACGTTCTAGTTCCAGACGAGTTTCCTCGCTGGTTTGATTCTTGTATTCTGGATTACTCCACTTGGGAACATTTGTCTTAGTCGAGCTAGTTTTCGATTTCTGGTCTTCCTGGCCTTTTTGCTGACGTTCTCGAATCCGAAGCACAGCTTCTTCTGCTGTTCGAATTTTTTGATAAGCATAGTCATTGGCGACTTTCATAGCATATTTTTCATTGACATTGGCCGAATCAACCTTGTTAAAGGTTAAAAGTAAGACGATATTGATGACTTCGTCCAACAAGCCTAAAGATGCCATCTGGTGAAGGAGTTCTCGCTCACTCTGGGTGATGTTCCCCTTACGCGTTTGCTTGATTTCGGCTAAAAAGTGCAGGGGAGTTTTATTTTTGGCTTCCCTGATAATGGTCATTTCTTTGGGGCTAAAGTCAGAAGATGCTGGTTTTTGTGCTATCTTTTCACGCATGCGTTTGACTGAAATAACCTGAGCCACCGCTGTTGCCTTGGCTAATTGATAAGTTTCAAACCAGGTCCATTTTTTTTCATCTGCGATGGCAAACAATTCCAAAACATCCGCCTGCTCGTCTTTAAAACGCAAACCATCTCGAGCCATCAGGCGCTGGAAATGTTCCAAATCAAAATCATTTTTTAACTTGCTTTTAGACTCGCTTGGTGTCACTTCTTCAGTCAGGGTTGGAAAGACTTGGCTCAAAGAAACAGGGAGTGCTTCTCCCTCACTTGGAGTCTGCTTCATAGCAGAAACAGCTGTATCCCCAATCTTTTTCTCCAATAATCTACTATAGACAGAATGACTTAAAAAATCCTGACTGGAAAGGGGAGAATGAAGCTGCAATTCATAGACCTCCCCCTTCTGATAAAGGGTCAACAAATCCAAAGCAGATAAAATTTTAAAGGATTGGAGCAAGGTCGGCATGCCAAAGTTTAAGTGGTTGAGGATATGGGAAAAGAGATGTTCCTTTTGTCCACCATCCCAGAAGGTAATGGCATATAGATAGAGGCTCAGCGCCTCCTGACCGATAATCGGGAGGTAGCACTGCACCAGAGAAGAGGTATCTTGCGACACCCGATTATTCTTTAGAAAAGAAAAACGGTCATTTGGTTTCATCTATTTTTCCTTTTTCTTTTTAGAGGACTGGGTGATCTGCTGGAGAAGGCTCTCCAACTCACTCACATCCTTAAAGCTACGATAAACACTGGCAAAACGAACATAAGTAATCTCATCCAGCTCTGCCAATTCTTCCATGACTAAAGACCCAATATATTCACTTTGGATCTCATTCTCACTGCGACTACGGAGTTTTTGTTCGATACGATTGACCACCATGTTGATTTCATCACTCGACACAGGGCGTTTCTGGGCTGAGCGGATAATCCCATTAAAGATTTTATCTCTTGAAAACTGCTCTCGCGTACCGTCTTTTTTGACGACAACCAGCGTTCTTTCTTCTACTCGTTCATAGGTTGTAAAACGATGCTGACACTCGTCGCACTCACGTCTTCGACGGATGGTATTTCCTTCTTCGGCTTGTCGACTATCAACAACACTAGACTTGGTAGCCCCACATTTTGGACAACGCATGCATTTCCCTCCTTGTCGTTTTCTTTTCATTATACCATTTTTTGAGCGATTCCCAAAACAATTCTTATTTTTACTTGACAAGTTTTTTGTTTTATTGTATTATTTGATTAGAACAACAAAGACAAAGAAAGGAGACTATGATGTCCTGGTCATTTGATAATACAAAACCGATTTATTTACAGATTATGGAAAAAATCAAATTACAGATTGTTTCCCATGAACTGGAACCCAATCAACAGCTCCCAACCGTGAGAGATTTGGCGAGTGAGGCTGGGGTCAATCCCAATACCATTCAGCGCGCCTTGTCTGACCTCGAGCGTGAAGGATTTGTATACAGCAAGCGGACAACTGGTCGTTTTGTCACCGAGGATTTGGACCTCATCCTTCAGTCCCGCAAACAACTTTCCGAGGAGCAACTGCAACAATTCGTCTCTTGCATGCTTCAATTTGGCTACAAAAAAGAAGAACTGCCAAATGTATTAAGCGACTATATTAAAGGAGTTTAAGACTATGACACTACTAGCACTTGAAAATGTAACAAAATCATATGGAGCAACCGCGGCACTTGACAATATCTCACTAGAGATCTCAGCCGGAAAGATTGTCGGGCTCCTTGGACCAAACGGATCCGGAAAAACAACCCTAATCAAACTGATTAATGGTCTCCTTCAACCAAATAAAGGACGTGTCCTCATTAACGGACAGGATCCAAGTCCTGCTACCAAGGCGATCGTTTCCTATCTGCCAGACACAACCTACCTCAATGAAGAGATGAAGGTTAAGGATGCTCTAACCTATTTTAAAACCTTCTATCAGGATTTCAATCTCGAAAGAGCCCAACACCTTTTAGCCGATCTCGGTATTGATGAAAACAGTCGCCTCAAGAAACTATCAAAAGGGAACAAGGAAAAGGTCCAACTCATCCTGGTTATGAGCCGTGAAGCCCGCCTCTACGTTCTGGACGAACCAATCGGAGGCGTGGATCCAGCTGCCCGTGATTATATCCTCAATACCATCATCAATAACTACTCACCAACCTCTACGGTGCTGATTTCAACCCACTTGATTTCAGATATTGAGCCAATCTTGGATGAGATCATCTTCCTCAAAGACGGAAAAGTCGTCCGCCAAGGCAATGTTGATGATATTCGTTACGAGTCAGGTGAATCAATTGACCAGCTCTTCCGCCAGGAATTTAAAGCCTAAGCAAAGGAGATTATTATGTTTTGGAATCTAGTTCGTTATGAATTTAAAAATGTCAATAAATGGTATCTGGCACTCTACGGTGCTGTACTTGCAATTTCAGTTTTGATTGGAGCTTTTATTAACAGTCTTAGCCAGAGTTACAATCCTAACAATGCTGCTTATTTCATCTTCTTTTTAGTACTAGTCTTTGGAGGACTCAGCGTCACTCTTTGGATTGCAACAATCTTTTTAATCATCCGAAGATTCAAGGGGAGTGTTTATGACCGCCAAGGTTACTTGACCTTGACCTTGCCTGTCTCCGAGCACCAAATCATCACCGCAAAACTTTTAGGTGGTCTTGTCTGGTCCATCTTAAGCTATATTGTCTTCATCTTGAGTATATTGATCATCATCTTCTTAACACCAATAGAAAAAGACTTCACTGCCCTCTATAACTTCATTTCCCCTTATCTCAGCTACGGCTGGCTTTATGCCCTATCACTATTTGTCGGATCAATCGCATGGATTCTATCCATTTACCTCTCCATCTCTATCGGACAACTCTTTAACGAATATCGAACAGCTATGGGAATTTTAGCCTATATCGTCATTGCCATCGTCATTGGTTATGTTTCTCTCTTCTTCAGAATTGAAAATGACTTTAACGTGATGGCTAGTACAGAAATCTTGCGCAATCTCTTTTTATCAGCTATCTACTATCTCGGAACCTACTACATCTTGAAAAACAAGGTTAATTTGCAATAAAAAATTCCCAGCTAGAAAGCTGGGTTTTTCTTTAACTCAAGATCAAGCTGGCTACGATGGGACTAACAAATACGTAGAGAATGCCGGTGACTCCGATAGCCAAGCCACCCATGGCTCCTGCTACCGAGCCGTATCGAAAGGCTATTCCCGTTCCGACAGCGTGGCCTGTTCCTCCAAGGGAAAGCCCGACTGCTACCGGATCATCAATTTTCAACCACTTCAAAAGGGTTGGTCCAATCACACTGGTCAAAATCCCAGTGGCCACTACGACGACCAAGGTCACAGTCGTCAAACCCTGCAATTTTTCTGTGATTCCCACTGCCATGGCGGTTGTCACTGACTTAGGAAAGAGAGAAATGGCTAGGAAAAAGTCCATACCAAATATTTTCGCTACTATGGCAGTGAAGCTAGTATTGACAACTACTGCTAGCAGACTACCAAAGAGAATACTCCGAGCATGATGCTTCATCAAGTGAAAACTCTTATAAAGCGGAATCCCTAAAGCCACGGTCGATGGGACAATCAAGTTATTCAGATAAACACCACCTTGGTAATAATCTTGATAAGAAATACCCGTCGCCTTAAGGAAAATAATGATAAAAATGGCTGACAAAAGCAGGGGCGTTGTCAATGGATGGGGAAAACGTCTGTAAATCAACATCCCCACTAGATAAGCTAGAATAGATAATGCAATCCCAAACAGAGGATTGGATACAAATTCACTCATTTGGCATCTCCTTTCTCATAATCTCCCTCAAATCGTCTCTTGATAAACTGAACTACTAGGGCAATAAGGATAATGTTGATGACAGCCGCAAAAAAGACAATCAAGACGATAGGCAAAAGATAAGGAGCAATCACATCAAACTTTTCCATGATACCTACTGCTGGTGGCAAAAAGAGAATAGTCATGTTGGCCAGCAAGAAATTCCCGACCATATTGACATGCCTGGTCCTTAGCCACTTGAACTGTAAGGCTAGAAAGAGAATAATCAAACCGATAATACTGCCTGGGATAGGCAGATGAAAGAAACTAGAAATTCCCTCTCCGATAAGAGAAATCACAAAGAGAATCATTAATTGAACATATAATTTCATTCTAAACTCCACGAAATAGACTTCTTGCATACCAGTTTACTCTTTTTTCAGAAAATTTCAAGGAAACATCGCAATTCTTCTCTCTTGCACGGATTAGTTAAAAGTAGTATAATCATTGCATGCGCAATCATCTTGTGTTGTAGAGACAGTCAGTAATGACTTTGTGATTTTACTTTGAAAAGAAAGGAGAAAACAATGACCTATTTGGAAAAGTGGTTTGACTACAACCGCCGTCAAAAGGAAATGGAAGCCTTGTTGGAAGAAACTATTGCCCAGCAGAGTGAACAAAGGTTGACCTTGAAAGAGTTTTACCTGCTCTACTATCTGGATTTGGCCCAAGAAAAATCTCTACGCCAGATTGATTTACCTGATAAGCTTCATCTCAGTCCAAGCGCTGTTTCTCGAATGGTGGCTCGCCTGGAAGAGAAAAACTGTGGTTTGCTTAGTCGCCGGTGTTGCGATCAGGATAGACGGGCTAGCTTTATCTGCCTGACTGACGAGGGACAGACAACTCTAGCTTACCTGCAAAAGGCTGTCGAAGAAAGACTGGAGACGAGTCTAGATTTCATTTCATAATCAGATTTTCTAAAAAAGTTGCGTGCGCAATCATTTTTCTTGACATTCCTCTTTTCAAGGAGTAAAATAAAGTCAAGATCGAATAACAAAGGAGTTTTATATGATCGAAATTACCTATCTAGACGCCAGCAAGCAAGAGAGAACCATGACTTTCGAGTCTTACCAAGACTTTGAACGTTCTCAACATGCCTGCCTCATCGGCGTTGCTGATTACTACACTGTCCAAAAATTAACCTACAATGGTCATGACTTGGACTACCATGGGACTTATGGAGATGTCTTCTTCTATCTCATGAAACAAGATTTAAGCCAATATAACTAAAAAAGGAGAAATACAATGGCAAAAGCAATTACAGATGCAACATTTGAACAAGAAACAAAAGACGGTTTGGTCTTGGTAGACTTCTGGGCAACTTGGTGTGGCCCATGTCGTATGCAAGGTCCAATCTTGGATAAATTGTCTGAAGAACTTTCAGAAGATGTCTTGAAAATCGTTAAAATGGATGTTGATGAAAATCCAAACACAGCTCGTGCTTTTGGAATCATGTCTATCCCAACCCTTCTCTTCAAAAAAGACGGCCAAGTGGTAAAACAAGTTGCTGGTGTTCACACAGCAGAACAAATCAAGGCTATCGTTGCTGAATTGAGCTAATCACGAAACACTCCCATTCCAAAAGGGAGTGCTTTTTTGTTTGCATAGAAAAAGCCCTGTTCCTCAAGCTGAGGAGCAAGGCTTTTTGAGTTTCAATTATTCTTCTGTTCCAAGGAAGTTTTTCGCAACAAGAGCTGCAAGAACACCACCAACGATTGGGGCAAGGATGAAAATCCATACTTGTTGAAGGGCTGCGCCACCAACCAAGACAGCTGGTGCCAAGCTACGAGCTGGGTTAACTGAAAGTCCAGTAATGTTCAATCCAACAAGGATCATCGCCATCAAGGACAAGCCGATTACCAAACCAGCGATTGCGCCATTGCCCTTGCTTGCTGATGTTACCGTCATGATAACCAAGACAAACAAGAAAGTTGCGATAACTTCAAACAAGAAACCTCCAAAGACAGTGACACCGTTTGCCAAGGCGTTTTCACCAAGGCTAGCAGTTGACATGCCTGAGTTAGACAAGAGGAAGAATACTGCAGCTGATGCAAAGAAAGCTCCAACTACTTGTCCAAGGATGTAGTTTACAAGTTCTGAAGATGACAAACGTTTGTTTACAAACATAGCGATCGAAACGGCTGGGTTCAAGTGAGCACCTGAAACAGTTCCGATTGAGTAAGCTGCGACTACGATTGCCAAACCAAAGGCAAAAGCAATTCCAAGGTGTCCAAGGCCATTAAGACCATTTCCAAAAACAACAGCTCCTGTTCCAATGAACACAAGCATAAATGTACCGATTAATTCAGCAACAAATTTTTTCATGATAAATCTCCTTTTTTCAAACTATGTATTAGTCTATCAAAAGAAGGAAAGGGTTTCAAGAAAATTGACTGGAAAGTTTTTGTAGAAAGCCCATTAGAATTCTAAAAAAGACTACTACAAGAGAAAATGATAAAACTCTATTTCTGCTTATCCTTCAAGAATGTCAGAAGCTTTCAAATACTTGCTTAAAAGAATACATCCCTCAATCATACCTTTTCTAGTAATTCATGCAAAAGAATGAAGAGAATGGTATAATTGATAATATACAATAAATGTTATTGGAAAAGGAGACTACCATGAGAAAAAAGTTTAGGGTTTATTTTCTAACCACTGCTACAATTTTAGCATTTGGCCTCGTCGGCTGTTCATCTAAACCATCAACCACTGCTACAAGCAATACAGAAGGTACTACAAATACAGAGACAACAACCTACCATAAGAAAGATGTAACTGGTCCTGCTGCTTCATTTGACTGGAATGCCAAAGTTGAACCTACCAACTATGAGAGAACCTTTGTTAAAACAAACAGTGGCAGTCAATTTAATAAAACTCTAGATCGCACGAAAGAGGCGGCTGAGAATCTTGAAAAAAAGAAAAAGGAAATTTCGGATCCTAAGGTTCAAACAGCCCTCAAATTAGTGGATGCTGTCTTTGTCAATCAAGAAAATCTTGACCTAGTTGTGAAATCAGCGGGTGCTAGCAATCAAGAAGAGTTATTTGATAAGATTTGGAACGAATATTTAGTCCCTGAGTTAACTAAAATCCGTCCGAATTTTTCAAATGATACCGTCTTTGAATATAAAGGAGAAAAATATCCTCTCAAAATTTATGCACCTATGTTTTTCAAGGTCAACACCAATGCATTAGGAAAAGCAGGTGCCTATACTCTTGAGGACTATAAGATAGAAGGCGACATGGTTTATTTGAAATTTATGTCCCCATCTGTAGATACCTACCAATACGAAGTCAAGGCTACTTATCATGATAACTTCCAAGACTTCTTTCAAGGACTGGTGGAAGAGCAACAAAAGGTTCTTGAAACAGACTATGCTAAAGCTCTAAATATTCGATTTGTTTATCAATTAGCTGCGCTTGATTTTAAAGCTGACAACTACGTAGACCTAGAGGGCATGGATTATTTTGATCGTAACACCCATTACCTTGCCATAAAAGTGGATAATAATGGTGAAGCTAGCCTTGATAATGAAAATCTCGCCAACCTTTTACAAATTAGCATGAAGGCTTCAAACGAGGCCAATAAAGGAAAATTTGAATAAATCTTTAAAGCATAAAAAATCACCTCAAACAGGTGATTTTTGTGTATTCATCTTGTCATTAAAATGTCTTAAATCCGTCCTTTACTCCCCCAACTCAGCACTGTAGGCGATAATCTGGTCAACTGTGTCTGACAAAAATTGGATGGTATCACGGAGTGGTTTGTCTGTTGAAATATCAGCACCGATAATCATGGCTGACTCAAGCGGTGTCTTACTACCACCTGATTTAAGGAGATTAAGCCAATCTTCAGCTCCAGTTTCTGAATGTTTCAGATGAAGATAACCTGCAGTCGAGATGACAAGACCAGCAGAGTAAGTGTAACTATACAAGCCCATGTAGTAGTGAGCTTGGCGCATCCAAGTCAGTGCCGCATCGTCATCAATTTCAATAGCATCTCCCCAGAAATCTGTCAAAACTTCCTTCATAATGCTGTTGAGTTTGCTTGCTCCAAAGGTTTCCCCTTCTTCAATCAATGTATAAACCTTACGCTGGAAGGCTGCCTCCAAGAGGTGGGTGATGAAATTATGGAAGTAGGTATCTGTCAAGCGGTGGGCAAGAGCGAAACGTTTTTGACGAGGGTCGTCAGATTGGTGCTCCAAGTAATCACTAAGAAGCAATTCATTGAAGGTTGATGGCGCTTCAACATAGTAGGTCGACATATGGGCATTGAAGTAGCTTTGGTGATTATCTGAAAAGATAAATTGACCAGAATGCCCAATTTCATGAATCAAGGTATAGACATCACTCAAACGACCTGTCCAGCTCATGAGGACATAAGGGTGCACGCGATATGGATCCGCCGCATAACCACCAGAATCCTTGCCACTATTGGCAGCGAAGTCCACCCAGCGTTCTTCTTGATAGCGCGCAACTTCCTGACAATATTCTTGTCCCAAAGGTTCTACTGACTTCATGACCAAATCATAGGCGTCGTCAATAGTCACTTCAGGATTCAGGGCGCTGTCCAAGTCCAATTTCCAGTCTGCAAAGGTCATCTTTTCAAGACCATTGACCTTGGCAACATGCTTGAGGTATCTCTGGGCAACTGGCGCAAAATCCTTCATGATGAGATCAATCTGGCGGTCAAACATGGCACGGTCCACTTCTTGCTCAGCTAGGAGATAATCAAAGACTGAGTCATAGCCCTTCATATCGGCCAAGAGTTTTTCCGACTTAACTTGGGCTAAATAGGCTGCCGCAGCTGTATTTTGGTGCTTACGGAGTCCCTCTGAGAAAGAACGGAAAGATTTCTCACGAACCTCAGCGTCCTCGTGGTTTTGGTAGAAATTCTCATAGGTCACAAAGCTGTTTTTGTAGGTCTTGCCATGAGCTTCAAAGTCAGCCATTTCAAAGTCCCCAGCTCGCATTTTGGTGTAAATGTCCTGTGGACTATAGAAGACTTCTCCCAGATTAGTCAAAGCTTTCTCCACATCCGCCCCTAGATAGTGGGCTTTTTTGATTTTGGCCTGACGAATGGCTGCCGTCAAGTGAGGCAATTCACCCAAACGGTCCAAGACTTCCTCGTCTGCTGCTACCAAGGCATCGTCAAAGAAGGTCAAGGCTACGCTGGCATCTGTTTCAAATTCCATCCCAGCTTGGGCAATGTTGGCAAATTCTTCATTGCTATAATCTGTTGTCTGAGGCATAAAGGCGTAATTGCCGATATGACTCATCTGAATGTAGATTTGTTCCAATTCAGCAAAGGCCTTCTCAAAATCCTCAAAAGTATGAAGATTGCCCTTGTAGTCACGGCTAAATTTGTTAATGTCTTCGCGAGCTTTCTCGATTGCACGCAAGAAATCCTCACGGTCTTGGTATAGGGCTGTTAAGTCCCAAAGTTCCTTTTCTGGAAATTCTGAACGGTGTTTTTGTTCCATTTTCTTCCTCTTATTTCTCTAATTCTACTAAAACACTAAGGGCTGATAAGGCGTAAAGTGGGACTGTTTCTGCTCGCAAGATGCGAGGGCCAAGCCCTGCCAAGACGGCTCCTTTAGCTTCAAAACTTTCAATTTCTGCTGGTGAGAGACCGCCTTCTGGGCCAAAGATAAAGAGCAATTTGGCTCCTTTTTCAAGACCAGTGACTGCTTGTAAGAGCGCAGCGGTTTCTCCTTCTTTTGCTGATTCTTCATAGGCCACTACAATAGAGTCAAACTGGTCCAGCTGGGCTAGAAAGTCTGCTTTTTTCTCAAAAAGTTGGATACTTGGGACCAGATTCCGCTTGCTTTGTTCTGCTGCCCCAAGGGCAATTTTTTCTAGTTTTTCGGCTTTCTTGCCCAATTTCTTACCGTCCCATTTGGCAACTGACCAGTCGGCAGGGAAGGCCCAGATTTGACTAGCTCCTAGTTCTGTTACTTTCTGAGTAATAAACTCCAGCTTGTCTCCCTTGGGAAAGCCAGATGCGATGGTTACTTGAACGGGCAGTTCCACATTGTCAGCTAATTCTTCAACCAATTCAAACTGACGATTTTCCACATCTATCACGCGCGCCAAACGCTTGATACCATCCTCAAAGACCAAGGTAACCTCATCACCTTCTTTCAAGCGCATGACCTGAAACATGTGCTTGCTGGTTTCCTTGTCCTCAATGGTGACAGGAGAGATAGGACTGCCTTTGACAAAATACTGCTGCATGTTAGCCTCCAATCACACCGGAAATATCCTTGGTCTTCTTAAAGACACAGGCATTCCATTCCCCTTGAATCATATGGGTTTCAAGGAAGAAACCTGCCGACTCAGCTGACTCACGCACCATATCCCACTTGTCCTTAATAATGCCACTCATGATGAGATAACCTTCGTCCTTTACCAAACGATAGGCATCGTCTGTCAGATGAATGAGAATATCCGCCAAGATATTAGCCACAATCACGTCTGCTTCAATCTCCACACCCTTGAGCAAATCTCCAGCAGCAACATGGATGTTTTCCATACCAGGGTTGAGCTCAATATTTTCCTGAGCGACACGAACTGCCACATCATCCAGGTCATAGGCAAAAATTTCCTTGGCACCAAGAAGCGAGCAGGCAATGGAGAGGACACCTGATCCAGTACCCACATCTAGCACCGTTTCGCCACCACGAAGAACCTGCTCCAAGGCAAAGAGGCTCATCTTGGTGGTTGGGTGAGTTCCTGTCCCAAAGGCCATACCAGGATCCAGTTTGATAATCTTTTCCCCAGCAGTCGCCTCATAGTCTGTCCAAGACGGCACGATGGTCAAGTCATGAGTAATGCGGGCTGGCTCGTAATATTTCTTCCAGTTGTCTGCCCAGTCTTCCTCAGCCAAGGCAGTCGTCCCCATCTTGACTTCTCCTAGATCCATAAAATCTGTTAATTCTAGGAGACGAGCCTGCAAGTCCGCCTCAACTACTGCTACATCAACCGTTTCGGGATAATAGGCTGTCACCACAATTTCTTCTTGTTGCTCGACCTCTGGGAAAATCTCACCAAAGCGATCCACATTCCCCACATAGTCCATACTGTCTTCGATCGCAACACCTTGTGCCCCCAGCTCAATCAAGAGATTGGAAACCAATTCCTCTCCCTCACGCTTAACCGTTACTTTTAACTCTTGCCATGTTTCCATAATTAAGATACCAAGCCCGTAAAACACAAAGCCAAAATAGGAAACTCTCTGAAGACTCTTGTGTCTAAGAGAAGTTTATCTTTTTGGCACAGTGTTTAGGGCGGGTTCAGTTTAGAAATGTAACCGAACCATCCTTTCTATTTGTCAATCAATTTTTTCATGTAAACCATATCCATACCTTCTTTTTCAGGCTCGATATGGGTTTGACGGTAGCCATTTTTCTCATAAAAAGCGACCATGCCCGCATCCTGTAACACCGTACACAAATCCCATTGTGAAACGGTTGAAAATTCCTCTTCTAGCAAGCGCAATCCTTCAGAACCATACCCTTTTCCTTGATACTGGGGCAAAATCGCTGCGGTCCCCAACCAAGCTTCCGTTAACTCTTCATTGGTATGAATTCGTAAAAAACCAATCTTCTCTTCGTCTGCTTTCACAAAGTAGTAATAGCTATTGGGCCGCTCGACTAGTTTCCACTTAATTCGTTCACGGTCCTCCAGATAAGGATCATATTCATCTTGGTATTTGTCATAGACTGCCTTAAAACTGGCTCTTTGAATGGCAATAATGGTTTCTAAATCCTCTGCTCCTGCTCTCTCAAGTCTTATCATAAACTTTCCTCCAAATAATCCCTCAATCTCCCCTGGAGCTGAGGTACAGCCTGTTTAGAATTGAGAAATTCCTCAATATTCATCAGTTTATAGCCCTGCCCTTCGTTACCAAAGACGATACTGTCAAACTGTTCCTGAGTCAACTTTCCCACTAGAAAGACGGATTCCTTCCCCTCAAAAAGCATACTTGGGTACACCTTACTCCAAAGCAGGCAATCTTCAGTCAGATGAATTCCTAGTTCTTCATAAACTTCACGCTCCGCGCACTCAAAAGGACTTTCATCACCTTCTCGTCCGCCACCTGGCAACTCCCACATATTGGGCCAAGGGATATTTTCCTTGTCATCACGCAAGATGGTCAGTAGCTTATCTCCACAAAAGAGGGCAATTTTACAACCCGTAAAATCCAAGTGTTTATCCAATAATTCCATGATGATGACCTTTTCTTATCATAACTACTACTCTATAGAAACCCCCTAGCTAGCTTTCTTCAATTACATTTTGACACTCTGCATCCCAGTACGCCCGCCATCTACCATGTTTTTTAGCAAAATAAACCGTAAACTCATCATTTACATAATCTGCAACATAGCGAAGATTAGGCGGACTTTCCTCAAAACTTAATATCCAAGGATGAAAGTAAAAGGTTTTCTCCCACTTCTTCTGAGTATAGCCTAGATCCTTGGCATACTGGGGAATAGGCTGCTGCATCTCGCTTTCCAATAGGACTGAATAGCATTGTCAATACTATTTAAACGAGCTAATAGTTGCTGAAACTGGTCTTCCTCTTCCGTCTTAAAACCAACTAGAAATTCAAATTCCGAAAAGTCTTCAGGAAATTCAAGTTCTGTGACTGTACCATCTTCTGCATAGCGCCCCTCCTCATCGACAAGGCGACGAGTTCCAGACTTCAATACTTGCTCGAAATCTAGATCCGCAAAGCGATTACGGGGAAGGATGCAAACTGACTGCTCAGATTTATCTGGCTTTCTCCTGAAAAACTGTTTGACTCTTTCTAGCATAGTCTCCCCTTTCTCCTTGAACTCATTATTTAAAAATGTCCACTTAGAATCTTTTCTAATATCTCGGATAAGGGTAAAATTCTCCCTCTTCCAAGCCTACTTTTCCTTCTTCAAAGACTTCTTGGTTCCATTCCATGACAAATTCTTCTGCTTCTGGGTCTTCCAAAAAGTCCATGAGGGCATCTAGCCCAACCTCAGCAGTATCTTTAAGGAAAAGAGCAAAATATGCTAAAAATTCACGAGAAAATCCTTTTTTAGGCAAGTAAGGGATGACAGTCAAATAGTCTTCTGCATTGACTGTTGATTTAGCAGGATTGTAGAAAAGAACTGCTTCTTCAAAGAGAATGTCATCTGACGAAATCTCTCCATCTTCATCCACCATCTCCACACCTGCAGCATTTTGCGCTTCTAACAAAAAACTCACTTCAACCGCGTGGTTGCGCTTGTCCCAACTAATCTCATAATCAAAAGGAAAGTTCTTGTCCAACTCTTCTTGTAAAACATCTAAAAATCCATATGTTGCCATTTTGTCCTCTTTCTATGCGACTCTTAAATCGCCCCGATTGCTCGGAAATATGCTAAAATAGATACTACCATCTTACCACATATACATCAGAAAATCCACGCTAGAAAGGACTGCTATGCCAGACAATCTCGCGCTTCGCATGCGCCCTAAAACCATCGACCAGGTCATTGGTCAGGAACATCTGGTCGGGCCTGGAAAAATTATCCGCCGCATGGTGGAAGCCAACCGCCTGTCCTCCATGATTCTTTATGGACCTCCGGGAATCGGCAAGACCAGTATTGCCTCTGCCATCGCAGGGACGACCAAGTATACCTTTCGAACTTTCAATGCGACAGTAGATAGTAAAAAAAGACTCCAAGAAATCGCGGAAGAGGCGAAATTCTCTGGTGGTCTCGTCCTATTACTAGACGAGATTCATAGACTAGATAAAACCAAGCAAGATTTCCTCTTGCCTCTTTTGGAAAGTGGACTAGTCATCATGATTGGGGCTACAACTGAAAATCCTTTCTTTTCTGTCACTCCTGCCACTCGTAGCCGTGTTCAAATTTTTGAGTTGGAACCTCTGTCTAACCAAGACATCAAAGAGGCTCTGCAAATAGCTCTAAGTAACCCTGAGCGTGGTTTTGATTTTCCAGTAGAACTAGATGAGGATGCGCTGGATTTTATTGCTACCTCTACAAACGGAGACCTTCGCTCTGCCTTCAACTCACTGGACTTGGCTGTTCTCTCTACCCCTGAGAATGACGAGGGCATTCGCCATATCACCCTCGACATCATGGAAAATAGCCTGCAACGGAGCTATATTACCATGGACAAGGATGGAGATGGCCACTATGATGTTCTCTCAGCCCTGCAAAAGTCTATCCGTGGCTCAGATGTGGATGCCAGTCTCCACTATGCTGCCCGCTTGATTGAGGCTGGTGATTTGCCAAGTCTCGCTCGTCGCTTGACTGTTATTGCTTATGAAGATATCGGTTTGGCCAATCCTGAAGCTCAGATTCATACCGTAACTGCTCTAGATGCTGCTCAAAAGATTGGCTTTCCAGAAGCTCGCATTCTCATTGCCAATGTCGTGATTGATTTGGCCCTCTCTCCAAAATCCAACTCAGCCTATGTGGCCATGGACAAGGCCCTTGCTGATCTCAAAACATCAGGGCATTTGCCTATCCCTCGACACCTGCGCGATGGCCACTACAGTGGAAGCAAGGAACTAGGGAATGCGCAAAACTATCTCTATCCGCACAACTATCCTGGACACTGGGTCAAACAAGATTACTTGCCAGAAAAAATTCGAGATCATCACTACTTCTCTCCAGAAGATACTGGTAAATATGAACGGGCTTTGGCTCAAAGAAAGGAAGCTATCGACCGTTTGCGAAAAATCTGAAATCCTTTTCAAAAAATTGCACTTTCCTCTTGATTTTTTTTGAAAAAGTGGTATCATATAAACATAGAAACGCTGTGGTGTACGACTTCACACTTAAGTGTTGACCGACTATTTTTTGTATTATTAGGGAAACAAAAGTCTTCTAACAGCATGTAGGCCGTCTCACACGGAAACAGCTTCAGTTAGAGCGAGTTGCCCACCTGCTTAATTGCGCGGGTTCAATACAAACCGTGAAGTTTCGGCACCAATACAGCTTTTTTCTTTGCCTCCTTAGCTCAGCTGGCAGAGCAGCGGACTCTTAATCCGTGGGTCACAGGTTCGATCCCTGTAGGGGGCATCTAAATCAACAGGAAAAAGCCTTGAGTTCCAAGGCTTTTTTGCTTATCTATAACTGATTTGCCTCATCATTTGTCCCACATTTTAAATCTATCTTTTCTTTTTGAATCAAATTACATCTTTACAAATAGTGTAAAGCCAGTTACTTTTGCTTTGATGCCATACAATATTTTCATGTAGAGAAGACAAATTTTATCTTCTCTTTTTATTTTCAAAATAATAAAAACTGATTTTCTTTTCATAAATCAGACTGAAACTTCCAAATTTTCCATTTTGTTTATTGACATTTCCTCTAAAAAGGTGTATAATATTTTTATTATCAAACTATACTATACTATACTATATAGGGGGTATTGAAATGAAATTTTCTAATCGTTTACTGCTATTCCTTGCAGGAGTTGTTTTTGTCCTTTTAGGACTTTTCCTATTTACAAACCCAGTAGCTAATCTTGTTGCTTACAGCTGGTGGATTGCATTTGGTTTACTGGTTTCTTCTATAGCAGCTATTTTAGGCTATTTCTCTGTACCAAAAGAGCTTCGCTCACCAGCTCATCTTTTCCAAGGGATTGTTAATCTTCTCTTAGCTCTTTACCTCGTTGCCTATGGCTTTGTGACGCTGCCAGTTGTCATTCCAACTATTTTAGGAATTTGGTTAATTGTAGAAGCCATTATAGTTTTCTTTAAAGGCAATCGTTTGGGATTGATTTTCCCTATTATTGGCAACCATATCATGTGGATAGCGTTGCTTGCATTTTTACTAGGTCTAGTGATTTTGTTCAATCCAGTAGCTACAAGTGTCTTTGTCGTTTATGTCGTTGCCTTTGCATTTTTAATTGTTGGTTTCACCTATATCCTTGATGCCTTTCGTAAATAATCTAGCTGCCATTTTGGGCATATTAAAAAAGCTGGGAAGTTACATTCTCAGCTTTTTCTGTTGCTTCCTTAGCTCAGTTGGTAGAGCAGTAGACTCTTAAGCTATGGGGCGCAGGTTCGAGCCCTGCAGGGGGCATCTAAATCAACAGAAATAAGCCTTGAAACCAAGGCTTTTTTTAACGTCTAATAGCTTTTTGTAGAAAAGTATTTAAAAATAAAAGAGAAGAGAATCTCTCACTCTCTTCTCAGTATATCTTATTAAATTTAGTTTTTCTTAATCTAGCTGATTTTCCTTTGCAACGACAAATTCCTTAACCAATCGATAGATAACAGCAAATATCGGTGTAAAGAATATCATCCCAAGTAAGCCAAAGAGATTGCCTCCAATACTAGCAGCCGCAAGCGTGAAAATAGCTGGCAAACCAATAGATTGACCTACAACTCTAGGATAAATAAGGTTTCCTTCAATCAGCTGTATAACTTGATATAGAAGAAGAGAAAGTAAGGCTTGAGTAGGACTCACTGTGAAGATAAAAATCGCTCCCACAACACAAGCAATCATAGGCCCTACATAAGGAATGAACGATAGCACTCCTGCAAATATACCTGTCATTACCCCATAAGGTAGTCCAAACAGGCTGTAGCCAACCGCTATCATAACTCCTATGATGACTGCTTCAATCAGCTGACTCATCAAAAATTGGTCATAAGTCTCTAGTGCTACTTGTCCAATGTAAGTTAACTTTGTCACCACTTTCTCTGGAAATATAACTTTTAGAAGTCTACTCGTCATCGCTGCCAGATGTTCCTTACTGGATAAAAATAAAAAGGTAAATACTATAATCAGAAAGGCATTCATTATACTTGAAAAAATATTTCCTATATTACTAGTCAGACCGGATAAGAAGGTTATCAAAGCTTGACTAATAGAGCTAGACTGTCCCTGAATTCCTGATACGATAGTTGACAGCATGTCTTTGGTTACAAATTCCGAGCTGTCTAGCAATTTCCCAAGTTGAGTCAGGACTGTTGAAAGGACTGCTCCCAGCTGACTAATAGTCTGAGCAAGGGTTGGAAGCACCAAAACCAAAAGACAGATCACGATTAAGATAAGAGATAGGAAAACAAGCACCATAGCAATCGGACGGCGCAACCCTGCCTTTACCTTCATTTTAACTAGGAATTCTTCAATTTTTTTCATGGGAACATTGAGCACAAAAGCAATGACAGCACCATAAATCAAGGTAGAAGTTACTTCAAAGAGAGATACTGCCCCTGATATAAAGCTTGATGCATTCAGAATTACAAGAGTAACCAGCCCTATAAAAAGTATTAATGGGGTGTATTTTTTTACTAAATTCATAAATTCTCCTTAATAAACATGTTTAGATACGACTATACTATTTGGTTTTTCAAACTCTCGGTCAAGGTAAGCTTGGTAAGTTCCTGGTGCGATAAATCCTTTGGGTGAGAGGATATCTGTTCCAGCCTGACCGACTATGGTATCTGCCAAGAGCACACAATTTGTGGATAAGACAAAGTAGGATTTAAACTTAGATTTGATAAATTTATAAAGTTCCCCATCCGTCTCATGTCTGATTTTATAAGCGTAGGTGTAGTCTTCCTTACCATCACCTGTCGTGATTTTATCCGCACTTGGCTCCCATGGAATCGTCAGTTGTTTCAATTCAGTCAACTTTTTTTGAATTGCTTTTTCCATTTCAGGTGTCAAATCTATTCCATAACCAAAAAGTGTTTTTTGACTCTCACGTTTACATAGATCAATGTACTTATCGCGGTCACAGAAATATAAGACACCATCTCCTACCATACCAAATAAGGTCTCAGATGACGGATCATAGTTGCCATAAGAAATAACACGGCCCTGATAGAAGATATCCACATGACCAATAGCTGAAAACAGGGAGGTCTCAGCTGTATGAACAAAAATTTCTAGCTCTGCTGTCTTACCAGACTTCACTATTCCAAGATGGATATCTTCTTCCTCATCAGCATTTTCCAGCATAAATTTGTTAACTTTTGCTAAAGTTCTTGCAGGGATGAGAGCGGCTAGGACAATAGGTAAGCTAATTCTAATGCGACGTTTGAGATGGTTTTTCCCAATTTCCCCTTCAAATAAGAAACCGTCACGGATATTGGACAGACCATAAAGGAAAAAATAAGCCCCTAAAACAAAGAGTTGAAAGACAGAATTTCCCGTAGAGGACAAAAGACTAGCTCCACCAAGAAAAACTAGTAGAATACCATCTAGTAAGAGACGAAAACGAGGTCGAATATTATTTTTACGGTAGAGAACATAGGTGACAAGATTAATCGTGGCCCTAAAAATCTGATAAACTCCAATCACAAGAGCCAGAACATAAATCGGTATATCAGTCGCAAGATTAGAACCTAGCAAATATCCCAGCACTAACAATTTAACCAGTGCAACTCCCAAGGTATCCGTTGACTGGCTTTTTTTGAAAACTCTTAATAGCAAATCTACGACCGTTGCTATCCAAGCTAAAAACAGAACCAGGCGAATAACTGTTACTGGCAACCAAGTCCCCGTGACCATCAAGATGAGACCTAGCAGAACAAACAAGAACCCCTGAGCAAGTAATTTCTTACCTGTCAGACCTAAAGATAGAATTTTCGCCATATAAAAACCTTTCAACAATAAAAATTAAACACTCCGATTAAACTGACTAGTAAATAGCCAACACTACAAACAGCCTGTGCCAGCAACATATGGTGACTAGAAATGACTGTAGTAATGTCACCATCTTGTCTTATGCACTTCTAAAATTTGTTATATTGATTAGAAACCAGAGCTTATAAAAACTAGCTAAACTCGAGAGATAGACACAATTGCGACGAAAAAATGTATAACCAATTCAACTTGTTAAGGTAAGAAAGCATTATTTCCAATCTATTAATTATTCATATATTACCTATTATGACACAATATTCCCTATAGTTCAACTTTTTACTTGTTTTTATATTACACGGACTAAAAAGTTTTCAACAGTTGATTGCATTTGTTTTAATAAGTTTTAACCTTTCTTGGTTAGATAAAAAAAGAACCATACAGTTTAGAATCTGTATGGTTTTTGCCCCACTTTTGCCCCATTTTTAAATCATGACATTGAAAATACCTAAAAGTACCTTCCGAAAATCACTTAAATTTCAACTTTTTAATTACTTTCAAGATGATATAGTCTCCCAAATCCATGGGGGCATCTACATACAACAGGAAAAGCCTTGGAATCAAGGCTTTTTTGTGTAGTCTTAGCACTAAAAAACGATAGAAAAAACACCCCTTCTGAACTGCACCCCAAAAGTTAGACAGAAAAAACCTAACTTTTGTGGCGCAGTTCATTCGCGTCACATGAAGTTATTTAAGCATCTCCCTTTTTTTTATTACCATTTTCTGTTATAATAAATTGTACTTCTAAAATAGAAAGGTCTTAAGATGACAACTCTTATTAAACATAAACGTGTAGAATTTTCAGAACTTTTTTATGACCTAGTTTTTGTTTTTGCAATTTCAAAAGTAACTACTTTAATTGACCATCTTCATAACGGTATTTTGACTTGGAATTCTTTCCTTGATTTTTTCATTGCTACTTTGTTTCTCATCGATTCCTGGATGATTCAAACCGATTATACCAATCGCTATGGAAAGAACTCTTTATTTAACATAGTAATCATGTTTATCAAAATGGGAATTTTACTCTTTATAGCCAATATGATTGGACCTGATTGGCAACAATATTTTCATTATCTCTGTTGGGCTATTGGTACATTAACCCTTACCTTATTTTTTCAATATTTGGTTGAATTTTTTAGAAAATCAACCGATGATGCTAATCGGGAAAGTATCAAAGGTTTTCTATGGATAACAGGTCTAGGAAGTTTAGGATTCTATCTAGCAGCTCTTCTTCCTATTTACCTTAGAGTCTATATCTTATTTGCTAGTATTCTGCTAACATTTATTATGCCAAGTATCTTGCTTAATAAAGATAAGCATTACCAGGTAAATCTCCCCCATTTAATCGAGCGTATCTCCCTTCTTGTCATTATTATGTTTGGAGAGATGATTACGGAGCTAGCTAACTTCTTTACAATCGAGAATTTCTCGATTTATTCGGTTCTTTATTTCATTATTATGCTTTCTCTGTTCTTGTTTTATTTTGGTCAATTCGACCATGCTATTGATGAAGAATCTAATCAAAAGGGACTATTTCTAATTTACAGTCACTATCCTATTTTCATTGGACTTCTTATGATGACTGTATCGATGGGATTTCTTCAGAATCCTGAAGCTAATCGTCTCTTTGCAACCAGCTTCTCTTATATCGGATTTGGCCTCTTTCAAGCTGCTGTCCTAGTAAATGGGCCCTATATCTTCGCTATTCGAAAAGTTACTACTGTGTCCAAGCGACACTCTATCTGGCTGCCTTTATTCTCTCTTTAATCTTTGCTTCTAATCCTATAATAGTAGTGAGTATAACAACCATTTTAGCTCTAGCTATAGCCATTCATTTTATTTATTTTTATGTGACACAGAATAAAAAATATTCCAAATCTAACTGGGGGTTCTTTTAATGAGTTTATAACATAAAAAAGCTTTGGGAACCAAGGCTTTATATGATATCAATCACCGACCACGAAAATGTTTAGCTTACAGAACTGCTAGTGAAGCTCTAGAGGATGAGTTCGAGTAAATGTTGCACTTATTCTTGCAATTTATCATTTACTTGATGCACGAACTCGATATTTTTTTCGTTAATTTGTTTTTACCCCACTTTTGCCCCATTTTTAAATCCTGACATTGAAAATACCTAAAAGTATTTCCCTAAAATCAGCTATATTTCAACATTTTTGTTTATTTTCAATATGAAAAGTTCTTACAAATTCATGCAGGGGGCATCTAAATACAACAGGAAAAGCCTTGGTTTCAGGGCTTTTTTGCTTAGTTTTTTAGGATATTCTGAATCTAATATAGAGGAAATTCTTTTCTCATAAAAAAACGCTACATAGCGTTCTTTTTGTTATTCTTAGTTACTCGTCTAGTCGAATGAACATCATTGCGTTAAGCAAAGAGATGAGAGCGACTGTATTGACATTATTGGAATAGATCAGTCTCTTATTTTCAATAGGAGGAATAATAAAATTAGAAATAATGATGTCGTAAGGTGATTCTTTTAGAGCATCAAGGGATAACTCTAATTCACCCCAAACCTCCAGTTCAAAATTGTTACTGCAATAGTAAGAAAGTGTCTCAGCTACTGATTTTGCATGATACTGATCAAAATTACTCATGACCAAAACCTTTAATTTAGGTTGGTTTTGTAACAGATTTAGCACCAAGTGTTTGCTATGGGTGATAAAAGTATAGGTCAAATGATTGACCTTCATTGAACTAGGATCCATATCCAAAGCCTCAAGATAATGTTCCATTCCTTCCTTCACCTCTGAAACAAAGCGAGGGAAAATATTTTGAAAGTTCTTGATTGTATTGCCTTTTTGATCAAATAGGATAAACTCTGTCGATAATTCCTGGCGATGAAGATGTGCCGTATTATGCAGATGCCAAATCAGATTATCTCTATTGTCTACTTGGAGATTATACTCTCTTGATACCTGATCTACTAGATCACCCAATAACTGATACGATTTTTTTACATAGCTGTCTGTTTTTGCATGGTTGAGAAATACTTCTTCATCTATGAAGAACATTTTTTGAAAATAGGATACAAACAGTTGACCTATCACTTCTTTATTCAGAGAGATATGATATTCAGAGTCAAAGCTCGCTACAATCTCGTCAATTCCTTCTGCCTGCATGAAAGATTCCAACAATTGGTTGTTAAAAGAATTTTTCTCAACTTCCATGAAATGACCAAACTTTATGCGATATAAATTTGTAACCAGAAGTAATTTTAACATTCTGTGAGTTGATAAATTCATCGGGAAAGAAGTTGCTTTATAGACAAATTCCAATAATTGAGACAAGGGTTCTTGAGAAAAATCTTCAAAGGGCCATTCAAGAAAATAATATTTCTCTGAAAAATATTGGGCAAAAAAGTAACGGATATCAATCTCATTTCCAGTGATTCGAACTGGATTGAGGCTAATTTCAAAACAATATTGTTTCTTAATAATCTTATTAATGTGACGGATGATACGGTAAAGAGAGGAAGAACTGATATAAAACTCTTTGCAAATACTATCAGCATCACATCCTTCATTAAAGAAGATAAATTCTAAAATTGAAAAGTGGGTTGAATGCTTAAAAAAATGATGATAGACCATCTCAATATCACTATCATCGGTATTAATGATACGGATGCCGTTTGTTGAGGAATGAAATATCAAGTCAGGAAAGGAAGACCTGACATGGGACAAGTCATCTTTTACAGAACGTTCTGTACAGTGCAATAATTCTGCTAGTTCCGAAATATGAAACCAGCGTTTGTTTTCAAATAGTAATTCTAATAATTCTAATTGTCTGTGACTTTTTTTCGATAATAAATCTCTCATGGATAGCTTTTCTCTCTTTATAATAAACTGAAGGATTGTCTTTCAATCTTCATGCAATTATACCACATGGAGTGTATTTATCCTCTTACAACGACTTTTGCTTGTCATCAAAAGACTAGTCTAATTCCTTAGAAACTCAGTAGCATCAAGATTTTCTTATTTATTTGTATCTAAAGTACATGTTTACAGTACGGTTTTTAAGACGAACTATTATGTTTCCAAGTTGAAATACTATATAATTAGTGTAATCAAAGAAATTGATTCTTTGATTTAGAAATAGAAAAGGAGGATACACTATGTTGTGGTCCATTATTGTAGGAGGTCTTATTGGTCTCATCGCAGGTGCAATCACTAAAAAAGGTGGTTCAATGGGATTGATTGCAAATATCTTTGCAGGTCTTATCGGTTCGTCTGTAGGGCAATCACTTCTAGGAAGCTGGGGACCTTCATTGGCTGGAATGGCTATTATTCCGTCAATCGTAGGTGCTGTGATTGTTGTTGCAGTCGTTTCATTTCTATTTGGTAAAAAATAAGCATTACCTAATAAGAAATTAAAAGTGATAAGCCATAATTTTGAATACTGTAGACGGGTAAAATTATGGTTTAAAGCTTTTCATTTGAAAGGATTTAATATGTCAAAATCAAAGAAAATATTGTTACTTATTTTCTGTATCTTAATCTTGACTATTTTCCTTCCTATTCTCATAGATTATCATCAGGTCAGTGATTTAGATATCCATTTATTCAGTTGGAGAGAACTCTACGCTGAATTCCTGATTGCTAGATATGTCTTTTGGGGGACACTTGTCCTATCTGTTTTAGTTTTAATTTCAATGTTAGTGATACTCTTTTATCCTAAACAATATCTAGAGATTCAATTAGAAACTCAAGAAGATACATTAAAACTAAAAAATTCAGCTATCGAAGGCTTTGTTCGATGTTTGGTCATTGATCATCAGTTGATCAAAGAACCAACGGTCCATGTAAATAGCCGCAAAAATAAATGTTTCGTTACTGTAGAAGGGAAAATTCTTCCTTCAGACAACATCTCAAATCGATGTCTAGTCATTCAGAATGAAATAACTCATGGATTAAAGCAGTTCTTTGGTATTGAACGTGAGGTAAAACTTGAAGTTAAAGTAAAAGAAGTTGAACCTCGAAAAACGACCAAAAAGACTGTTAGTCGTGTAAAGTAAGGAAGTAAAAATGGAATGGTTTAAAAAATATCAGTATCCAATTATTGCAGGTTTAGTAGGTGTCATTCTCGCTTGCTTTATCTTATCCTTTGGCTTTTTCAAAACACTCTTTGTACTAATTTGTGGAGCCTTAGGAGCATTTGCTGGATACTATGTTAAGGAAAAATATTTAAATAAATAAAGGAGTCTCGTATGTCAAACGTAGATAAAAATGTAGAAAAAAAAGATGTTGCTGTTGTTTCTCAAGATGTTAAAGGGGAACTCACTTATGAAGACAAAGTCATCCAAAAAATCATTGGTCTTTCACTTGAAAAAGTACCTGGACTTTTGGATGTGGATGGAGGATTCTTCTCTAATCTAACAGAAAAGATTATCAATACAGATAATGTCACTCATGGTGTCAATGTTGAAGTTGGGAAAGAACAAGTTGCAGTTGACTTGAACATTGTTGTTGAGTACCAAAAGAATGTCCCTGCTTTGTACAAAGAAATCAAAGATGTTGTCGTATCACAAGTTACAAAAATGACTGATCTAGAAGTTGTTGAAGTCAATGTGAATGTTGTTGATATCAAAACGAAGGAACAGCATGAAGCAGATTCAGTTAGCCTCCAAGACCGAGTAACTGACGTGGCTTCTTCAACAGGAGAATTTGCTTCAGAACAATTTGAAAAAGTAAAATCTGGTATCGGTTCAGGTGTTGCTGCTGTTCAAGAAAAAGTAGGCGAAGGTGTTGAAGCCGTTAAGGGCGAAGCAAAGGAAAATGCTCGCGTACACTAATTTATCTTGTCAAAATCAATCAATTTAAAGGGGGCAGAATCATGTCAACAGAAGAAAAATTAAATCAAGCAAAAGGTTCCATTAAAGAAGGTGTCGGCAAAATGATCGGCGATGAAAAAATGGAAAAAGAAGGAACAGCTGAAAAAGTTGTTTCTAAAGTAAAAGAAGTTGCTGAAGATGCTAAAGCCGCTGTCGAAGGCGCTATTGAAGGTGTGAAAAACATGCTTCACAAAGATGAAAAATAAGGCTAAACCTTAATTGACCTTTTCATCCATAGTAGTCAAAAAGAGGACATTTACGGTCCTCTTTTTTTGTAGATCGGATTCTAAACACGCTTCTCAATTTTCGCTAAAAGGTATTGTCAACAGGAAAAAGCCTTGGTTTCAAGGCTTTTTCCTGTTGACAATAAGATTTCCCTTTTAAAGAAAGAAAATTTAAAAGCTTGCACACTACTAGGCTGGCTTACTTATCCACCACCTGAGCCTCAAATTGGGCTGGTTGGTTGTCTACATTGGTAATGGTTATCGTGTAGGGCTTGTTATTGGTGGCATCAAACACTTTTTCACCTTGGTAACTCACAACAACTCCATCTTTTTCTAAATAAATATCTGTTTGCTTGTTTGGAAGTTCTTCATCCTCCTTGTCGAAACCATGGCTTTTTATAATTTTTTGTTCCTCTACTCCATAATATACATCACCATTTCTCTCACTCCAAACACTTGAGCCAGTTAATTTAATTTTACTTGAATCATTTTTCTTCAAGATGAAGATTGAATAGTATTCTAGATCTTGTGTTCTGGGATTTACTCTTAAGTTGACAGTTTGCCCTGGTTGAAGAGTGTATTTCCCATAGTTCAAAACTGAAAAGACAAACCAAACTAGCAGCAAACCATAGAAAACTCCTATCATCATTCGTGAGCGCCTACTTTTAAACAAACGTAAAAGTAACAGTAATGAGACAATAAAGAGTAATTCTGTAAACATTCTTTTCCCCTTTTATTATCGTCGTTGTCAGCCTAAGCAGAGTCTCGCTTCCATTTCTCACTAGTAACATCAACCATACAAAGTCTGATACATCTTAGCTAGAAAAGATTTCAACTCTTTTTGAACAATCTTTAACAGGCGTTCTTCTTCGGCTTGAGAGATGTTCACACTTTCTTTATTTTGATTACTAATATGAGAATAGTAACTACGTTTTAGAGTTAATTGATTGTCTAAAATATAGTAGGCATTTATTTGTTCCTCATTTACCATTGTTTCAAATAAAACCGAGACTTCATCCCTACCAGGATTCAACATTTTCAAATCAATGTCTCCTTTTATCCCTATGGAATCAATTCCTCCATCCAAGCGGATAGCACCGTCGGGAGGAACAATATAGCCTGCATTTCGCATGTCAGACGCATATTTCCCTGACGCCGTTAAATGTTTTAAGACAGCTATACTGTCCTTTTCTTCAAAGGAGGTCTTTAATTGGAAGCGTTCTTGGTGGCTTTGATACTGAGAATAAAGAGTGATACCAACAACTAAGGCAAGTACAGAAACAAGCAAGATTCGTATTTTTCTAGGTCTCGACATTTTTATCTCCTCTATCTAAGAAATCATAGAAGTCTTGTTTCTAACTTTGAAAGATAACTTCTTTATCCTTGAAAATCCTTGGAACTCTAGCCCCATGTGACTGCTATCTACCTTTTTTCATGATGTATTTTCGTATAGGTGTTTCAACCATTTGAACGGTTTCAAATCCTTCTTTTTGGTAAAGCTTGTAAGCTGTTTGATTTGCCTCGTAGACATTTAGAGAAATAGTATCTATGTCTTCATTTTCAAAGGCCAAACTAACAAATTTCCTTAAAGCCTGGCTACCTAAGCCCTGCCCCTGCTTCTGAGGGTTGATAAAAAATCTCCCGATATGAAGATTCCTGTCTTCTAGCCTGATTTTCTGGATAAGCCCCACAAACTCTTGTCCATCAAAGATTGAAAAGATTCCTTCCAAATCTTGCAAGACTTGAATTGTCAAGGGAAAAGGAATCATTGTTCCCATCCATTGTACTTGAAAAGATTTGCCAAGGGAGTTGGACCATTGGCATACGTGCTGAGCATTTTCTGTGCTCATATTTTCTTCAAAACGAATCATCATCTTGACCTCACCATCTTATCAATGTTTCTTTATTATACTACTTCTTCTATTTTTTACGAATAGATAAGTATGATTGATATTTATTTTTTTCTTGTTGGGAGCATTCTCGCTTCCTTTCTTGGTTTGGTCATTGACCGTTTTCCAGAGCAATCCCTTATCCGACCGGCTAGTCACTGCGATTCTTGTCAGACTCGCTTGCGTCCCTTAGATTTGATTCCGATTATCTCTCAAGTAATTGGTCGCTTTCGCTGTCGCTACTGCAAGGCTAGCTACCCTGTCTGGTATGCCCTCTTTGAACTAGACTTAGGACTCCTCTTTTTATCTTGGTCTTGGGGCTGGCTTTCCTTAGGTCAAATCATCCTCATCACTGCTGGCTTGACCTTGGGAATCTATGATTTTCGCCATCAGGAATATCCCTTACTAGTCTGGCTGACGTTCCACCTAGTCCTCATGGCCTGCTCTGGCTGGAATCTGGTTATGGTCTTCTTCCTTGCCCTCGGAATCATGGCTCATTTTATCGATATCCGAATAGGCGCAGGGGATTTTCTCTTTCTGGCTTCTTGCGCTCTCGTCTTTAGCGCGACCGAATTACTCATCTTGATTCAGTTTGCTTCTGCGACGGGGATCCTAGCTTTTCTCCTGCAAAAGAAAAAGGAAAGACTTCCTTTTGTGCCTTTCCTCTTATTTGCTGCAACTATAATAATTTTCTATCAGTTCTTATTAGTTTGTTGAATTGGGAACCCAAAGCTCAACTTCTGCATCCATGGGATTACCGTTTAAAAGTATTTCTAAGATAATTCCATCATTGTAAAGCGAACTATATTCTCCCTCAAAAAAGTTATCCTCCAATTTATCAAACAAGAGTCTTGATTTATCACCACTGGCTGAGCTTACTAAATAATCTTTCTCTGGGACAAGAATGCTTTCGTAACCTGCCACAGCATTATTTGCCGCAACTCCTGCGTAGTATTGTATGCCATCTTTATGAGGAACTATCAAAGCATAGCCTCTTTTATCTATGGAATGGGGCATCAATTTTCCTAGCATTCCTTCTTTAAATAACTGAGTATAGAATGCCGTTTTCTCTTTAGAATAGTGATGTTCATGAACTGTAGTTCCTTCTATCAAAATACTCTTGCCAACTAAGGTAAACGATGGTTTAGTTTGATGTTTCATTATATGAACTCCTTTCTTTATGGTATAATCATAACAAAAGTAATATGACAACTATCTGTCATATTTAAGGAGAAAATTATGAAAATCGACCGTCAAATGGGGATTATTTCTCATTTAGTAAATAAACGAAAAACAACAGCTAAAGAATTATCAGAACTTTTTAAAGTCAGCACACGAACTATTATGAGAGATATTGATGATTTATCTCTTGCAGGCATTCCTCTCTATGTAATGAAAGGAAAAAATGGAGGCATTTTTCTTATGGAAGACTTCCAAACTGACAAACCTCCCCTGACCCAATCCGAACGGCTTTCGATCGAATCTGGTTTAAAAAGCCGTTATCAAGTATTGGAAGATGCCTCTACTTTCAATGCTATATTGAAATTAAATGCTACCAATACATACTCTGATTTCGAAATTGATTTATCTCTATCTCAAGGGAACTTGGAAATACGAACTTTGATTTTTAAGTTATTGGAAGCTATCAGAGGTAGAGTAAAAATAAAATTTTCCTATATTAATTCACAAGGACTGGTGAGTCAAAAAAATTGTGAGCCTTACCGTATTGTCTATAAGGACCGGAGTTGGTATATGGATGCCTACGATACTGATAAAGCGCGTTTTTCTGTTTTTAAAGTTGCTAGAATTAGTGAACTTACTCTCTCCGATACTTTTTCAAAAAGACATTTTACACCACTTCCCTATGATGGTGGTGCTTGGATGAATGAAAACAAAGTACCTGTCATCCTGCATGTCCAGAAAATTGTTCTTGATCGATTTGTGGAACTCTTAGGCTATAATGCCATAAAACCTATTAATAGCGATATTTACGAGATTACTTATCCGTTAAACGACAATGATTGGGGATACAATACCTTGCTTGCTTTTGGAAAATACATCACTGTTATATCTCCTAAGCATTTCCTGAAACATTTCACCAACTATATAGATACCATTCATAAGCAATACCCAAACTAATATTCAACTGTCATTCATGAACTTATACCCTAAAAAGAAAAAGGAAAGACTTCCTTTTGTGCCTTTCCTCTTACTTGCTGCTTGTGTGATTATTTTTGGTAAGCTACTGCTTGTTTGATAAAGTCCTGAATCGGCTCTCCTTGGTGGAGAGCTTTTACAATTTTCGAACCGACGATAACGCCATCTGACACCGCATTGAAACGTTCGACATCGGCTTGACTAGATACACCAAAACCTGTCAAGACTGGGATGTCGGCTACTTGATGCAATTGTGCCAAGTGCTTGTCCAAGTCTGCTCGGTAGTTTCCTGATTTCCCTGTCACCCCATTGATAGCAACGGCATAGACAAAGCCTTCTGCTCCCTTGATCAACTCTTTTTGGCGATCAATCCCTGTTGTCAAACTAACTAGGGGAATCAAGGCCATGTCTGTGTCTGCCAAAAATGGCTCTACAAAATTGGCATGTTCATGAGGCAGGTCTGGAATAATCAAGCCCTTAACTGCTGTATCTGCCAAATCTTTGACAAATTTCTTCACACCGTACTGAAAAAGGGGGTTGAAGTAGGTCATGATGACAAGTGGTACCTCAGTTTGAATGATTTTCAAGGTTTCAACCAAAGCCTGAGTAGACGTCCCGTGAGCTAGACTGCGCAAGCCTGCTTCTTCGATCACAGGTCCATCTGCAACAGGGTCTGAAAAGGGAATACCCACTTCAATAGCTGAAACACCCAAATCTTCTAAAAAGTGGATTGTTTCAGCGAGACCATCCAAACCTTTCTCATGGTCTCCAGCCATGATATAAGGAACAAAAATTCCTTTTCCAGTTGCTTTGATAGCGTTCAATTTTTCTGTTAGTGTCTTAGGCATGGGCTTCTCCCTTCTTTACTACATCTGCTTCCAAGCGGTCTTTGACTTGGACTACATCCTTATCCCCACGACCGGACAGGCAGACAATCATAGACTTGTCTGGCCCGAGTTCTTTGGCCAATTTCACTGCAAAGGCAATGGCGTGGCTTGATTCCAAGGCTGGGATAATCCCTTCCACACGAGACAAGAGTTTGAATCCTTCCAAGGCTTCCTCGTCAGTCACAGGAACATAGCTGGCACGTTTGATATCGTGGTAGTGAGAGTGTTCTGGACCGATACCAGGATAGTCCAAACCGGCTGAGATAGAGAAAGCCTCAAGAATTTGACCATGGGCATCTTGAAGCACATCCATGAGGGAACCGTGAAGGACACCCGGACGACCCTTGGTCAAGGTCGCTGCATGGTGCTCTGTATCCACACCAAGCCCTGCTGCTTCAGCCCCATACATGGCAACAGACTCATCTTCTACAAAGGGATGGAAGAGACCGATAGCATTAGAACCACCACCAACACAGGCTACTAGGGCATCTGGTAAGTCTTGTCCTGTCAAGTCACGGTACTGTTGTTTAGCTTCTCGACCGATGACACTTTGGAAGTCACGAACAATTTCTGGGAATGGATGAGGTCCCAAGGCAGAACCAAGGATATAGTGGGTATCATCGATATTCGCTACCCATGAACGAAGGGCTGCATTAACTGCATCCTTGAGTACGCGCGAACCATCTGTCACGGCCTCGACCTTGGCTCCCAAAAGCTCCATACGGAAGACATTTAGGGCTTGGCGTTTGACATCTTCCTCACCCATATAGATGGTACATTCCATGTTAAAGAGGGCCGCAGCTGTTGCAGTTGCCACACCGTGCTGACCAGCACCTGTTTCAGCGATAATTTTCTTTTTACCCATACGTTTAGCCAGAAGAACTTGTCCCAAGGCATTGTTAATCTTGTGGGCCCCTGTATGGTTGAGGTCTTCCCGTTTGAGATAAATCTTGGCTCCGCCGATATGCTGGGTCAAGTTTTTTGCGTAGTAAAGGGGAGTTTCACGTCCTACATACTGGCGTAAGAGCTGGTTTAATTCCTCTTGGAAACTTGGGTCCGCCTGACTTTCACGATAAGCTTTTTCCAACTCCAAAACTGCTGTCATCAATGTTTCTGGGACGAAACGTCCACCGAATTTTCCGTAAAATCCATCTTTATTTGGTTCTTGATATGCCATGCTTTACCCTCTCTATAAATCTTCTAATCTTTTCCTGATCTTTTTGTCCATCTGTCTCCACTCCGCTCGATACATCTACTGCATAGGGAGTGAAGTGTTGAATTGCTTTTGCTACATTGTCTTCCTTAAGCCCACCTGCGATAAAGAAGGGCTGAGCAAGTTCTGCTGTATCCAGTTGACCCCAGTCAAAGGTCTGACCACTCCCTGCCACAGGCGCATCAAAGAGTAGATAGTCTGCCCGAGAATGAGGCACATGACCATTTCCATCCACCTGCACAGCCTGAATGCTGGCACAAGGCAAATCCTCAAACAAGTCATCCGCTACCTGACCATGAACTTGAACCAAGTCCAAGCCAACCTTTTCAATCGCTTCTAGCAATTCTTCTCGACTTGGTGAAACAAATACGCCAACTTTTTTTACATCGGAAGGAATGAGCTTTGCCAGCTCTGTAGCCTCTTCCAAGGTCACCTGTCTTTTACTGGGTGCGAAGACAAAACCGATATAGTCTGCCCCTGCTGATACGGCTGTTTCTACCGCTTCTTTGGTCGATAATCCACAAATCTTAACCTTTGTCAATCTGCAACTCCTTGATTCTTTGAGCCACATCCTCTGCCTGCATGAGAGCTGTTCCCACCAAAATTCCGTTAAAGTATGGTGCTACTCGTTCCGCATCCTGCCCTGTGAAAATAGCAGATTCAGAAATGTAATAGCGACCTTTCTTAAAGTGCTGAGCCAAGTCTACACTGGTCTGCAAGTCGACTTCAAAGGTGGTCAAGTTGCGGTTATTAACCCCAATAATCTCAGCACCAAGTCTGTGGGCCACCTCTAGTTCAGCTAGATTGTGAGTTTCCACCAAGACTTCCAGACCAAGCTCTGTCGCGTAGTCATACAGTTCCTTGAGGCGTTCTTCTGACAAGGCAGCCACGATGAGCAAGATGACTGTCGCGCCGGCATTGCGAGCACGGATGATTTGCTTTTCATCGATGATAAAGTCCTTGTTGAGCGTCGGAATCTGTACCTGACTAGAAATCTCCCGCAGATAATCCAAATGCCCTTTAAAGAAAACCTCATCTGTCAAAACCGAAATCATCACTGCGCCGTTCGCTTCATAAGTCTGGGCCTGTTGCACAATATCCACATCGAGATTGATATCTCCCAGACTAGGGCTAGCCTTCTTGACCTCAGCGATTACCTGCAAACGGTCCTGATGTTGTTTTAAATAGTCAGCCAAGCGATAGGTCTGGCGCAAGGGCTGGATTTCCTCCAGCTTCATTTGCTCGACTTCACGCGCCTTCTGCTCTAAGATTCGTGCTAAAAATTCCTGACTCATTTTTGGTACTCCTGTAACAGTCTGAGTTTTTCAAGGGCCTTGCCACTAGCAATTACTTGACGGGCCAAGACAACCCCTTCCTTGATACTAGCTACCTTACCATTAGCATAGAAACCAAGACCAGCATTCAAGACTGTCGTTTCCAAGAATGGACTTGGTTCGTTTTGAAGAACACTAAGCAAAATCTCTGCATTTTCCTGAGCATTCCCTCCACGAATATCTTCAATAGCGTAGCGTTCCATCCCCAAATCCTCTGGAGTGAAGCTTGACAAGGTGATTTCGCCATTTTCAAGAAGAGCAATCTTGGTTGTCCCGTTCAAGCCAGCTTCATCCAACCCTTCTGGTCCAGCAACCACGATGGCACGTTTGCGACCCATATTTTTCAAAACCTGAGCGGTACTTTCTAGCAGTTCTGGACGACTAATGCCAAGCAACTGTGTTTCCAAGGCCATTGGATGAATCAGTGGACCAGTCAAGTTCATAATCGTTGGAATTCCTAGTTCCAAACGAGCGGGCATGATGTACTTCATAGCTGGGTGCATATTTTTAGCAAAGAGAAAGACGATTCCAGTTTTATCGAAAACCTTACCTAGTTCAGCTGGTTTGAGGTCAAGATTGATGCCCAATGCTTGAAGGACATCTGCCGAACCCGATTTAGAAGAAATCGAACGGTTACCGTGCTTGGCCATGTGAATGCCACCACCAGCCAAGACAAAGGCTGCAGTTGTCGAAATGTTAAAGCTGAAGGACTTGTCTCCACCTGTACCGCAGTTATCCATAGCGTCCTGGATTTCAGTTGGAATGTGTTGGGCATGGCCTCTCATGACTTGTGCAATGGCTGTGCGTTCTTCCGGTGTTTCCCCCTTCATCTTAAGGGCCAAGAGAAGAGAAGCAATCTGCGCTTCGGTTACACGTCCAGTAACGATACGTTCAATGACATCCGTCATTTCCACACCTGATAAATTTTCAAATTTTGCTAATTTTTCAATAATCTCTTTCATCCTAGTTTCCTCACTTTACAACCTTCTCGATAAAATTCCGAATAGAAGACAAGCCATCTGGCGTTCCGATGCTTTCTGGATGGTACTGGAAGCCATAAATCGGCAGGCTTTTGTGTTGAATTCCCATAATAGCTTGGTCATCAGTCGAACGAGCTGTCACTTCAAAGCCTTCTGGCATTTCTTCAATCAAAATACTGTGGTAACGCATGACTGGACGACCATCCTCAATCCCCTGATACAAAACAGATGGCGCTTCAAAGCTAATATGGCTCTGTTTCCCATGCATGACTTTTGGAGCCAAGCCTAGCTTCCCACCAAAGACTTCTGCGATAGCTTGATGACCCAAACAAATCCCTAGAATCGGCTTCTTACCTGCAAAGTCACGAATCATGTCTTCCATCTTTCCAGCATCAACCGGCCAACCAGGACCGGGAGAAAAGACCAGACCATCTGCTTTTTCAGCTTCTTCATACAGCTTGGGATCATCATTTCTCAAGACCTGCACTTCTGCAAAATTCCCAATGTACTGCGCCAAGTTATAGGTAAAAGAATCATAGTTATCAATCAATAAAATCATGGTCTTAGTTCTCCAATTCTAGTCATAGATTTAGCCTTGTTAATGGTTTCTTGGTATTCGTTTTGGGCGATGGAGTCATAGACAATCCCTGCCCCAGCCTGCACATAGGCTGTTTGATCTTTGAGAATCATGGTTCGGATGGCAATGGCGAAATCCATATCACCCGTCGCAGACAAGTAGCCGATTGCTCCTGCGTATACGCCTCGTTTTTCCGTCTCCAGTTCATAGATGCGTCTCATGGCCCGAATCTTTGGTGCTCCTGAAACTGTTCCAGCTGGAAGTGTAGCTTTCAAAGCATCCATGGCAGTGAGGTCTGGAAGCAAACGTCCCTTGACCACGCTGGTCAAATGCATGACATAGCGGAAGAGCTCCACTTCCATATACTTGGTGACTTGAACACTGGCCGTTTCAGAGATGCGGCCGATATCATTGCGCCCCAAGTCTACCAACATCCGATGTTCTGCTGTTTCCTTCTCATCAGAAAGCAGGTCTGTCGCCAAGGCCTTGTCCTCTTCATCCGTAGCCCCTCTTGGTCGCGTACCTGCAATCGGATTGGTTGTCACAATGCCATTTTTGACAGAAACCAAACTTTCAGGACTGGCACCGATGATTTGATAATCCCCAAAATCATAGAAATAGAGGTAATTAGATGGATTGGTCACGCGGAGATTTCTGTAGAAGTCAAATGGATTTCCAGTAACTTCTGCTGAGAAACGCTGGCTGAGCACGCATTGGAACATATCACCATTACGAATCAAGTCACGAGAAGTTTCCACCATTTCCTCAAACTTCTGAGGAGCGATATGCGGTTTGAAGTTCAACGGAGATAGATCCAAATCTTCAAATTCATTTGGAGCAGGAATGCGTAATTCCTCAAGCACTTGGTTCAAGGCTTTTTCCAAATCTTCTTGACTGCGATCGCTATAAAGAGCATCCTCTATGACATGAATTTTTTCTTTCTTGTGGTCAAAGACCATATAACTCTCATAGACAAAGAAATGCATGTCTGGCGTTCCAATGGTATCCTCAGGGATTTGGCCAATTTCTTCATAAAGAGAAATCATATCGTAACCGACAAAGCCAATAGCTCCCCCACCAAAAGGGAGATCTGAATGGTGTTGGCTCTTATGAGTCACTTCATAAAGGAAATCCAAAGGATCCCGATCAATCACTTGACCATTTTGATAAAGGACTCCATTTTCAAACTGAATCTCAAAAACAGGATTATAGGCTAGGATAGAAAAACGAGCGGTTTCCTTGTCTCTCGGAATACTCTCTAGGATAACCTTGTGTTGCCCTTTTAAGCGCATATAAGCCAAGATTGGTGATAAGACATCTCCATGAATGATTCGTTCCATTGTAATTTCCCTTTCAGTTTCTTATTTTTAATTTTTGGTCTTTTTTCTATTTCCCTTAAATAGTGCGGACGGGAGGTAAAATTATCCAGTGGATGATTTTAGAAATCCATGAAATGAAAGACCTAATTTTCGAGCTCCTCGCTCATTCATTTCTAGGCTCAGGCTAAAATAGTTCCCCAAACTATTTTACTCTCAAAAATTCCGTTCTAGAGAAGCATCTTTGCTTCTCTAGAATACCACTATAGCGGGAAATAGCGGGTCAATGCTCACTTCGTTAGCAAATATTTTATAGAAATCTATCTAGTGATGAAGCATAATTTAAAACTGATAGCCATATCTACGATAAATATATAAAAATCCCCACGCAAAATAACTTGCGTGAGGACGAAATTCGCGGTGCCACCTCAATTATAGGATTTCTCCTATCTCTCATTCCTGTCTCAGAACTTTCCTATAACAGGCTGTGCGATAAAGGGCACTCCCTTGAGAATTATGTTTTCTTCTCTTGTTTCAAATGGACCCAACCTTACAGCATTCTCTGCTTGTTTCCAGCAACCACAAGCTCTCTGGGAAAGAAAGTACTGTAATTTTTCCATCTTTTATTTTTTAGCTTCTAGGTAGTCTGCAATCGCAGCTACGTCCTTGTCTCCACGACCAGAGACATTGATGATGATAATGTCATCCTTACTAAGTTTCGGTGCACGTTTGACTGCTTCTGCGATAGCGTGCGAACTTTCAATCGCTGGGATAATCCCTTCTGTCTTGCTTAGAAGGAGCAAGGCTTGAACAGCTTCTTCATCTGTCGCTGCTACGTATTCCACGCGGCCTGAATCTTTGAAGTAGGCGTGTTCTGGGCCAACGCCTGGATAGTCCAATCCAGCTGAGATAGAGTAAACTGGAGCCAGCTCTCCGTCTTCCTTAAAGACTGCATAGGTCTTCATACCATCGACAATTCCGACACTACCCTTTGTCATAGTAGCTGCGTGCTTGTCTGTATCAAGTCCATGCCCAGCAGCTTCGACCCCAACCAATTTGACTTCTTCATCAGCCACATACTGTGAAAAAGCACCGATAGCATTAGAACCACCACCTACACAGGCAATGACGTAGTCTGGTAAACGGCCTTCTTTTTCTAAGATTTGACGACGAGATTCTTCACTGATGACCTTTTGGAATTCATGAACAATGGTAGGATAAGGATGAGGTCCCACAGCCGATCCCAAAACGTAGAAGGCTTCAAGGTCATTCATCCATGCTCCAAAGGCTGCATCGACCGCATCCTTGAGAGTTCGTGTCCCCGTTTCAACTGCGTGAACGGTCGCTCCCATCATCTCCATACGGAAGACATTGAGACGTTGACGCTCCACATCCTCTGCCCCCATGTAGACATCACAGGCCATACCAAACTTGGCTGCAGCCGCTGCTGTCGCAACACCATGTTGACCAGCTCCTGTTTCTGCGATCACTCGCTTTTTGCCCATTCGTTTGGCAAGAATAATTTGTCCTAAAACATTGTTGAGCTTGTGAGAACCAAGGTGGTTAAGATCTTCGCGCTTGAGATAAATCTTAGCTCCACCTAGGTGGTCTGTTAAACTTTCCGCAAAATAAAGCGGTGTTTCGCGACCAGAATAATCCTTCAAGTAATGGCGAAATTCTGCCAAAAACTCTGGATCATCCTTGTACTTGTCAAATGTCACTTCCAACTCATCCAACAAAGCCTGAATCGGCTCCGGTACAAAACTACCACCAAATTGTCCAAAATAACCTTTAGTTGTCATAAAATTTTTCCTCTTTCAGTATTGATTTCAAGATATGAAAAAGCCCACACACAGAATCCACTTCCGTGTGAGGGCGTTGGTAACGCGGTGCCACCTCAATTATAAAGGGACTATTCCCCTTTACATCTCTGCCTTGTCTAACAACAAGTTGCACTGTAAGGTGTGCGCACCGAATTTTCATTGTTTCAAATTCATTTTTAAAATCAGCCCACTTTCACTACTTCCAACCACCTGTTCACAATCACCACAGGCTCCCTGAAGATCAAAAATAGTTACTTTTCTGATTTGTTGAAAATATTATATGCTATTCTCCGCTTTTTGTCAAGATTTTTTTATGATTTTTTTCCAGAACCGAGGATTTCTTCGGAAATTCTCACCAAAGTCTGAACTATATAGTCTACTTCTTCATCGCTTAATTTTGTATGAAGAGGAAGCGTAATTTCATTTTCAAAGAAGGCATAGGCTCTTGGATAATCTGCCATATCAAAACCAAGATTCTTATAGGCTGTCAAGAGCGGAAGCGGTTTATAGTGTACATTACTTGCAATTCCTGCTTTGGCCAATTCTTGGATGATGAGGTTGCGCTCTTCTAGGCTAGCACCTTCAACATGGGTGATGTAGAGGTGGCGTGAAGATTCGACAGTATCAGTCTTGTGTGCCAGTGGGTGAATACGAGTACCCGCAAAACCACGATCATAGCGGTCCACGATGTCCTTACGACGTTGTAGCAAAGCTGGGTAACGATCCAATTGTACCAAACCAATCGAAGCCATGATATCAGTCATATTGCACTTGTAGGCCGGTGTAACGATATCGTATTCCCATGAACCCAGTTGCATCTTGGCAAGAGCGTCTTTGGTTTGACCATGAAGGGAAAGGATTTGGAATTCCTTATACATCTCTTCGTCATCAATCGCTGGATTGGCTTTCCAAGTCGCACTTCCTCCCTCAGCCGTTGTAAAGTTCTTAACGGCGTGGAATGAGAAGGAAGTAAAGTCAGCGATCGAACCAGCTGGTTGCCCTTTATAAGTTGATCCCAAAGCATGGGCACTATCAGAGACAATCACGATACGGTTAAAGGCTTTTTGCCACTTGCTAGCAGCTGTAAAGAGATCCCGTTTTTTCTCCACGACTTGGAACAAACGGTCATAGTCGCAAACAATTCCTGCAAGCTCAACCGGAATAATCACCTTGGTCTTTTCAGTAATAGCTTGCTCAAGCAAGTCATAGTCCATTTCAAAAGTATCTGCTTGGATATCCACCATGACAGGTGTTGCTCCCACGTGTGTGATGACACTACATGAAGCTGTATAGGTCATAGCTGGAACGATGACTTCATCACCAGGGCCCACTTCCAAAACACGCAAAATCAACTCAAGAGCAGCAGTCGCAGAGTTGAGGCAGACAGTCTTAGGTGTCTGTGTGTATTGAGATAAGCGACGCTCTAGTTCTTTTGTCTTTGGCCCAGTTGTAATCCAACCAGAACGCAGGGTATCCGCTACTTCAGCAATTTCTGCTTCCGTAATATCGGGTGGTGAAAATGGAATATTGTAATTTGGCATTGATTTGCTCCTTTTATCTGTACTCATTTTCTCATGACTACTTTATTTTAGTACTTCAAACACGGTTTGAAACATGATTTTAATGTCTCCAAGGAAACTAAACTCTCGGAGATAGGCGAGATTATAGCGCATCTTTTCAGGAAGAACATGTTCTACATAGGCTTGGTCAACTGACAGACCTTTCTCCGTCATTTGACTGATGATCGTATCCTCATCCTTGTAGTTGATGCTGGCTGGAGAGGTAATCCCTGCTGGCAAGAGCAAGGTCGCCATCATTTCAGGGCTGTACTGCTCTGTGTAACGTGGCACTTCAGGACGGGTCCCTACAAAGGACATCTCGCCTTTAAGGACATTGACCAGCTGAGGTAGTTCGTCCAAACGCACACGGCGAATGAAATTCCCCACTTTGGTAATACGGCTATCGTTAGCAGAAGTCACCAGACTTCCTTTTTTATCCGCATCCGTTACCATAGTACGGAACTTCCAAATCTTGAACGGACGGTTGTACTGGGTCACGCGCTCTTGCTTGTAAATGACTGGTCCCTTGCTATCCAACTTGATCCAAATGCTCAAGATAAGAAAGATGGGAGAAGTCAAAACTAGCAAAAACAGGGCCAGAACCCAATCCAGGAAACGCTTGAAAATCAGCGAACCCTTCCTTTTAGAGACAAGCTGGTAATAAGACTCAACCTCGCTTGATTGCATTTCCACGGGCAAGTCTTCCCATTTCAGCATGCTGTTTCTCCTTTGTTTTTATTATACTATTTGTCAACATTTTTCATTATACCACAAAATGGAAAAGGCGGTGAAAGAAATCTGTAATTTGAAGGATTTCCTTCTTATGCTCAATGAAAATCAAAGAGCTAGCCGCAGGCTGACCAATGTACAGCTTTGAGGTTGCAGATAAAGCTGACATGGTTTGAAGAGATTTCCAAAGAGTATTAGGACATAGCTCCAGCCTGCAAGCTATACATCTTGTGATAGGTTCCTCCCAAGGCCAAGAGTTCCTCATGGGTTCCACTCTCGATGATACGCCCCTTGTCCAAGACGTAGATGCAGTTGGCGTCTTGGATGGTCGAAAGGCGATGAGCAATAGCAATGGTCGTCCGACCCTGTCTCATCTTAGCTAGGGAATCTTGAACCAAACTCTCTGTTTCAGAGTCAATATTGGCTGTCGCTTCATCCAAAATCAGGATTTTAGGCTGACTGGCGACTGTTCTAGCAAAGGCAAGAAGCTGGCGCTGGCCAGTAGAAAAGCTCGAACCACGCTCGGAAACGGGGGTATCATAACCCTGCGGAAGGTCCTGAATAAAGGAATCTGCATCCACAAAGGCAGCCGCAGCCTGGACCTCTTCATCACTAATGTCTTGGTACATGGCGATATTGGACTTGATAGTCCCGTGATAGAGGAAGGGATCCTGTAAGACCAAACCGATATTCTTTCTCAACTCTTCCTGACTGTAGTTCCTGATATCCACACCATCCAAGAGAACGCGGCCTGACTGAAATTCATAAAAGCGCATGAGGACATTGATAATGGAAGATTTCCCCGAACCTGTATGCCCTACAAAGGCAATGGTTTCACCCTTCTTAACTGAAAAGGAAATATCATCTAGAATCTGGTGTTTTCCATCATATGAGAAACACACGTGCTCAAACCGAATATTACCTTCTGTAATCTTTGCTTGGCTATCCTTTTGAAGGGGTTCATAGGTCCTCTCGTCAATCAAGGCAAAGACACGTCCAGCTGAGACCATAGAAGTTTGAAGGGTTGAAAAGTTTTGCGTCACCTCAATCAAGGGGTCAAAGAGCCGATTGATGTACTGGATAAAAGCATACATGGTTCCTGCTGTTATTCCCAGATAAAGCCCGCGGTAACCAAAGTAGGCCATCAAGACTGCATATCCTAGGAGTTTCAGCAAACTCATGGCAGGTCTCAAAAAGAGGGCATCCAAGGCCACAGAACGGTTGGCATAGACCAAGTGTTCTTGGTTGATTTCATCAAATTCTGCTTGCAGGCGATTCTCTTGGTTGAAGGCCTGGATAATCCTGATTCCCTCGATATTCTCTGCCAGCTTACTATTGATATCTGACAAGAGACTTCTGGTTTTTTCGATGATTTTCACTGACTTTTTCCGATAGAGATTGACTAAAAGGAAAATCAAGGGTAGAAAGAGCAAAACTAAAGCTGTCAAACGAAAATCCAGCACCAACATGGTATACAGAGTTGTCAGAAAGATGAAAACTGCTGAAATAAAGCTGGATAAAATTCCCGAAAACATATCACTGATGGTCTCAGTATCATTGGTCAAACGAGAGACGATGGAACCTGCTGGCGTCTTGTCAAAATAAGACATGCCCAGTTTCTCCATATTGGCAAAGGCATCGTGACGAATATCTCTGACAATACTGTAGGACACCCGCGCAAAGAGAAGATTGCCGACATACTGGACCAGAGTTTGCAGGATATAGAGGCCATAGTAGGCCAATAAAACTGTAATAGCAAGATGGTTTAGGTTGCTGAGGTACTGGTCGATAAAGTGGGAAGCCACAAGGGGAATGACACTTTTAATGATTGTAGTCACGAGGAGAAAACTGAGTGCCAAAAAGGTCAGGAGGCCATAGGGCTTGAGATAAGACATCAAGCGCTTCAATACAGCCAATTGTTCTTTCTTATTCTGCATCTTCTTCTCCTTTCATTTCCAACTGCTGAGACTGGTAGGTTTGGGCATACCAGCCATTCAGGACTAGCAAGTCATCGTGCTTGCCCCGTTCGATAATTTGACCATTTTGCAGAACCAAAATCAGATCTGCATGGACAACTGCACTGAGTCGATGTGCTGTAATAATAGTTGTCTTGTCCTTGCGCGTCTCCTTGAGATTGTCGATAATCGCATACTCTGTCTTGGCATCCACGGCTGACAAGGAATCATCTAGAATCAAGATATCAGGGTCTAAAATCATAGCCCTACTCATAGCCAGACGTTGCTTTTGACCACCTGAGAGACTGACTCCCTTTTCACCGATCAGCGTATCAAATCCCTGAGGCATGTCCACAATATCTTTATAAACTTGAGCTAGTTTAGTCGCTTCCTCGACCGCTGAAAGGGGCAAATTAGGATTGCCGAAGCGGATATTGTCTAAGATAGAGGTCGCAAAGAGAAACTGATCTTGAGGGACATAGCCCATGAGACCACGAAGGTCTGTCAGACGATAATCACGAATATCGTGATCGTTTAGATAAATAGCTCCCTTATCCACATCGTATTCACGCAAGAGGAGCTTAATCAAGGACGTTTTCCCAGAGCCTGTCTGTCCGACCAAGCCTAGGGTTTGTCCTTTTTCTAAACTAAAGTGAATATCCGTCAGTGTCTCCTCATTTTCAAAGGCAAAGCTGTCAATAGCGTACTCCAAACGTCCATTTTCAATACCGTCCAGAGGAAACTCAGGGTCTTTTACAGGTGATTCCTGAGATAAAAGTTCCTCAATCCGTTGGTAAGAAACCTTGCCTCGCTGAGTGATATTAAAGAGGAAACCAATGGCCATAAGAGGCCAAACTAGCATATCCAAGTAGCTGATAAAGGTGACCAGATTCCCAACCGTGATTTGCCCTTTCTGAACCATCAAAGAGCCGACCAAGAGAGTTAAAACATAGGACGAACCAACAAACAAGAGAACCATGGGGTCAAAGAGACTATCGTATTTCATGGTTTGGAGATTCTTTTGGAAGGTCAATTCATTGACCGCTTGAAAGGACTTCAACTCATCCGCCTGATAACCGAAAGACTTGGTCACCTTGATACCTGATACCGACTCCTGTACCTTGTTATTGAGTTCAGAAAAGGCAGCTTGAGATTCGCCAAAGGCCTTGTGGGTCTTTCTCCCTAGACGACTGGTCGCATAAGCCATGAAAGGCAAGGGAAGAATGGCAACCAAGGTCATTTGCCATGAGATGCTAAAGAGCATGGTCAGCAAAGTCACCAGAGCCGTGATGGAAGCATCCACTGCTGACATGACTCCGCCACCTGTGAGACGAGTTAGGGCATTGATATCATTGGTGGCGTGTGCCATCAGGTCCCCTGTCCGATAGGTTTGATAAAAGGCTGGCGACATTTTAGTAAAATGCTCAAACAATCGAGACCGCATAATCTGCCCCAGACGATAGGATGTCCCGAGGATATACATGCGCCAAACATAGCGCAGATAGTACATCCCAAAGGCTGCCAGCAGTAGATAAAATAGATTTAGAAGGAGATCCTGCTGGGTTAATTGTCCCCCAGTGATGGCATCAATCACCCGTCCCATGACCATGGGGGGAATAAGGTTGAGGACGGAAACCAAGACCAAAGCCACAATCCCGACTAGATAACGGCGTTTTTCTAACTTGAAAAACCACCAGAGTTTTTGAATAATGGACATAAAATCCCTTTCTGATTGCAAATGGAAACCTGAGGCCAAGACTCAATGAAAATCAAAGAGCAAACTAGGAAACTAGCCGCAGGCTGCTCAAAGCACTGCTTTGAGGTTGTAGATAGAACTGACGAAGTCAGTAACCTACATACGGCAAGGCGACGTTGATGCAGTTTGAATTTGATTTTTGAAGAGTACAAGACCCCAGGTTTTTCTTATTCATAAGTTACGACTGAGACGACACCCTTGTCATACTCAGCGATAAAGATATTGGCCACATTGTCATACCCTTGTTTACTGAGGTTATCAAGCAGCCATTCTTCGCTGCGACCAATGGTCTCCAAAATTTCGACTTGGATAACACCGTCTGTGACAACAGGATACTTGGGATTCTCATCTCCCATTTGGACTACGATGAGTTGACCGTTCTGCTCCTGCATAGCGCGTTTGACTTGTTTCATTTGGAAAATTCCCTGGCTACGGAGCTTAAGTGCTACGTCCGCTGCTGATAAACCAACCGAACGGCAGGCTTCTGGATCAATCTTCCCATTTTTGATGAGCAGAGTTGGCTTCCCATCAATCAAACGTTTCACAAAGTGAACATTATTGTTCAGCCATTTGAGAGTCAAGACCAGAATGGTCCACATAATCAGGATAACTGCATACTGAAGGATACTGATGGCACTATTGTAAATCACCCCACCGATGATACCCCCGAGTACATAGTTCTGAATTTGGTCTATCGCTGAGTTAGGCGCTAGGTTACCCTTTCCTGTCACATTGATTACAAAAACCAGAGAAAAGAGACCCAAGGCTAGTTTGATTAAAATTTCGATATAATTGAGTGTCATTTGTTCACCTCCACCAGTTCAATTGCATCTGTTTTATACAATTCGACATTCTCTAGCAGGTACTTGTCTGGCTCACTTCCGTTCAAGGCACGATAATAGCGATCTCCCACCTTGATAAGTGCGCCATCCGTGTCCGCAGAAGTATTGACATAGACCTCTGACTTGTCTACTCCCAATTCTTTGGAAACAAGCTCGATGAAATGAAGTGAAGCTTGAAATTTATTATTAGATACTTGATTGTTTTGATAAGTTGTGATGCTGACCAAAAGGAGAGCTAATAAGGTCAAAGCTGAAATCATGACCAACTCACGAAATTTGGTCCCCTTTTTATCATGATAAGCCTTGAAAGCTAAAAATCCTGTCACAGCTAATAGGACAATCCCTAAACCAAGCATGATGCCATTTTGCTGACCAATTTGGCTGAGGACATAGTCATAAGAATAGAATTTCATGTGTTTTCACTCCCTTTCATAAAATCATTCTTAATTATAAACGAAAGAGGGTGATTTTTCAAACCATACGTTGGGGAAATACGCCTTTTTTTGGTATAATATAGTCTGTAATCTGAATGAAAAAGGTAAGTTTATGAAACTCATATCATGGAATATCGATTCCCTCAATGCAGCCCTAACGAGCGACTCAGCTCGTGCAAAATTGTCCCAAGAGGTCCTACAAACCTTGGTAGCCGAAAATGCTGATATTATCGCTATCCAGGAAACCAAGCTTTCTGCAAAAGGGCCTACAAAGAAACACTTGGAAATTTTAGAAGAACTCTTCCCAGGTTATGAAAATACTTGGCGTTCCTCTCAAGAACCTGCTCGCAAAGGCTACGCTGGAACTATGTTCCTCTATAAGAAAGAACTCACACCAGCGATTAGCTTCCCAGAAATCGGTGCTCCTTCTACCATGGACTTGGAAGGCCGCATCATCACCTTGGAATTTGATACATTTTTCGTAACCCAAGTATACACACCAAACGCTGGCGATGGTCTCAAACGCTTGGAAGAGCGTCAAGTCTGGGATGTCAAATACGCTGAGTATTTGGCGCAACTAGACAAAGAAAAACCAGTCCTTGCGACCGGTGACTACAACGTGGCTCACAAGGAAATCGACCTTGCAAATCCTGCCAGCAATCGCCGTTCACCTGGTTTTACAGACGAGGAGCGTGCTGGATTTACCAACCTTTTGGCAACTGGATTTACTGACACCTTCCGCCATCTTCACGGCGATATCCCAGAGCGCTACACTTGGTGGGCACAACGCAGCAAGACTTCTAAAATCAACAATACAGGCTGGAGAATCGACTACTGGCTCACTAGCAACCGCGTGGCTGACAAGGTGACCAAGTCTGACATGATTGACTCGGGTGCGCGTCAAGACCATACGCCCATTGTATTGGAAATTGAACTCTAAGGAGAAAGCTAATGGATTATCAAGCTGTCATTCCTGAATTTGTAGTATCTGACCTCGAAAAGTCACGCCACTTCTACTGCGATTTGCTGGGATTTTCTGTCGAATACGAGCGTCCAGAGGAGAAATTTCTCTTCCTCTCGCTTGAAGACTGCCAACTTATGCTAGAAGAAGGCAGCGCAGAAGAATTAGCCCAACTAACCTATCCTTTCGGGCGCGGTGTCAATATTTCCTTTGGTATCAAGGAGGTCCCCCAGCTCTACCAAAAACTGCTGGAAGCTGACTATCCTATCCATCGTCCGCTGACCAAAAGAGAATTTCGAGTGGGAGATAGCTTTATTTACCCTCATGAATTTGCGATTTTGGATCCTGATGGTTATTTTTTAAGATTTAGCGAATAGAAGAATAAAAGGCTACAATACTTTCTAGCCTTGCAGCCTTTTATTCGTTCGCTTTTATGATCTATTTACTAACAAAATATTTGATTTATAAAGCTAATTGGTGTAAAATAAAAACATTGGCAGTAGCCTATTTAAAATTGAATATCATTTTACTTGTTTATGTCGTGAATTGGCACGACGTTTCTACAAGGTGCCGGAACACCTAACAATGAGTATGTCAGCTTGAGGTATGGTTTTGGCCATGCCTATTTTGGGGACTTACTTAGGGGATTAAGTAGGTCCTTTTTTAGTATTTTGCTAAGGCTAGCCTTCAAGGTTAAATATAATATTTTTAATATTTCCCTTATTTAGTGCGGACGGGAGTGAAATTATCCTGTGGATAATTTCAGGAATCCAGGGAATTTCATCCCTAATTTTTGAGCCCCTAGCTCTTTCATTTCTAGGCTTAGGCTAAAATAGTTCCCCGAACTATTTTACTCTCAAAAATCCCGTCATATACAATAACAAGATTATTGTATATGATACCACTACAGCGGGAAATATCTAGTAAAACTCGCTTCGCTCGCACTAGTATTATACATATACATTATTAGCAAACTAAATCACTATAGAAACATCTAGACAAGCAAATGAAGCATCTTTTAGACTTTAGGAGGTCTTATGAAATTATTAGAAGAGCGCATCCTTGAGGATGGGCATATCTTGAGTGACAACATCCTCAAGGTGGATTCCTTTTTAACCCATCAAGTTGACTTTAGCTTGATGCGAGAGATTGGTAAGGTATTTGCGGACAAATTCGCTTCTGCTGGCATTACCAAGGTCGTAACCATTGAAGCGTCAGGTATTGCCCCAGCTATTTTTACAGCAGAAGCCTTGAATGTCCCCATGATTTTCGCCAAGAAAGCTAAAAACATCACCATGAACGAAGGAATCTTAACTGCCCAAGTCTACTCCTTTACCAAGCAGGTGACCAGCACCGTTTCCATCGCTGGAAAATTCCTCTCACCTGAGGACAAGGTCTTGATTATTGACGATTTCCTTGCTAATGGCCAAGCGGCCAAAGGCTTGATCCAAATCATCGAACAAGCAGGAGCAAAAGTTGAAGCGATTGGTATCGTGATTGAAAAATCTTTCCAAGATGGTCGTGATTTGCTTAAAAAAGCAGGATATCCCGTCCTATCACTGGCTCGCTTGGATCGTTTTGAAAATGGTCAGGTCGTATTTAAGGAGGCAGATCTCTAATGCAAAAACAAGAAAAACATTCACAAGCAGCCGTTCTTGGCTTGCAACACTTACTAGCCATGTACTCAGGTTCTATCCTGGTTCCCATCATGATTGCGACAGCTCTTGGCTATTCAGCTGAGCAGTTGACCTACCTGATCTCCACAGATATCTTCATGTGTGGGGTGGCCACCTTCCTTCAACTCCAACTCAACAAATACTTTGGGATTGGACTACCAGTCGTTCTCGGAGTTGCCTTCCAATCCGTCGCTCCTTTGATTATGATTGGGCAGAGTCACGGTAGTGGGGCTATGTTTGGTGCCCTTATCGCATCAGGGATTTATGTGGTTCTGATTTCAGGTATTTTCTCAAAAGTTGCCAATCTCTTCCCATCTATCGTAACAGGCTCTGTCATTACCACGATTGGATTGACCTTAATTCCTGTCGCTATTGGAAATATGGGAAATAATGTCCCAGAGCCAACTGGTCAAAGCCTTTTGCTTGCAGCTATCACTGTTCTGATTATCCTCTTGATCAACATCTTTACCAAAGGATTTATCAAGTCTATCTCTATTTTGATTGGGTTGGTCGTTGGAACTGCTATTGCTGCTTCCATGGGCTTGGTTGATTTCTCCCCTGTTGCGGCAGCACCGCTTGTCCATGTCCCAACTCCTCTCTACTTTGGGATGCCAACCTTTGAAATCTCATCTATTGTCATGATGTGTATCATCGCAACGGTGTCTATGGTTGAGTCGACTGGTGTTTACCTGGCCTTGTCTGATATCACGAAAGATCCAATCGACAGCACGCGCCTGCGCAACGGTTATCGTGCAGAAGGTTTAGCTGTCCTTCTCGGAGGAATCTTTAACACCTTCCCTTACACAGGATTTTCACAAAACGTTGGGTTGGTTAAATTGTCAGGTATCAAGACCCGCCTGCCAATCTACTACGCAGCTGGTTTCCTAGTCCTCCTTGGACTCCTTCCTAAGTTTGGTGCCCTCGCCCAAATCATTCCAAGCCCTGTCCTTGGAGGGGCCATGCTGGTGATGTTTGGTTTTGTTTCCCTTCAAGGGATGCAAATCCTCGCCCGCGTTGACTTTGCTAACAATGAACACAACTTCCTTATCGCAGCTGTCTCCATCGCTGCAGGTGTCGGACTCAACAATAGTAATCTCTTTGTCAGCATGCCAACAGCCTTCCAAATGTTCTTCTCAAACGGAATTGTCGTAGCCAGCTTACTAGCCATTGTTCTCAATGCAGTATTAAACAGGAAGAAGAAATAAGAAAAAGAGGTGTGAGCCTCTTTTTTGTTTATCTATATCCTTACCTGTCTGTCTTCTGACCGCTGGCCTGTGACAAACATGGTAAAGGTGGCTTTGCAGACATTTCTGCCTTCTTGATTGGTAATATCCACATCCACGACACAGGTTGTGCGACCTTGATGGACACATTCTCCTTTAATGGTCAGCACATCGTCGAGTTTTCCTGCTTTGAGGTAGTTGATAGAGGACTGAAGCGTCACTCCATCAAGCCCTAGTGAAATGACCACCAAACCACTGATCTGGTCACAAAGAGTGAAGAGATAGCCACCATGGGCATTGCCATAATAGTTGAGCGACGAGTCCACTACTTTGGTCGTCACCACAACGTGACCATCTCTCATTTGTTCAATTTCGTAATTTTCAAAGGCCGATATAGCGTCAAAATGAAAATCTTTCATCGTTTCCTCCTGATAGTTCAAACGACACTATGATACTACTTTTTATAGGACTGTGCAAGGAGAAAGCTCCTAGTCTGGTAAAATTCCTACCTGTTCTACAAAGCGCATAAAGGCTACCTGTCCTTGTTCCGTCTGCTTGTAAACCCCTGCGTCCTCCAAAACACGCGCAAAAATAGCGCCCACAGAGTCCTTGACGATTTCAAGGGCTTTTTCTTTATCCGCTAGGTCCGGATGTTGATCTTTGAGCTGGTCTGCCCATTCCTGATGATAAGAGGCAACTGCTTCATCATCGCCTACAAGATAGCTGGCAACTTGCTCCACTTCTGCTTTCAGACGTGGTGGTAAGATAGCCAAGCCCATGACCTCAATCAAGCCGATATTTTCCTTCTTGATATGTTGGACATCCTTGTGGGGATGATAGATGCCATCCGGATGCTCTACCGAAGTCTGATTGTCCCGCAAGACCAAGTCCAATTCAAACTGTCCATCTCGTTTACGGGCAATGGGTGTAATGGTGTGATGCGGTGTCCCGTCTGTCTCTGCTAAAATCTGGACTTCAGGGGCTGAATACTGGCGCCATTCCTGCAATATCTTATCAGCCAAGTTGATCAAATCCTCTTTAGAATCCGAGGTCAAACGCAGCACTGACATAGGCCACTTGACAATCCCAGCCTTGACTTGCTCAAATCCAGCAAAACAGAAAGTCTTTTGCATGGGAGCCAATTCCATAGGAAATACGTGACGGCCTCCCTGATAGTGATCATGAGTCAGAATAGAGCCTCCCACGATTGGAAGGTCGGCATTCGAACCTGCAAAATAGCCTGGAAATTGCTCTACAATCGCCAGCAGGCGCTCAAAACTCTGACGACTAATGGCCATGGGACGGTGCTGGCCGTCTAAGAAAATACAGTGCTCATTAAAATAAGCATAGGGCGAATACTGGAAGCCCCACTCCTGACCCACCATTTCGAAACGGATAATGCGGTGATTGCTGCGAGCTGGGTGGTTTATCCGACCATGGTAGCCCTCATTCTCTAGACAAAGCTGACACTGAGGATAATTGCTAGCTTGCACCAACTTAGCTGCCGCAATCTCCTTTGGATCCTTTTCAGGTTTAGAGAGGTTAATGGTAATCTCAAGCTCCCCATAGTCTGATGGAACGCGATAAGCAATATTTTTAGCAATGGCCTTGAGTTTGATGTAGTCATTTTTCTGACTGAGCTGATAAAAATCCCCTATCGCCTGCTCAGGAGAGTGAGCATAGGTTTCCCAAAAGTTACGATTAACCTGACTTGGACAAGGGGTCACCAAGTCCATCAGTTCAGCACCAAGGATTTCACGCGCAGTCTGACTATCCTCAATCGTCTCTAATCGAACCGCCTCCTCGACAAGCTGGTCCTTGAGGTCAATCACTTTATCCAAATCCGTCTCAATTTCCAAAACACCTTCGCCTACTCGTGCTAAAACACGATTGGTCAGGTAGATTCGATCCATTTCTTCGAATGAACTTTCAGAAATGACATGTGTTACAAATTTATCTACTAAGGTCACTATAGAGCCTCCTTTTGACTAGTCAAGGACGCGAGTGCCACCTGCAACTTCAGCGATATAGAAGCTTGGAGCGTATCCAACGACTTCCTCATAATGCTTGCCTACAGCTTCTTTAAAGGCCTCAACAGTATCTTTTTGCACCAAGGCAATGGCACAGCCACCAAAACCTGCTCCTGTCATACGAGCACCGAGAACACCTTCTTGATCCCAAGCTGTGTGGACAAGTGTGTCCAATTCCAAACCAGTTACTTCATAGTCATGTTCTAGAGAGACGTGAGAAGCATTCATCAAGCGACCAAATGTTTCCAAATCACCTGCTTGAAGGGCTGCTTGAGCTTTAAGGGTACGTTGGTTTTCAAGCACAGCATGGCGAGCACGTTTCAAACGATTTTCATCTTTAATCAGATAGCTGTATTGATCAAAAGCCCACTCGTCCAATTCACCCAAGGTCTGAATGTCCAAGGCAACTTGCAATTCTTCCACTGCTTTTTCACACTCAGCACGACGTTCATTGTACTTAGAATCCGCCAGTTCACGGCGTTTGTTGGTGTTCATAATAACAACGACATTGTCTTTCAAATCAAGTGGCACCAAGTCGTACTCCAAAGTGTTGGTATCTAGGTAAATAGCACGTTGGTCTGCCCCCATACCGATAGCAAACTGATCCATGATACCAGAGTTGACTCCGATAAAGTTGTTTTCTGTTTGTTTTCCGATTTTAACCAAATCCAAACGCTCTAGTTTTAAATCAAAGAGATGCTCTGCCACGACCCCTGTCAAGAGTTCCAAGGATGCTGATGAAGACAAGCCAGCACCATTTGGGATATTCCCATAAACATAAAAATCAAACCCTTTGTCAATCACATGTCCAGCTTCTTGCAAGAAATGAAGAACCCCTTTTGGATAGTTGGTCCAGTTGTGCTCTTTTTCAAACTTGAGGTCAGCAAGAGGCACTTCGATGATACCCTTGTCCTCAAAGTTGGCTGAGTAGAAACGCAAGACTTGGTCGTCACGTTTGCGAGCCGCCCCATAAGTTCCCAAGGAAATAGCTGCTGGGAAAACATGTCCACCATTGTAATCCGTGTGTTCACCAATCAAATTGATACGACCTGGTGAAAAGAAAGTTTGGTCTGCTTCTTGACCAAAAACGGCAAGAAAGTCTTTGCGAAGGGCTTCAGTAGTAAGATCTTGTGTCATATGAATTCTCCTTTAACTGTCCGTTAAGTCGCCTTAACGTGTAATCGTTTTCTTCTATTGTATCCAAGACTTTTACCAAGGTCAATCCTTTTTACTAAAGTTTTACTAAATAATCGGTAAAAAGAAGAAAAATATGATATACTAACCTAAAAGGAGGAGGATTGATGGCTACCTTAAAAGACATTGCACAGCTAGCCTCTGTCTCTATCGCGACCGTATCTCGTGTCCTCAATCGCGACCAGAGTCTATCTGTTACAGAAGAAACCAGACACCGTATTTTAACTGTCGCTGAAGAGCTGGGCTATACTAAGCACCTCAAGACAGGCGAATCCCACAAACCCAAGCAAAAGATTGCCATTATCCAATGGGTCAGCGAACAAGGGGAGTTGGACGATCTCTACTACTACCAGATTCGCCTCGGTATTGAAAAAAGAGCCCAAGAGTTGGACTATGATATCTTGCGCTATTTCAACGACCATCCTTTTACTCTGAGCGAAGAAGTGATTGGCATTCTCTGCATCGGAAAATTTAGCCGAGCACAGATTGCAGCCTTTGAAGAATACCAAAAACCTTTAGTCTTTATAGACAGTGATACCCTCTCGTTGGGACACACCTGTATTATTACTGACTTTTACACTGCTGTGAAACAAGTTGTAGACCATTTCCTCAGCCAAGGGATGAACCGTATCGGAATTCTCACAGGTCTTGAGGAAACAACCGACCAGGAAGAAATTATCCAGGATAAGCGGCTAGAAAATTTCAAAGACATTACCCAAGCAAAAGGAATCTACCATGAAGAACTGGTCTTTCAGGGGAGCCTTACTGCCCAGTCTGGCTATGACTTGATAAAGGAGGCCATTCACAAGTTGGGAGAACAACTCCCACCAGCCTTTTTCGCTGCCAGCGATAGTTTAGCCATCGGCGCCCTCCGTGCTCTCCAAGAAGCTGGAATCAGCCTACCAGACCGCGTCAGCCTCATTTCTTTTAACGACACCAGCCTGACCAAGCAGGTCTATCCTCCCCTCTCTAGCGTCACCGTCTATACCGAAGAAATGGGCCGAGCAGGTATGGATATTCTTAACAAGGAAGTTCTCCACGGTCGCAAAATCCCTAGCCTAACCATGCTGGGAACCAGACTGACTTTGAGAGAAAGTACGCTGCCATAACTCAACAAATATACCAACGCAAAAAATCCTAATAGGGAGTCCCAAATCTCCATTAGGATTTTCATTGTTAATCCATCACAATCATAGACTTAATGGTCTTGCGTTCATCCATATCTTTATAAGCCTGGTCAATATCTTCCAATTTATAACTTGATGTAAAGACACGGCCTGGATTGATGTCTCCATCAAGAATCGCTTTTAACAAAACTTGTTTGTCATAAGTAGTAACTGAGGCTGCTCCACCTGCCACTGAAATATTTTGAGCAAAGGTAGAACCGAGCGCACGGTTATTGTAATGAGGAACACCAACGAAGCCTAAACGTCCACCATTGTGAAGTACTCCAAGGGCTTGATCTACGGCTGCTTCAGTCCCAACACATTCAAGGGCTGCATCTGCTCCACCACCAAGGATTTCACGGACTTTGGCAATTCCCTCTTCGCCACGTTCAGCCACAACAGCTGTCGCACCTGATTCCAAGGCCATCTTTTGGCGATCTTCATGACGACTCATAAGGACAATTTGAGAAGCTCCACGCATCTTAGCTGCAATGACAGCGCATTGCCCAACAGCCCCGTCACCAATCACCACAACCTTATCCCCTTTTTGCACATTAGCAACACGCGCTGCATGATAGCCAGTCGGCATGACATCAGCAAGTGTCAAAAGTGACTTGAGCATGCCTTCGCTATAATCTGAAGGTTGACCTGGAATTTTCACAAGTGCCCAATTAGCAAAGTGGAAACGGATATACTCAGCCTGGACACCACCTGACCAATTGGTGCCAATATGGCGGTCACAAGTCCCATCATAGCCAGCGCGACAGGCATCACACTCCCCACAGCCATGGGTGAAAGGTGCAATGACAAAATCTCCCGGTTTGACCGTTGTAATAGCCTCTCCGATTTCTTCGACAATTCCAATGGCTTCGTGCCCACTATTTTGATGGCCGGATTCAATATCTGGATTACGGTAACTCCAGAGGTCCGAACCACAAACGCAAGTACGGACAATGCGGATAATAGCATCATCTGCTTCTATAATTTGCGGACGTTCAATTGTAGCAAGTCCAACCTGGCCTGCCTTTGTATATACTGCTGATTTCATTTAAAATTTTCCTTCCTTGTAAAGTTTAATTTTGTGATTTAAGCGATTTAAAGCCGTCTGTAACTGAGACAAGCGCTCCTCTAATTTTTTCTTTTCCTCTTCTAAAATACCAAGCCTTTCCTCTCTCGTTTCATCCCCCTTTTGGTAGAGCGACATATAGTCAACTAAACTGTCTACAGAGACACCCGCCGAACGGAAACACTTAATAAATTCCAGTGCTTCTATATCCTGATCTTGAAAGTCACGAATTCCAGTCGCGGTTCGAGTAATCGGTGGCACAAGACCAACTCGCTCATAATACCGAATCGTATCCGCTGAAATTCCTAATAAATCGCTGGCAGATTTAATATTCATATACTAGCCTCCTTTCATTATCTTCACTGAATTTAAGCAACTATAACTCATTCATCTTATTATACAACTTTGAGTTGACTCCAAGTCAAACTTTTTGCATCTAATAGAAAAATTTTTTAAATTACCAAACAACTAAGTAAAGTTTATACAGAGCCTTATAGGATCAAACTTTTAAAATATTTAAACAGTAAATAAAATACTCTATTTCAAATAACATAGGGGCTTAATCATTCTTCACTTTGTACTAATGATGCCCATGCCTCTACTCTAACTCTCTCACCTTCCGCCTATGTTGCGCATGATTGCTTTGACTGCTATCCACTTCAATAGTGATATTCTGCACGCCTCTTTCTTCTAAACATTGACGCACCACTTCTTTGGTCTCCATCATCTGCTCCCAGTCCTTGATACAAATGTGAACAATAGCATTATTCTCCAGACCATCCATGGACCAAATACTAAGTTGGTTAACACTTTTGACATTGGTCAGAGCCTCTATATCCTTCTCCAGATCACTTGTCTCGACCCCTTCTGGCACAGCATCTAGGAAAATCTTCAGTGCGCTCCAAAAGCGAGGAATGGCTTTCGACAGAATAAAGATAGAAATAACCAGCGATAAAAGCGGATCGAGGATATACCAATCTGTAAATCGGAGGATAATCGCCATTAGGATGACAGCCAACCAACCAAGAGTGTCTTCCAAAAAATGCAAGCTAAGAATTGACTCGTTCTTTGTCTTTCCTTTACGAACTACCAGACTTGCTAGCACATTGATAGCTACTGCAATGATTCCCAGCCAGAGGATACCTTTCTCATTAACGGGTTGCGGATGAGCAATCTTCGTGATATTTTCCAAAATCACTAGGACAGACCCTATCATAAGAATCACAGCCGTTAGCATGGCCCCTAAAAGACTAAAACGTTTGTAACCCAAGGTGTACTGCCTATCTTCCTCACGGTTTGAGATTGTTTCTAAAAGGGCTGAGATACCAATGGCTAGAGCATCTCCCAAGTCATGAACAGAATCAGCAAGAACTGCACTCGAACCAAAGATTCCTCCTGCGATAAACTCAACAATCGCATAGCTTAAATTTAAGAAAAAAGCTAACCAGATAGATGTTTTAGGACTCATTTCTCTCCCTCCTTTGGTATAATGGGTATATACATACTTCTTTCATTTGTATTATCTAATAAAATCCAAAGAAAGGATAGAAGCAAACTGTCAGTCCTGTTCAGTTCTGAACAGTTTGTATCAAGTGTCTATATGCCAAAAAGAGACCGTCGGGTTAGTAAGACTAAAAAAGCCATCTATCAAGCTTTTTTACAACTTTTGAACGATAAGGGCTATGATGCCACTACTGTTCAGGATATCATTGACCTAGCAGATGTTGGACGTTCTACTTTTTACTGTCATTACGAAAGTAAGGAACTCCTTTTAGATGAGCTCTGTCGCTACCTCTTTCATCATCTCTTTGAAAGGGAAGGACACTTTACTACCGAGGACTACCTCGCGCATATCTTTTTACATTTTCAGAAAAACCAGGACCATGTCACCAGTCTCCTTTTTTCCAAAAACGACTACTTCCTCCGCCAACTACACAAGGAACTCGAACACCACGTTTATCCCATGGTGGCGGGTGACTTGCAAGAGGCCTACCCAAACATTCCAGCCTCCTACCTCCAGCATTTTGTTGTGACGAACTTTATCGAGACTCTAACTTGGTGGCTAAAAAAAGGAAAATCTTATACCGAAGAGCAAGTGGTGAGATTTTACCTTGATGTAATGGAGATGACCTCTACAACTCCACTTGATAACTAAGCCTGTAACTCAGAAAGGAACCAACTATGTTAACTTCGATGATTCTAGGAATACTAACAATTGTACTAGCTCTCGCCTTCTCATTGCTTCACCTTGCTGCTGCTTTTTCAGCCATGAAACAAAAGAACTACAGTCTAGGAAATAAGTGCATCTTGGTCGGCAGTTGCCTCACTTCTCTGGCTCTAGCCATCTTTTACTTCGTCCCAGTTGCGACCATTCTTCTATGGATTGTGGGCTCGAGTATCGTCTGCTATGGAGCCTACTGGAACGGCCAACAGAAAGAAAAACAACATATCTCGCACCACATCGTTCGTATAACGACCGCTATTATCATTACGGTATTATTCATTTTGCTCTAACACAAAAAAGGATCATCTGATCCTTTTTTACTTTTTTAAGAGCTTTTTGCTGCCTTGCTCCACTGATACCACCCAACTAGACTATTGATGAGATAAATTAGGTATTTCCCTTGGATTTGCAGGCTTTCTCCCCACTAGAGATAGATTGAAAAGACATTGGTAGCTGCCCAGAATATCCATTGTTCACGGTAAACAGCTGTCATGAGGATTTGCCCAACCCCATTGGTCGCATCGGTGATGGAATCGCGATAAGGACGATTGGCTCCGATAGACTGATAAATGAACCCAAAGGCCAACCACCAAAGAACACTAATAGAAAGATACTTTGTCCAACCCTTGCCGTCTAGTTTACGTGCGACAAACTCTTGTTGTTCTTTCTTAAACTGGGCTTGATAAATCCAAACCAAGAGACCAATTGGCTGCATAATTGTAAAATAGAGAGTTGTTAAAACCTCACCATAGAAGCCTTTTTGAAGGGCAAGCACCAGATAAATGATGGAATTAATCAAACCAAATAGGTAGTTACTAGCACGACCTTCAGCTTCTCAAAGAGCAGAAAAAAGGTTAGTAAGGCTTGAGAGATGAATCATTTTAAAGGCAAACAATTCCAACAAGACGTCATCATTGTCGCTGTTGGTTATTACCTACGTTACAATCTGAGCTATCGTGAAGTTCAGGAATTGCTTTATGACCGTGGAATAAATGTTTGTCACACTACGATTTATCGGTGGGTTCAAGAATACAGTAAAATCCTCTATCATCTCTGGAAAAAGAAAAATAAACAGTCCTTCTATTCGTGGAAAATGGATGAAACCTATATCAAAATTAAGGGGCGTTGGCATTATCTCTATCGAGCGATTGATGCGGACGGTTTAACATTGGATATCTGGTTACGAAAGAAACGTCGAGCAGACGATAACAGCTATAAGTTAGAAGATACCGCCTATCAAGAAGATAAAGCACGCAAAGCAGAAACCGAAGATAAGCTAGCTATTGAAGCAATGAAAAGCAAGTACACCACGCTATTGCTAGAAAATATGTTGCTAAGTCCGTTTGAAATGCAAGATACAAAAATCATGGCAGAATTGCAAGTCCATGTTTACCCCCTCTATGACGAACTGAAAGAATTAAGAGGGCTAAATAGTGTTAAAGACCACTTGTCTTATGTTGCCAGCAGACGTGAAGAATATTCTAAGCATAATATCGCACGCTACCTCAAAAAAGTCATTGAACAATATCTACCAACGGTTAAAAGGCAGGACTTAAACCATGAGTGAAGACTTAAAAACGATCAAAGAGCTGGCGGATGAGTTGAGTGTTACAAAACAAAATATTCAATATCACTACCAAAGGTTACCAAAAGAATTACAGCTTAAAAGTTCCAATGGGTCTAATCTAATAAATTCTAAAGCAGAAAAAATAATTTTAGGTAAAGTAGAAAGTAGTAGCAAATCAAATACCAAAGACCAACAAATAAGTAGCAAAGACCAACAAATAGAAAAACTAACTAATTTGTTAGACCAGTAACAACGATTAGCCTTGCAAGATAAAAAGTTGCTAGAAGAATACAAGGCGGAAAATGATAACTTAAAAGCCCGCAAAATGCCCTCACAGGAAACAGAATTCAAACACTTAGACAATCAATATAAAGATGAAGTGAACGCTCTTAAAGAGAAGTTGGAAAATTTACAGGAACAAATCAAAGATCAAAAAAGGATAGAAGAACAAGAAAAACCAATAAAATGGTGGGGACTATGGCGAAAATAGATGATTCAGTTAAAAAGAAAGTTCCAGAATTGCGATTTAAAGGATTCACGGATGAATGGGAACAGCGTAAGTTGGGAGACGAAGTTCGAATAGTGATGGGACAGTCTCCTAATTCAGAAAATTATACTGATGATCCTAATGGACGCTAAAAATGCGAAGACCTATGAAGACCTATTTTGTATTAGTCAAACAAAAAATCCAAAAGAAATGGTATATGATTATGACCATGAAACAAAGTAAAATCAAACCGAGTGATCTGAGGAAGCACCCGATGATCATGAAACGTTATTAAACACAAAAGTCACCCATGTGAGTTTTTGCCAGAAGCTGAAGTTAATCCTTCAACCTGGAAAACCCGCAGAGGTGACTTTTTCTATACATCTCGATTTTTCTGGCAATAATCATTAACCGATAAATATGTCTGTGAATCACCCAGCGACTCCGCTATGTCCATAATCCGCGGTGGTAGTAATCCCACTCGCTGGACAAGTTCGTGATTGCTGAACAATTCCCGTGGACTGCCGGCGAAGCCAAACTTCCCGTGTTCCATAACATACACCGACTCAAACTCGGCGGCGACCCAATCCATGTCATGGGTGATGGTCACAACTTGGTGGCCCGAATCAGCCAACTGATGGAAAATTGCGGTCAACTTGCGCCGGCTTTCCCAATCAAGCGACATCATCGGCTCATCAAATAAATAAATCGCCGGATCCACTGCCAAAACTGTGGCAACGCTCAACAGCTTGCGTTCCGACAATGACAGGTCATATGGACTTTCAGCTGTTTTATCATCCAAGCCAACTCTTTTTAGAGCCGCTAAAGCCCGCCTCGTAATCGTGTCGTGGTCATCCATGACCTGCGCGACATTCCACTCCACCTCTCGTTGAACGGTCGGGTTGAAAAGCTGATCGTCAGGATTCTGAAAAGTAATCCCAACCTTCAGTAACTTTTCGACTGGTTTAAGATCATTAAAATTTTCTCCATCGATCTTAATCACACCGGTTTGTGGTGTCAGCAAACCCGTCAACAATTTGAAGAGCGTTGATTTGCCGGCACCATTTTGGCCGACAATCGCCACCATCGGATCGGTGAAGTGTTTGTCTTCAACATCCAAGCTAAAGGACCGTTCCGGATAAGTGAACGACAGGTGGATCAGTTCAATTGTGGACATAACGAACCTCCTTCAGATCAGCGTAATTCACCGGATACCGGCCATCAGCCAAGTGCCAATCCATTTTTTGAGCAAGTTGCTGGATTGTCGGGGCTGGAATCTGCCAGTCAGCTGCCAAATGATTAAACACCTCACCCGGCCTGCCCTGGGCTACCATTTGACCCTCGTGCAGCACCCACACAACGTCGGCGACTTCGCACAAATCGTCAATTTCACTGGTGACAATGAAGACAGTCGTCTCTTTGACTTGGGCCAGCCATTGGAAAAATTGCCGGCGGCCAAGGGGATCCATCTCACTGGTCGGATCATCCATAATCAAAACAGCCGGATTAGCCACAATCGCCGTGGCAATTGCCAACCGCTGGATCTGACCACCGGAAAGGCTCTCGGGACGCAAATTCAGCTGTTCAATCAGCCCCATTTGCGTGGCAACTTCTTCAACCCGTTTTTGAATCAGTCCTTCAGCCATTCCCTGATTAATCAAGTCAAAGGCGATTTCATCGGCAACCGTGTCTGCCAACCCGCTTAGTTGGCCAGCTGGATTTTGCAGTACAACTCCATTCATGGCATTATAAACAGGCCAATTGTCAGACACTCGCTGGCCAAACATGTGCCAATCGCCCTCAATCTCAGCAGACACAATTTTGGGAATGACCCCTGCCAGCACACGGCACAAAGTCGATTTGCCGGAGTGGCTATTCCCGATAATCCCAACCACCTGGCCGGTATGAACCTCCGCGTTAATCTGACGCAGTTGTGGTTGCTCAGTACCCGGATAACGGGTGGTCAAATTTTCAATTACAATCCGTTTATCTTCGTCCATATCTTCCACCCAATCAATAAAATTGCCAATCCAGTCAGACCAATGTGCAGCGTCCGCGACAGGCGATACACGCGCTGGGAGGTTCTGACAGTCCGGTTGAGATTATCAAAACCTCTCAGTTGGAGAGAAATCGACCGCGTCATCGATTGATCCAAGGTCTTAATCACCAATGGAATTAGAACCGGCAGGACTGACTTTAATTTCTGAATCAACGTTTTTTGCGGATTGGTTCCGCGAACTTTTTGTGCCTGCTGGATTTTCCGCATATTGCGCATCATTTCCGGCAAAATATAACACACCGACATCAGAACGTAGACGGTTTTATAAGACAATCCGGACAGTTCCAAATAGGCCGCGTTTTCTGAAATACTCGTGGTCACCATAAAAAAGCCACTGGTCAAAATAATCACCAATACTCGACAACCCAGAGTGGTGGCGTAAATCAGACCCTCTTTGTAGAACGACACCCCAAGCACAGAAAACAGCACAGTTTGATTCCGACTGTAAAATAACCCTTGGATGATCAGCATGGTGCAAATCAGAAACAGGCTGAATCCCAGCGCCTTAAAGGTGGTAGAACTCAATTTGGAAAATAACAATAGCAGAGTTGCGACAAGAATTAATCCGGCCTGAAGCAATAAATTCATACTGGCAAAGCTCAACAACGTCATGTCCAAGATGAACAAGAGCTTAGTAATCGGATCGATCAACTGGTACCACTTGAGCTTGACCCGTGGCGCTCCAGAAATCAATGTTTTATCAGTCATCATTTATCATCGCTAAAGAAGTGCACCATCCGCTTCGGCAGCTGACGATAGATGAAGAATGCCAGGTAGGCCACGCAGACTTTATCCAAAATATCCAAGACAAACTCATCGATAAATGAGGCCAGCCACACTGGTACATGATTGGCGACCATTACCGCAAACAATGAGTCACCCCAAGCGATACCGGTCTGACCACCCCAAAAGATGACGTTGAGTGGCGTTGAAATGACAGCTGAAACGATGGCAATAATAATAGCAGAAACAAATACTCGTCGCGCTGACGAGAACCACCCATTGGCGTGCAAAACTCCGACAGCAATCCCAATTCCGATGCTGGTAATCGCATACACGGTTGAAATTGGCGATAAGGTCAGCCCATAGATCACGTTGTTGATGAAACCACTAATGGCACCGGCAACCGGCCCAGCCAACATGCTGGTAAGAAAGGTTCCCAAAGACCCCAGCCAAACGGGCAACTTTAACCCCTCCGCCAAGGCTTTGGCAACATAGTTAATCCCCACGGCAGCGGGAATCAAAGTCATGGTGGCAGCACTTAACTTAAATTTCCACATACTGGTACGATGAATCGGTTCTGTTTTCATAATCTTCTCCTTTTGTTTTTAAAGAGCCGTGTCTGGATAGACTTTCGGACGCAACGCTCTATTATATATTTACTGAACTGTCTATACACAAGATTTCCATCCTTAGTCGACATGAGTTGGAAATCCTTATTTGTTAAGTAGTTCACAACACATTATACACCTATTATCTGAATAGTCAAGTGTATTTACAGTAAAAATCTAGAAAATCCTGAAAATTTCCTCTTATACTCTTCGAAAATCAAATTCAAACTACGTCAGCGTCGCCTTACCGTACTCAAGTACAGCCTGCGGCTAGCTTCCTAGTTTGCTCTTTGATTTTCATTGAGTATTATTTTCCATTTTAAATGACATTTAGTAACTCTAATATCAAAAAAGCCCAGACAAGATTGTCTGAGCATTTTTCTATATGGTCGTTTAGCCAAAGTTGAGTTTGCTATTCTCAAGCTATTTCTTCAACAAACCTTGTTCTTGTAGAAATTCTTTGGCTACTTGTTCTGCTGACTTGCCTTCAACACCGACTTGGTAGTTGAGCTGGCTCATCTGGCTTTCAGTAATTTTACCAGCTAATTTATTGAGAACTGTCTCCAACTCAGGATGTTTCTTGAGAAGAGCTTCTTTCATTAGTGGAGCCCCTTGATAAGGTGGGAAGAGTTGTTTGTCATCCTCCAAGACCTGTAAATCATAACGCGCTAACTCTGCATCGGTTGAATAGGCATCCGTGATTTGAATATCGCCCGACTGAATTGCCTGATAGCGAAGGGCTGGCTCCATGGTCGCCACATTGAGATTGAGACCATACATTGACTGCAAGCCTTTATTTCCATCTTCACGGTCATTAAACTCGAGTGTAAAACCTGCCTTCAGCTGCTCTTCCACTTTTTTCAAGTCCGAAATGGTCTTCAAGCCATATTCTTGAGCAATCTTTTTCGGAACAGCTACAGCGTAGGTATTTTGATAAGACATAGGTTTGAGATAGGCCAGATGATCCTGTTTGGCAATGCCATCACGCGCCACTTGATAAACCTGTTCTGGCTCATGACCTACTTTAGGTGCTGGTTGAAGCAAACTTTCAGTCACCGTACCAGTAAATTCAGGATAGATATCAATATCCCCTTTTTTCAGAGCTTCATAGAGGAAGCTTGTTTTCCCAAAATTCGGTTTAACAGTCGCAGTCATACTGGTATTTTCTTCAATCAAGAGTTTATACATATTTGCCAAAATTTCTGGTTCAGGACCCAATTTCCCAGCAATAACTAAATTTTCTTTCTCTTTTTGAGTCAAAAGAGCTGGACTATAAGATAGACCGAGCAAGACCGTCACCAAGGCAAAACCAGCAAAAATCGTCCGCAATTTCGCTTTTTCCATCACTTTTAGTAAGAAGTTAAAGGCAATGGCTAGCACTGCAGAAGAAAGTGCCCCAATCAAAATCAGACTGGCATTATTACGGTCGATTCCTAGAAGGATAAAGGATCCCAGCCCCCCTGCACCAATCAAAGCCGCCAAGGTTGCCGTACCGATAATCAACACCGCTGCTGTCCGAATACCTGACATAATGACAGGCATGGCAAGTGGAATTTCAAACTTCTTGAGACGCTCCCACCTGGTCATCCCAAAAGCAATCCCAGCCTCTTGTAGACTTGGATCAATTCCCTTTAGCCCAGTGATGGTATTTTGCAAAATTGGGAAAATCGCATAAATCACTAGTGCTGTCAAAGCAGGCAAGGTTCCAATTCCCATCAAGGGGATAAAAAGTCCCAATAAGGCCAGAGACGGAATGGTCTGGAAAATCCCTGCAATCTGCAAGACCCAGTCCGCCAACTTCTCATGATAGCGAAGATAAACAGCCAAAGGAATAGCGATAAAAATAGCTAGTAACAAGGTCAACAGTGACAACTGCAAATGTTGAGATAGTGCTGTTACCCAGTCACCAAAACGATCCTGAAAAGTTGATATCAAATTAGTCATGAACACTACCTCCAAACAAGTCTGCTACAAAGTCCGTGGCTGGCGCTTTTAAAATCGTCTCGGGATTCGCCACCTGACGAATCTCTCCATCCTGCAAAACAGCAATACGATCACCTAATTTCAATGCCTCATCCGTATCATGAGTGACGAAAACAGTTGTCATTCCAAACTCTTTATGCAATTCTTTCGTCAGAACCTGCAACTGTTTTCTCGAAATAGCATCCAAAGCCGAAAAGGGCTCATCCATAAGCAGAATCTTAGGCTGACCAATCATGGCACGGACAATGCCGACCCGTTGCTGTTCTCCACCAGATAATTCACTCGGAAGTCGATTTCCATAGTCAGCTACCGGTAAACCAACCTTAGCCAAAAGCTCTTCTGTTTTCGTCGCTATTTCTTCCTTACTCCACCCCTTCATCTCAGGAATGAGAGCAATATTTTCTGCCACTGTTAGATTGGGAAACAGAGCAATGGCCTGTAAAACATAACCAGTAGAAAGACGAAGTTCCCGCTCGTCATAGTCTTTGATGCGCTTGCCATCCATGTAAATATTTCCATCAGTCGGTTCCAAAAGGCGGTTAATCATCTTAATCATGGTCGTCTTACCGGATCCAGAAGGTCCAACTAAAACCATAAATTCCCCATTCTCAATCCGTAAATTGACATCTCTCAAAACATCTTTTTCTGTGTAGCGTAGCGCTACATTTTTATATTCAATCATTCTTTGTCCTCAATTTTTACGATAACCTTGCCAAAAGATTGGCTACTTTCCAGATAAGCATGCGCATCCTGGATTTGTTCAATAGAAAATACTTTTTCAGGTCGTACATCTACCTGATAACGCTCTACAAAGTCCACCAAAGCTTGAAGCTTGCTTTGAGACACATTACCAGAAGCAAAGGTTGTTAAGTAGAGATTACGATAAAGCATTTCGATCGGGTCAAAGTCTGGAATAGTCCATTGACCGCCCAGCAAGCCACAAGAACAGATGATACCACCATCTGCCGTCCGAGCAAATGTATCAAAAATAGCACTCGGACCGACAAGATCCAAGACCTTGTCAAACTGCTCTTCCGTTTGCAAGACACCGTCCTTGTCCAAAATCACCTGGTCAAATCCTGCCTCTTTTAATTGCATTTCCTTGCTCAGACTACGGCTACTTCCCGCTAGATAGACATTTGGAAATTGCCCCTTGAGAAGTTTTGCAAAAGCAAGCCCAACACCACTCGTCGCTGCTCGAACCAGAACTCGGTTTCCCTCTTCAATCTTGAGATTGAAATAAGAGCCAAATGCTGTATAGTAGGTTTCAGGCAGAGCGATTAAACTTTCCAAAGCAAGCCCTGTCCTCACAGGATAAACCTGTTCATCTGGTAGCAAAACATACTCAGCATAACCACCATCAAAAGCGCGCCCCATTTCTCCCATTATGGAGATGACTTGCTGCCCGACCTGCAAATCGGGACGATTGGTCTCCTCTACAAGTCCCACACATTCAATTCCTAAAATCCGTGGGAATTGAACGGACGGTGATAGTCCTTGACGAGTAAAAATCTCGCTATGGTTGATTCCAAATCCTTGCACCTTGACCAAGGTCCAACCTTCTTTAACAGTCGGTTTTGGAACTTCCACAACCTGCAGAACTTCTGGTCCCCCAGCTTCCTTGACAAGCACAGCTTTCATCTTAGTATCTCCTTTTAAAACTTCCCTCGGTTGGTCAAGTCTTCTACCTTAGGCATAACTTCCTTATTATCCCAATGCTCCACAATCAAGCCATTCTCCAAACGGAAGATATCGTACTGGGCATAGGCAACTCCATCAATCTGAGTCTGCCCATAGCTAACCACATAGTTTCCTTGTCCCAAAAGCTGGAAAACAAAGTCGAAAGTAACACCATGTTCAGCCACATAATTTTTATAGGCCTGATTTCCTTGTCCAATCTCATGATTATGCTGAATCAAATCTTCTGCCACATAATCATTCCACTGCTCTAGTTTGCCGTTTTGAAAGATTTCTGTCAAGAAACGACGGACTAACTTTTTATTTTCTGCTGTCTTATCCAAATCTGTGATTTCAAAATCACCAAAAATCTGGTCTAATTGGCCGTTTTCAGGTGTTCGATAGTAGTCAATAACATCCCAATGTTCTACGATACGACCATTCTCATCCGCACGGAAAGTATCTGTCGTCACCCATTGAGCTTCCCCGCCATTGGGATATTGATGAACATGAACAAAGACAAGATTGCCATCCTCAATATTACGGACAATCTTCATCTCACGCTCGGGATGGCGCTCAAAGAAATTTGCAAAGAAAGCCGCAAACCCTTCTTTCCCATCTGGCACTCCTGTCGAGTGTTGAATGTAGGTATCTCCTACAGATTGGGCCTGAGCCTCAGCAACTCGTCCATCTTGAATAGCATGAATATATAGATTTTGGGCATTTTCAACTTGTTTTGACATGATTTATTCCTCATTTGCTTTCTCTTTCAGATTGTCCAAAATGCGTTCCTGATAACTTTCAAACTGGCGAATTTCTTCCTCAGTGAAACCTTTATAAAAAATAGTATCCAGTTTTTGACTAATACGGAGGCCCACTTCTTTCTGAGACCAACCCCGCTCTGTCAACTTGACATACTTCTTTCTCTTATCTATTCCACATGGGCTAATGATGACCAGATTTTGCTCCTCAAGTTTCTTAATCATGGTTGTGAGCGTATTGTTGGTGAGACCAGTCGCAAGTGCAATATCTGTCGCCGTAGCGCAACCCGTTTCACTCTTCCATAACACCGTGAGAATCTTTCCCTGTTCACTCCGATAAAGAGCCTCAGGATCCTGACTCAGTAACTTTTGAAAAATCCGCCCATTCAACAAACGAATATGATGGGCTACTAAATGACTATCTTTCATGATCTCTCCAATTTATTTCTATATCGAATTGTTTTTTATTGTAACACCTCTCGTTCCATCTGTCAACTATTTCGATTTAGAAATAATTTTCACCAACAAAAAAAGACCTCCTACCTAGAGTAGAAGATCTTCACTATTTATTAACTTAATCTGTCATTTCGGACACCAGTGTTCGATGTTCCAGTGGTAGACTGCACATAACCAGCAAGAAGATGAATCCTGACTGTACCCAGAAGAGAGCCAAGTCAAAAATTCCATGTACAGCAACTACTGTAAGGAAGGAGAGATAAAGACCGATAATTGGTCGTTTACCAGACTCCTGACTCATATCCATCATCATGTGAACCGGTATAACCGAAGAAATGGATAGGAGAATGGTTCCAATCAGACCATAACTTAAAATAGTATCGATGTAAAGACTATGCGCGTGTTCGTGGTAAGGTGCATGGATTCTCGGGAAAGAATTCATATAGGTCAGTGGACCCTCACCCCAAATCGGATTTTGCTTGAACAAAGTCATACCCGCATTCCAGATTGAAACACGCTCCTCCATTGAAGAATCTAGCGTTCCCATACGGACACCCAAATCGCTTGAGAAGAGGAAACAAAGGCCAATCCCGAAAACACCAATACTGAGCCAGAAGGCACGCCAGTTTTTAATAGTTGTAAAGAGATAAATGATGGCACCAGCAATGATGGCAGGAAAAGCTGTTCTATTTTGCGTAAAATTCAAACCAAATAGATTCACAAAACCTGCTAGCACACAAAAGACTTTCAACCATCTTAACTTCGTCGTTGTAAAGAGGTAAAAGGCAATCATGATACAGAAGCAACAAATAATTCCATAGTAGTTAGGATTAAAGAAGGTCACCTCTGCACGGTTCTGGTGCCATACTTGCATATTGGGCGAAAGAAAGGCATAGTTAAATTTCTTTACAATTTGGAAATGCTCCAAAGTAGCAAAAACAGCAGAGAGCACACTACCAAACAAGATTGTCTGCAGTATCAGTCGAAAGAAAGCATGTGTCAGACGTTTCTGGTAGAAGCTAAAGAAAATGAGGAAGAGAAACATCAGTAAAGATGCAACCAACCCAAGCCAGTTCTTGGCGACGATAGAGATGATACTACTGTAGGCAATAAAAAAGAGAAGTACAGGATGTTTGGCCAATCCTTTGATAATTCCCTTCATCTCCCCAGTAACAAGTAAACCTATCAAATATAAAGCAAAGAGGGCTAAGAACAAATAAAAAGGTAAAAAGATACTTATGATCATCAAATACAAAAAGAAATCTTTTTTCGAAAGCCCTCTTATCTTATCCAGTAATCCAATTGATTTCAAAACGGATCCTTTCTGTTCTGGATTTCTCCAGAAGATAAATGCTAAACTATCTTTATATTCTACCATTTTTTCCGTCATTTGGGAACAGTGAACACGCTACCAAAAAGAAAAAATCAGTGAATATTTAGAAAAATTTTTAAGGAGAGAAATTTTACAAAGCAATTATTGCTCCCCTACAACTATTCATTTCCCTAAATTAAAGAAAGCTGTGGTAGAATAAAAGAAAGCTATAAAAATCACTATAGAACAAATCTGTATAAAGGAAAATCAATGAAATCACACCAACTAGTCTACCAAATATTAGCTAGAGAAAACGATTATGTTAGCGGAGAAAAAATCGGAGAAGAACTGAATTTAAGCCGTACATCTATATGGAAAGCGATTCAACGTCTTCAACAAGAAGGCTTAGAAATTGACAGTATCAAAAATAGAGGCTACAAACTTATTCAAGGCGATTTGATATTGCCTGATTTGATTCAAGAGAACACCAACTTAACCATTCGCTACAAACCTGAGACCAAATCAACCCAAACAGATGCAAAAGAAGGGATTGAGGCTGGAAACCAAGGAAACACACTCTATCTTTCAACCTGTCAAACAGCAGGCCGCGGCCGCTTTCAGCGCCCCTACTATTCTCCATCTCAGGGGGGAATCTATATGTCCCTGCATATTCAACCAAACCTTCCCTATGAAAAACTCCCATCCTATACTCTCCTGGTTGCTGCTGCAGTCTACAAAGCCATTAAAAATCTAACTATGATAGAAGTAGATATCAAATGGGTAAATGACATCTACTTTAAAAATAAAAAAATAGCAGGTATCCTCACTGAAGCGATGACATCAGTTGAGACAGGCTTGGTTACAGATGTCATTATCGGACTGGGTATAAATTTTTCTATAGCAGACTTCCCAGATGACCTAAAAGAAAAAGCAGGCAGCCTATTTATGCCACCTGCACCAATTAGTCGTAATGAGCTCATCAGCGAAATATGGAATTGTTTCTACAATACGGATTCAGATGAACTACTTTATATCTATAAAGAAAGATCAATCGTTCTTGGAAAAGAAGTTACCTTCCAGCTAGATGGAAAATTGAATAAAGGTCTTGCAAAAGAAATCTCAGAATCTGGTCAACTTCAAGTCGAACTTGCAAACAAACATACTATCTGGCTAAATAGCGGAGAAATATCACTAACAAGTTGGTAATAAACAAATCCCCCTTCTAAATCGTTAAAAGGGGGATTTACATACAAAAAAAGAGCCTAGCAGCTCTCAACTTACGGAGAATGGGGGATTCGAACCCCCGCGCCGGTTACCCGACCTAACGATTTAGCAAACCGTCCTCTTCAGCCTCTTGAGTAATTCTCCTATTAATGGGCACGAGTGGACTCGAACCACCGACCTCACGCTTATCAGGCGTGCGCTCTAACCACCTGAGCTACGCGCCCAAGTTTAAAAACTTGGTATGAACTTTCGTTCAAAGCGGGTGACGAGAATCGAACTCGCGACAACAGCTTGGAAGGCTGTAGTTTTACCACTAAACTACACCCGCTTAATAAAACAAAATATGGCGCGAGACGGAATCGAACCGCCGACACATGGAGCTTCAATCCATTGCTCTACCAACTGAGCTACCGAGCCAAATTGCGGGAGCAGGATTTGAACCTACGACCTTCGGGTTATGAGCCCGACGAGCTACCGAGCTGCTCCATCCCGCGTTAATATAAAAAGGAGGATGTGGGATTCGAACCCACGCACGCTTTTACACGCCTGACGGTTTTCAAGACCGTTCCCTTCAGCCGGACTTGGGTAATCCTCCATTATTTACAATGGACCTTGTAGGACTTGAACCTACGACCACTCGGTTATGAGCCGAGAGCTCTAACCAGCTGAGCTAAAGGTCCAACAAGATCAATATAGCGGCGAAGGGGATCGAACCCCCGACCTCCCGGGTATGAACCGGACGCTCTAGCCAGCTGAGCTACACCGCCATGAATCGGGAAGACAGGATTCGAACCTGCGACACCTTGGTCCCAAACCAAGTACTCTACCAAGCTGAGCTACTTCCCGCGTTAAATAAAAAAATGCACCCTAGAGGAGTCGAACCTCTAACCGCCTGATTCGTAGTCAGGTACTCTATCCAGTTGAGCTAAGGGTGCTCATCATTATATGCCGAGGACCGGAATCGAACCGGTACGATCGTTACCAATCGCAGGATTTTAAGTCCTGTGCGTCTGCCAGTTCCGCCACCCCGGCCTCTCTAAGCGAACGACGGGATTCGAACCCGCGACCCCCACCTTGGCAAGGTGGTGTTCTACCACTGAACTACGTTCGCATCGACCTCTTATTCTATATAAAAAAATGCCGGCTACATGACTTGAACACGCGACCCTCTGATTACAAATCAGATGCTCTACCAACTGAGCTAAGCCGGCTACTTTCTATTATGCGGGTTAAGGGACTTGAACCCCCACGCCGTTAAGCGCCAGATCCTAAATCTGGTGCGTCTGCCAATTCCGCCAAACCCGCAAATATGACCCGTACTGGGCTCGAACCAGTGACCCATTGATTAAAAGTCAATTGCTCTACCAACTGAGCTAACGAGTCTAAAATAACTTCCGTTATCTTAAACGGTCCCGACGGGAATCGAACCCGCGATCTTCGCCGTGACAGGGCGACGTGATAACCGCTACACTACGGGACCTATGGGAGTTAACGGGATCGAACCGCTGACCCTCTGCTTGTAAGGCAGATGCTCTCCCAGCTGAGCTAAACTCCCAAAAAGGAAGTCTCTAAACTTCCTATTCTGCTAAGCGACTTCCATATCTCACAGGGGGCAACCCCCAACTACTTCCGGCGTTCTAGGGCTTAACTGCTGTGTTCGGCATGGGTACAGGTGTATC